>NZ_JACGVA010000070.1:0-185093 GCF_014076985.1 Colwellia sp. MB3u-8
GATTTTTTTGATTTTTTTTGTGAATTTTTTTTGATTTTTGTAGGACGGACTTTAGTCTGTCAACTGCTTAGCGGGCAATTAACGTTATGGGTTAACAAACAGCTATCGCGGGTATTATTTTTTATTGGTACTTGTGCTGTTAATGGTTAAATTTCATTTAACTTGTTGGACTAAAATCCCCCCTACAAAGGGCCTAGTGCTTTTTATTCCTAGCTGTTGACATGACTAATGTTAGAATAAGTTCTTTCCCGCTTTTATCTCTTTAGTGTTAGGTTTTTGTTGTAAATGAAATATATCCCTTCAAGTGTTTTTGGCCGTTTTATGGGTAAAAACACGACAATTAATATCAATGAAATTGGCTTGTCTTTTGATGTTGAAAACAGTTTAATCGAAATTAAATGGCAAGATCTTCTAGCCCCTCCAATGTTTTGTATCAGTTTTTTTGGGCAAATCGTTACCTTAAAAACGGCCAATAAAAACTACGTTTTTACTATGCTAGCTTATAGTTCAAGGCTTATGCAGCAGGGTCATTGTCAGCAATTTTGGGTCGGCGCTAACATGCAACGGCTTGATACCTTATTAAGTGCGATAAAAAAAATCACCCATGAGCAATATCTACGACAATCGACTATTAAACGCGTTCAATTAACCGTTAATCAAGAGTTTACACGTTGGTTTCCTTGGATCAACAACAGTAAAGCACAAGCAATGGTGACTGAAAAACTGCAATTGCTTAACCATTACCAACATTGGCAAGCGCCGGATATAGATGATTGTCGTGAACGCTATATCAAGCGGCAGCTGCAAGTTCATCAACACTTTTTTGATGATGTTGAGTCCAATCCTTTAACATTACATCAGCGCCGAGCTTGTATTATCGACAATGATAATAATTTGCTGTTAGCGGGCGCTGGCACAGGCAAAACCAGTGTTATGGTGGGGCGGGCCGGGTATTTACTTAATAGCCAACAAGCGCAGCCTAGTGAAATGTTATTACTGGCTTATGGCCGTAAAGCCGCTGACGAAATGGATGAAAGAATAAAAGACAAACTGGCGACTACTGAAATAAGTGCGACAACTTTTCATAGTTTAGGCCTAAATATTATTGCTCAGGTGGAAGGGGTTAAACCTAGCTTGTCGGTATTAGCCACAGATGAAAAAACTAAGGCTAAGTGGATCCAAAGCTGTTTTGAACGCTTAATTGATCAGCATGCTCAGTATCGATATTTGCTCATCGAATATTTCACTCAGTACTATTACGTTGAGCGAAACGATTTTGATTTTAATAGCTTAGGTGAGTACTACCAATATTTAACCGACAATGATATTCGTAGTTTAAAAGGCGATAAGGTTAAAAACTTTGCTGAGCTCACTATTGCCAATTGGTTATTTAATCACGGTATAGAATACCAATATGAGGCTAGCTATGCACACAAGCTAAAAACCATAGCGCGTAGGCAATATCAACCAAACTTTTTTCTGCCTGAATTGAATGTTTATATTGAATATTACGCTATAGATGAGCAAGGTAATACCGCGCCTTATATTGATAAAAAGGCATACCATGAGGCGATAACATGGAAGCGCAATACTCATCAGCATTATCAAACTCCTTGTCTTGAATTAAGCTACGCGCAGCATAAACAAGGGCGGTTAATTAGCGCGTTAGCAGCGTTTTTTACTCACCAAAAAATTGCCATTGAATTACTGCCCGATGAAGCGATATTGGAAAGTTTAAAAGAAAGTGGACGAATAACCGTACTCGCTAGCTTGTTTTGTCAGTTAGTGGGGCTTTATAAAGCGGCTGATGTGGACGCTACCTTAGAGGGCGGGTTAGAGCGTAGCTTAAAAGATAAGGTTATTGCCAACTCAGCTGATCCACAGCAAACCGCCAAGGCACTGGTGTTACTTAAGCCCATTTTAACTGCCTATGAGGCCCATTTAACACGCCAAGCAGAAATTGATTTTGAAGATATGATCAATAAAGCGCTAGTTTATGTTCAAACAGGGCAATTTAAATCGCCGTGGCGTTATATTATGGTGGATGAATTTCAAGATATATCAGCGCCACGGGCACGATTAGTTAAAGCATTACGTGATAATAATAAAGCCTGTTCAATTTTTGCCGTTGGTGATGACTGGCAAGCTATTTATCGTTTTAGTGGTGCAGACCTGAGGTTAACCACAGGTTTTGCTGATTATTTTGGCGCCACCACGCAATCAGTATTAGATAAAACCTTTCGCTTTAATAATCAAATTGGCAAAGTCGCGACAAATTTTATTGGTAAAAATCCGGCACAAATTCATAAAAATATTAACGCGTTTAAACAGGTTCAAGCCCCTGCGGTTTCACTACTTAAACGTGATAATGCGGCTTTTAACTCATCAAACAACAAGGTGATTGATGAGCTGGACAATGGCGCTGTTGACGATGTTTTAGCCGCTATTTCAGCTAAAGTATCTCAGCCAGTGAGTGTTTACTTACTGGCGCGTTTTTGGTTTCAGTTACCCAGTAAAACAGCGTTAAAGCAGTTAAATAATCAATACTCGCTATTAAACATTGAAGCGCAATCTTTTCATGCTTCAAAAGGCAAAGAGGCTGATTATGTTATTATTATCGGACTGAAAAAAGGCGCGCATGGCTTTCCCTCTGAAAAAGCAACACCCGCACTGCTTGATGCACTGCTCGCTAAAAAAGAAGCTTTTGCTTATGCAGAAGAACGGCGATTATTTTATGTGGCGCTAACCAGAGCTAAAGACAGAGTTTATATTATTGCCGATATGAGCCATGCCAGTTGCTTTGTTAAAGAGCTTATCGATGAACATAGCCTTGACCTTGAGCTGGATGAATTTGGCAGTGCCACCAGCCAAGCATTTATTGACCAGCTAAACTGCCTGGTTTGTGAAACCGGCAGATTAAAAAAACGAGCCGGTAAGTATGGCGCTTTTTATTCCTGTTCACACTTTCCGCGCTGCGAGCATACAGAACAACCCTGCGCTAACTGTGCAAGCCCCATGAGCCAAAAACGTCATAAAGGCTTTAAAGTTTGTTTAAATCCATCATGTCAAAATGTCATACCCACTTGTGAAAAATGTAATGCAGATATGGTGTTACGTGCCAGTAAAAATGGCGAGTTTTGGGGCTGTAGAAACTATAAAGGCAATGATCCCATGAGCTGTAAAAATGGTCTTGATGGCTCAAAAATAAACTGGCCTGAAGTAGCCGCTGAATAAAGTTGAAAGCATCTCAATAAATATGGAAAGACAATAGGCAAAATCAACTAAAGTTGGAAGCTCACAATGCTATGTGTTGAGCGGAAGCTAGCTATCGGTTACTTCTTAGGTCAGCTGACTAAGATTTATCACCATAAATAGTTCGCTTAGCCACCATATATTCATTGAGTTACCATGAAATCAAATGCCTGTCTGAATGACTGATGCTCGTCTTAAACACTATATTGCATTAAAAATATTAACAGAGAATTAATTATTGTAATTTATCCACAACGCCCACTCTGTTAGCTTTATTTTTGGCGATAAGTTGAAGTTAACCTCACTTGTTGGGGTTTTGGTGTGAGGTAAGCTATTTCATTCAGTATGTCTTGCCGAGTTTCGAGTTAGGTATATTCCAAATATTTCTATTCTTAGTTGCTGTCTATTTTCATTTTTCTGATGGCTACACTACGGCAATGTTGCAAAAAGCACACAACAGGCAAATCAACGAAAACAAAACATTTTAGCCAATACTTACTTAGTTTGTTATTTGGGCGTTATAAAATGCATTACCAATGTCGTTTAGATGATTTAGATGTGTTAATGGCTCTTTTGATCTAAATCAATGATATATAAAAGTTTTGAGGTATGGTTACGACTTAGCGTTGGTTATAACGTAATTGATAATAAACCTTGGAGACATAATGTGAATCCTTTTAAAAAATTAGCCCTAAGTATCGCAGTTGCGACAACACTGGTAGCCTTTTCGGCAGGGTCATATGCTGGTGAGACACTTGATACCGCTAAAGTAGGCCTTGCATCACAGGCGCAAGGACTTGAGCGCGTAACACAAATATTAGTAGCACCACCATTTTTACCTAAGCATGAGCAAGTGGCTAAGGGTGGCCCTAAAATTATTGCCATGACCATGGAAGTGGTTGAAAAAGAGATGGAAATATCACCAGGCGCATTTGTCCAAGCAATGACCTTTGAAGGTTCAAACCCGGGTCCAATGATTGTCGTGCATGTAGGGGATTATGTGGAGCTAACCCTGAAAAATCCTAAAACAAATACACTTCTCCATAACATAGATTTTCATGCGGCAACAGGTGCTTTGGGTGGTGGTGCTTTAACCGATGTATCTCCTGGCGAACAAGTTGTACTTCGTTTTAAAGCCACTAAAGCGGGTGTGTTTGTTTATCATTGTGCACCAGGTGGTGTAATGATTCCATTCCACATTGTTTCAGGTATGAATGGCGCTATTATGATTTTACCTCGTGAAGGTTTAAAAGATGAAAAGGGTCAATCTGTAAGCTATGACAAAGCCTATTATATCGGCGAGCAAGATTGGTATGTGCCTAAAGATGACCATGGTAAATACAAACGTTATAACTCACCTGCAGAGGGCATGGCTGACACTATGGCTGTAATGCGAGATTTAATTCCGACACATATTACCTTTAATGGCAAAGTGGGTGCTTTAACGGGTGAAAATGCCATGACAGCCAAAGTGGGTGAAACGGTTTTATTCCTACATTCAGAAGCAAATCGTGATACCCGTATCCATTTGATTGGTGGTCACGGCGATCTTGTATGGCCAGGTGGTTCATTTAATGACACACCGATCACTAATCAAGAAACATGGTCAGTACTTGGCGGTTCAGCTGTTGCAGCAATGTATACCTTTAAACAACCTGGTAGTTATGCTTATGTTAACCATAATTTAATTGAAGCTGTTATGTTGGGTGCTTTAGCGCATGTATCGGTAGAAGGAAAATGGAATAATGACTTAATGGAACAGGTTTCTAAACCTAGTCCTATTAAATAAAACGTAGCACCACTTACCACTTATTAAGCCACCCATTACCACTTATTAAGCCACCCATAATAACTTGTTTGTTTTTTTAACAATAAACTACACTTAATTTACCCTTTTTAAGTGTGGTGATTGTTATGCCCAAGCCTCGTTCACAACAAATCAGTTTATCTGATACGCCGTATTATCATATTTGCAGTCAAACCGTTCGAAAAGCCTTTTTATGTGGTGTTGATAAAGCAACGGGTGTCAGCTATGAGCATAGACGTAGTTGGATTGAAAAACGTATTTTTCAATTATCTCAGGTGTTTGCTATTGATATTTGTGCTCACGCTGTCATGAATAATCACTTACATTTAGTCCTTCATGTTGATAGTGAACAAGTTAAAAACTGGACTACGCTAGATGTACTGTCTCGTTGGCATAAGTTGTTTAAAGGCACCTTGTTGACCAGAAAATATCAGCGAGAACAACTATTAACTGAATTCGAATTCAAAATGGTTGAAGAAACAGCGCAGGTCTATAAGCAGCGCTTAATCGATATCAGTTGGTTTATGCGCGCTTTAAATGAGCCTATTGCTCGTCAAGCCAATAAAGAAGACAAATGTACTGGCCACTTTTGGGAAGGACGCTTCAAATCTCAAGCCCTGCTCGATGAAGGTGCATTACTCGCTTGTATGGCTTATGTAGATTTAAATCCAGTCCGTGCGGGCATTGCGCCAACACCTGAGCAATCGAGTTTTACCAGCATCCAGCTACGTATCAAAGCGGCGATAAAGGGCAAGCAGCCTACAACGTTATTAGCCTTTATTGGCAATGAACATCAAGAGAAAACCTCAGGTATCAGCTTTAGCTTGAAGGATTACTTAACCCTAGTAGATGAAACAGGTCGCGTAATAAGAGAAGATAAACGAGGCGCTATCGATACTAAAACCGCACAGATACTGTCAAGACTTCACATCAGCGATGAAAGTTGGCTCAAACTCACCACAAACTTTGAAGGTATATTCACTGGCGCGGTGGGCACCGCAGAGCATTTGTGTGAATTTACTGAACACGTGGGTTTAAAGCGAGCACACGGTAAAGCAAATGCCCAAGCTTGTTTGAATAGCGCTTAAACTTAACTAGATGCTAAGACAGCAAGAAAAATACAGCTACCTTTGGGTGGCAAGTACCGCTTGCCTGACATTCACTCATTTAATGAAAATATATAAAAATCGATATACAAAGGCTTAGCATATGAAGTACAGGCATTGTTGTTGACCAATGGATAGCCGTGTTTCAGAGCATTATTATTACGTAGAATTATCATGGGTGGCATAGTTAATTGTCGCATAGTTAATTGTCGGTGGCATAGTTAATTGAAATCATTAAGGTGGCGAGATATTGTACTTTCATGAACAAGTAATGCCTGAGCTATCATGGTGATAGTCCAGCCTTTTACATGTAATAAAACTGCTTTTATACGGTCACGCTCATAACCATCACGAACTTTGCTATGTCGTAATTTTAAAGCTGACTTTAATGCGGGTGTAAGTTCAATACTCATTGGCGACTAGCTTGATCCTCTTCGAATGAAAAATCAAGCATCTTCATTGAACACGGGTATATATCACGATTTTTGTCTTAGTTTTTCTGGGCGTTAATTGCTTATTGTTGTGGCAAAAATATACATCACTCTCTTTATCATTGGTAAAATTTGAACGATTAAATATGCCTTTTTTCTCACTGCCTGATGTATCACCTTTAGGGACTAATGGCGTCATCCCCGCCTCTTGAGTGTCTTTGATCTCTTTACCATGAAGTAACCTTTATCAGCGATAACCGTTAGGTCTTTTCTTTTTAATGCGTGTTGTTACCCAACACGCTTATAGTGAGTGTAAAAAATCATCGTGGCTTGGCATTTTTTCTACCGTGCGATTGATTAAGATTTTTAAATTTTTCATTAAATCATCTACCTGTTCTTCTGATAAGGTATCCACTAATGGGTGATGATCTTCGGGTATATTACCTTGACCTATCATGACTTGTTGCCATGCTGTTTCAGTAAATAAATCGTCAGGCTGACAAAATACTTTCCCTGTTTTTTTAAATAACTGAATTTTATTCATTAATGACTCAGGTACATCCATGCGCTGACAAGCCCGCCAAAATTCACTATCGCCGCGGTTATTGAGTTTGTAATGTAAAATAATGAAATCGCGAATACCTTCAGACTCCACCTTTGATTGACGATTGAATTCGTTAACTTCTTCAAGGTTAATACCCTGGTGAGGAAAAAATTTAACTAAGCGCGTAGCAGCCGTTTGAATTAAGTGAATATTAGTGGCTTCTAAGGGTTCAAAAAAGCCACTAGATAAACCAATGGCAATAACATTTTTATTCCATTGTTTACGGCGACGACCGGTTTGAAATGAGATAATTTTTGGCTCGGCTAGCGCTTTACCGTCAATGTTTTTGAGTAATAACGCTTTAGCCTCTTCATCACTCATGTGTTTACTGGCATAAACTAAGCCATTTCCTGTTCTATGTTGCAGTGGAATGCGCCATTGCCAGCCAACTTTATGAGCAGTTGAGCGGGTGTAAGCTTCAATATTATCGGTTTTTTCACAAGCCACGGCGATGGCACGATCACAGGGCAACCAGTGAGAATAGTCGTCATAACCGGTACTGAGTGTTTTTTCTATTAAAATAGCCGCTAGGCCCGTACAGTCAATAAATAAATCACCACTAATACTGGTGCCATCTTCAAGTGTTACGCTGTTGATATCGCCTGATTTATCATCTTGCGCTATGTCGGTAATCGTTCCTTCAATGCGCTTTACCCCTAAGCCCTCTGCGTGTTTACGTAAAAATTTAGCGTATAAACCGGCATCAAAGTGATAAGCGTAGGCTAACCCAGGTAAATTGGTATTGGGAATTTGTTTAATTGGCGCGAACTTACCTTGCTTAGCGGCTTGGTAGTTTAAGGAATAATCCCAGAAACTGTTACCGTCAATATTGTCGCTGCCACTTTGTAATTGTTGATGTTTTTGCCAGAAATGATGAAAATCACAAAAAGGAAACTTTTTTCCTATGCTGCCAAAAGCATGCATATAGCGCTCACCGTCTTGATGCCAGTGATTAAATTCTATCCCCAGTTTCATTGTGCCTTTAGTGGCTTTAATAAACTCTTTTTCATCAATGCCAACAGCGCTGTTAAAGTTAACGATAGGAGGTATGGTGGCTTCACCAACACCAACAATGCCAATGTTATCTGATTCAACTAAAGTAATATTGAGGGTTTTACCTAGTACTTTGGCGAGTAGTGAAGCTGTCATCCATCCAGCGGTACCACCGCCCACAATAACGATATTTTTTATCTGACCTTGAGTGTTATTTTTATGCATAATATTTCTCGAGCGTGATACCAATGTAGGTTAAATAAAAAAGCCCTTGCAAGAGATTATCACAAGGGCTTTACTTTATCGCACTAGACTAAAAAATTACATTTTGTAGCTAAAGCCTAATAAATAAGAGCTACCGTAGTCTTGGTAATCACGTACTTGTAGTGCATTGTCACCTTGTAATGAGGTGAATGGCTCTTCAGTTAAGTTATAACCTTGTAAGAAGATAGATAAACCTTCTAAGCTTTCAAAACCAGCTTCAGCGAAGTCATAACCAATTTGTGCATCAACAATAGTTTCACCGACAATATCAACTTGTACTGTATTGAAACCTAGGCCGTAAACATCACCTTTAAAGGCATCACGCTTACGCATACTGGCACGGGCAGAGAAACCATTTTTATCGTAATAAAAGGTCGCACTGGTAATACTTTTAGATAAACCAGGTAACTCGTAGTCATTATCATTTTGATCTTTCATATCAGATTCAATGCCAGTATAACTCGCAATAATTCCGAAGCCATCAAGATGCTCTGTTAGCATGTTAAGAGGTAAAGTTGCCGATAATTCATAACCCCAAAGCGTGCCTTCACCACCATTGACTTTACCTGTGCCTGTGCCTGTTGTGTGTTCTGTGTTTTCAGGTAAGTTACCTGTTGCAGGGTTTGAAACACCGGTCATGTCAACGGCGTAGGTACCGTCAAAAATCCAGTTTTGTAAGTCTTTATGAAATAGTGCTACGGAAAAGTAACCTTCAGCACTGAAGTAATTTTCATAAGATAAATCAAGTCCAATGGCTTCTTTTGGCTCAAGTGAAGGGTTACCACCTGAAACACTCCAGTAGTTACCTTCCCCATCAGGTTGATTTGGATTATAGCTAGCGTTAAATGACGCATTCATTTCATCTAAACGCGCACGAGAAATAGTTTTTGCAGCACCAAAGCGTAATGTTTGAGTATCGTCAATTTGCATTGACAAGTTTACACTCGGTAAAAAGTGACTATAGTCATGGCTCACGTCAGCCGGTTGAGTCACCACTAAATCATCAACGGTGTTAAAAGCATTACCTTGTGACGATTGGTCGGTATAAACATAACGCACACCCACATTACCGGTTAATGGCATACCCGCAATTTCAGAAGATATTTCAGCTTGTACAAAAGCAGACATCACTTTTTCATTGACCATCCAAGACTTAGTGGCATGCGTTGAGTTAGTTAAGCTTTCTTGCATTAGGTTATAATAACCATCTTTGATTAAGCCCATAGTGTCATAAGCGATCATATCGCCCATACCAATAAAGTCTAAGTTAGCGGTGCCTTCACGGTATGCTTCAGGTACAACTTTCATGCCTGGATTATCAAGAGAAAAATCACTTAAGGTCATGAAATAACCTTCAGACTGCTTGGTTTTTTGACGTTCGCGATAAGCAACGCCGTAAGTAATTTCAGTGATGAAGTTTGATTCAAGCTCTTGGTTAGCGGCAAACTTTAATGACATGAGCTCATCATCAATGTTTGGGGTATTGATAAAGCCATCTTGTAATTGGTTTTCGTACTCAGTACCGGTAACGCCATATTGGTCATTTAATGCGCCACTCCAACCCCAACTTAATGGACCGCCTAGTTGCATTAGGTTGTAGTCGCTATAATCTAAGCCGTGAGCGAAGGTAGCACCGGTATTGCCTGAGTTAAAAGTGTAGCCTAAGTCATCACCAGCACCTCGACTATCACCACGACCCGTACCAGCATAACTTTCAACACTGTAAACGTCACGTTCAACTTTTGAATAAGCGACATCAAAATCTAATATCCAACCATCGGTTACTGCCCAGTTAGTATTAAAACCCAATGACATTAATTGTGCTTCACGTTCTTCATAGTCATTACGTACTACAACGCGTTGATCTTGTGTGACTGCACTGGTAACAAAGCCTGTTGCCGCGTCAATTACCGCGGTATCAGGCGAAATAGAACCTTGACCCCATGCGAAAGGTATTTCAATACCACGTAAAATTTTGGTATCTAAAAAGTCGACATAAAGGGCATCAAAGGTCATTTTTATGTCATCAGTTGGCGTAGCTTCAATCACTAACATCGCTGAGTCACGCTCTAAGTTAGATGAGCGAACGAATGGCTTAGCACCCCCTAAGATAGAACCTTTTGAACCATCTTCATATTCAAATTCAGGATAACCCCATGCATTCCAACGTTTTTCTTGGTTAGGCGAGCCCATGGTGGTGTAGGCAAAAGCGACACCTAAGGTATTATCAGCAAATTGATCCATATAGAAGAAGGTGCCTTTTAAACCATCATCATCACCATCAGGGTTTAATTTATCAAAACTGGTTTTTTCATAGGTACCATTAAATTGAATAACACGACCGTCTTGGTCTAATGGTTTAATGGTTTGTAAATCGATTACACCGGCAATACCTTCACCTTCAAGGCTAGCATTGGGTGTTTTATAAACGGTAACGCCGCTCATAATTTCAGAGGGGTACAGGTCAAATTCAACGCCGCGGTTATCACCAATAGACACTTGCTCACGACCATTTAAGGTGGTGCCACTTTCATTTTCGCCAAAACCACGAATACTGACTTTGCTCGCACGGCCATCAACACGCTGCGCTGCTAGACCCGGTAAACGAGCAATGGATTCAGCAATTGAAGAATCTGGCAATTTACCTATATCTTCTGCTGAAATAGCTTCAACTACGTTTGATGAATAACGCTTAAGGTTGATAGATTCGACAATACTTTTACGAAAGCCACTCACTTGAATAACTTCAATTTCTTTTTCGTCATTCTTTTTAGCAGCGGCAACTTCTTCAGCAGCAAACGTTGGTGTGCTTAAGGCGATAAGGCCACTTGAAATTAACGCTAACGTCATTTTACTTGGTTTAAAATTTAACATTGAAAGGTTCCCCTGGCTGATTATTAATTAATTTTTATAAGCCATTTCCCATTAGCTTTATAATTATATTTTTTATTAGTCTTGTCACGTCATCTGGTTAAATAAAGCTAAAAGACGGTAACTTTTGAACAACTTTAATATAAAGGCCTGACTGGCAGATGAATAGCGTATGCATACGTATTCACTCGATGTATTTATCCGAAAAATCGATTGAATACGTATGCAAGGATAGTTATTAAAATAAGTAGGTCACTCTGTTGATGAGACGTTGATGAGAATGTGATAAGAATGTTGATGAGAAAATGAATAACGCGGTATAAATTGTTTTAGTCCGATCAGAGACCGGCTTGAGCCAGACCATTTTATGGTTACGTCAACGCCATAGCAATAAGCTGATTTAATTTACACCGCTTTAATTGACACAGCTTTAACTGACACAGCTCAAACTATACTCCTCAAATTAACCTGACGTATTCAAGTTGAATCAGCAGCTTCAATGATACTCAGTAGTCATATAGCAGTCATACAGTAGCCATACTAACGGGTAATATTAAACTGAATACGTATGCAAAATAGCAAAATGGGTTTTTTTATATGCCCTTAACAAGTAAGTTAAGGGCAAGGAAAACTTACTAGATTGGCCACAATGAAAAAGCACCCTAGATCACTTTTTATTTATGCATCATGTTTTGCTGCGCTGCTTTTAACGGCTTGCAGTGAAGAGTCGAAAAAGAGCAATTCGCTTGCAGCGGTAGCTGAAGCAAATTCACTTGTACCTGCTGAGCTAGTTGCCCAAGCGAGTGATAGTTCAGTTCACTGGCTAACACCAAATTTATTGGTTATGCCTAAAACTAACCAGCAGGTAGATTACCAGTTACTCAAGCTAGCAAAAGCAGATTTTGCGGCCCTTGATTTATTAGCGGTTAATTTACCTGATTATTTAATGAAGAAATTCCCACATCTTGCTGATTTTCAAGCCTATAAAGTTGAGTTATTACCTTCGCAAGCTAAAAAATGGTTAAAGCAGCCATTAGTGGTTATTGGGGGGGCGCAAAGTAAGCAAACACAAGATGTACATTTTGTACAAACGGGCGCGGTGTTAGACGCCCTTTATACGCAAGGTGACAATGATGCCAATGAAGAAACAAACTTAGGCACAAAAATCACTGAAAATGGCGTGAGCTTTAAGTTATGGGCTCCAACAGCGCAAAAGGTGACATTATTACTTTTTAATAACGATTTATCTCCCTCATCCACCTCTAGCCTAACAATGCTTGAAGATACCAAGTCTGGTATTTGGTCTGTTGTTGGCGATAGCTCACTCAATGGCGCTTACTATCAATACCAAGTCACTGTTTATCATCCTCAATCAAAGAAAATAGAAACACTGATCACCACAGACCCCTATTCACTCAGCTTGTCTGTTAATAGTCAATATTCACAGGTAGTTGATTTAAATGATGCTAGTACACAACCGCTTAACTGGCAAAGCCAGACTGTGCCTAAGGTTGAAAATATTGAAGATAATATATTTTATGAAACGCACATTAGAGACTTTAGCGCGGATGATAATGCGCTGTCGAATAATAAATTTCGAGGCAAATACAAAGCGTTTAGCGAGCAAAATTCCAGTGGCATACGCCATTTAAAGGCCCTGAAAAAAGCGGGCTTAAACAATATTCATTTACTGCCCACTTACGATTTAGCCACGATTAATGAAGACGACAGTCAGTCGGTAGATATCAATGATACTGTTGCTCAAGTAAAGGTAAAAGTATGTGATATTGCGCCAACTAGCCATATTTGTAGCACTGATTTTTCTTATTTAAATGATTTCAGTGAAGAACAAAGTTTGAAATCACTACTGGCTAGTTTCGATGCTAGCAGTGCTCAAGCGCAAAAAATCGTGAGTGAACTGCGTCAATTTGATAATTTTAACTGGGGTTATGACCCTTTTCATTACACGGTACCCGAGGGGAGTTATGCACTCAGTCCAAAAGGTAAAAGCCGTTTAGTTGAGTTTCGTGAAATGGTGCAAAGTATTCACCACTTAGGTTTTCGCGTCATTATGGATGTTGTTTATAATCATACTTATCAATTTGGTTTAAAAGAAAAGTCAGTGCTTGATAAAATTGTGCCCCATTATTATCACCGGCTTAATATCATCACAGGTGAAGTCGAACAGTCAACCTGTCACACCTGTGGCAATACCGCAACCGAGCGGGTGATGATGGCAAAGTTAATGTCAGATTCATTGGTGACTTGGGCGCGTGATTATAAAATAGATGGTTTTCGTTTTGATTTGATGGGTCATCAAACCAAAAGTGCCATGCTGGCAGCGCGAGAAGCGGTGCGAGCAGTGGATGCGGATACTTATTTCTATGGAGAAGGTTGGAACTTTGGTGAAGTTGCGAACAACACTCGCTTTGTTCAAGCCAGTCAACTAGAGCTAGGCGGCAGTGAAATTGGTACTTATAGCGACAGATTGCGTGATGCAGTGCGTGGCGGTGGTAATAATACGCGCGATTCACAAGGGCTAGGTAATGGTTTACTGATGCAGCCAAACGAACGTCAAACACAAAGCATTTCATCACAAAAAAATAATTTGCAAGCATACCATCTTCGCATGGATCAGCTACGCATTGGTTTAACGGGGAATTTATCAAACTTTCCGCTTTATCTTATTGAGGGTAAAGCGATACTCGGCAAAGATATTCCTTATGGCGACCAGCCAACCGGCTACGCCTTAGACCCTGCTGATACTATTAATTATGTTTCAAAGCATGATAATCAAACGCTGTGGGATAACAGCCAGTATCGTTTGGCCTTTGATGTTTCAACCGCTGATCGCGTTAGAATGCATTTACAAAGCTTGTCGTTTGTTCTTTATGCTCAAGGTATTCCCTTTTTGCATATGGGCAGTGAATTTATGCGCTCAAAATCTTTTCTTAGAGACAGTTATGACTATGGCGATTGGTTTAATCGTGTTGATTTTTCTCAGCATAAAAATTATTACCATGTTGGTTTGCCGCCCAGTGATAAAGACCAAGAGAACTGGCCGTTAATTAACCAAGTACGTAAAGGTCATCAAGGGCGAGATCAGGTTAGCGCTCAAGACATTGGCTTTAGCGCTAAGATATTTGAAGAGATGATAGCGCTGCGCATGAGCTCGCCATTATTTAGATTAACAACCGCCGAGGATATTATAGCCAAGGTGAGTTTTCTTAACCTAAGTCAGCATTCAATGGCTAATCAAGCCTTAGGTTTGTTGGTGATGAAAATAGATGACACACTTGGCCAAAGCGTTGATGCAAATGTTGAAAGTTTAATGGTGATTTTTAATACCAGTACTAAAGCACAAACATTCGCTTACCCTCAAGCTAAGGATTATCAACTTCATCCCATCCAACAAAATAGCCTGGATGCCTTGCTAAAGCAGAGTAAAGCCGATGAAAAAGGTTTTACTGTGCCGGCATTATCAAATGTGGTATTTGTTAAATACTAACCGCGGGCCTTAGGGGAGAAGCTGGGAAACCGGCTTGTTGCTCAAATAGTATTGCTGTCGAGAGAATTTGGGGTAAAATCAAGGGTGTGTAGTCACGCCTTTTTTTTTGCCCTAAGTAAAGAGGTAAATAAGTAAATAGGTACTCCACAGCGATGATGTGGTGATAAAAACTCAGTGATCTGGGTTTTTCCATTAGTCCATTTATTGTTTTTTGGCTTAAGCTTTGTGCTTCACTCCTGAGTTAATGAATGATTAATATAGCACTCTAATTGCACTATAATGGTGCGCGTGCATTAAGCGTAAGCATCAGATAAAAACTTAATACATAGACTTAGGGCTGTTCATTTTTAACTCATTGAATTTAAATAATTAATTTTATAACTTGGTGCATTGCTGGTGTGCTGCTTTTGTTTTTTAGTGGCCTGTAATGTGCATGGAAGTTATTAGATAAATTTTTTAATTTCTGATATAAATATTCAGGTTAATTTAAGGACTTAGATGGACTCTATACTTGTTATTATTGCTGTATCCTTGGCGCTTGCGAGCGTTATCAATATTGTATTAACTAAATTCTCAATTTCGCATATTATTGGTTATATTATTACTGGCACTATTGTCAGTAATTTTTTTGATTTTAATGGCAGCACCACACCTCACTCTCTTGAGTTGATTGGCGAGTTTGGTATTGTTTTTCTTATGTTTACTATAGGTTTGGAAATGTCATTTTCTAAGCTAGGTAAAATGAAAGAACTGATATTTTTTAATGGTTTTATACAAGTTGCTTTTAGCTCTATCATTATTTTTATCATTGCCTTTTATGGCTTTAATGTTGAACCCATATCGTCATTAATTATTGCGCTCTCATTTAGCTTATCCTCAACGGCCATCGTATTACCCTATTTAAAAAAATCAAAAGACATTGTTACCCCTTATGGTAAAAAGTCAGTTGCTATCTTAGTTTTTCAAGACTTGGCGGTGATCCCTATTTTATTATTAATGGGCTTCTTATCCAATAATGAATTATCCCTGGTTGATATTTTATTAAAAACGCTTTTGTATGCCAGCCTTATTATTATTTTCATGTTCACTATTGGCAAAAAAATCATTACTTGGTTACTGCATTTCTCAGCAAATGCCCGCATGGAAGAGCTGTTTTTAAGTTCGGTATTTACCATCGTTTTGGGTACTTCACTGATTGCTCATGAAATGGGCTTTACGTATTCTTTAGGCGCATTTATTGCAGGTATGATCATCGCAGAAACTAAATTTCACATAAAAGTAGAATCAGATATATCGTCATATAAAGATTTATTATTAGGGGCGTTTTTCTTTTCTATTGGCACAAAAATCGATGTGTTATTTTTTATCAGCAACTTACACTGGGTACTGGGTATATTAGCCTTAGTGATGATAATAAAAGCTATTATCGTTTATTTTCTCATGAGAGCAAAAGCGAATAAAAGTGAGTCGATAAAATCGGCTATCGCTTTGTGCCAAGTAGGCGAGTTTTCTTTCGCTATTTTTGCCTTGGCGATCAGTCAAAATATTCTCTCAGAAAATTTAGGCAGTTTCTTAATATTGATCACAGTGTTATCTATGATATTAACGCCTTTTATGGTCAGCAATATCTATAAGTTAGCCGCCATTTTTGTGGTTGAATATTTTGAAGCAGACAAAATAACCGCGGTAGATGCCAGCAACCATACCATTGTTTGTGGTTTTGCTATTTTAGGCAGAATTGTGGCGAAAGAACTGACCAGTAAAGGTGTTGATTTTTTAATTATTTCTGATGATTTACAACATGTATTACTGGCAAGAAAGCGTGGTTATAACGCCTATTTTGGTCACTTAGACAAAAAGCCCGTATTAGAGTCATTAAAAGTAGAGCAAAGCAGTAGTATTATTGTTACTGCTAATTCTTTGAGAAACAAACAAATTATTTGTGAGGCTGTGCTTAATTACTCTCCTAAGGCAAACTTAATAGTGAAAGTTAATACCTTAGAAGAAAAAAGCGAATTGGCAGGTATTAACATTAGCTCGTTTGTCTATGCACAGCATGAAATAGCGGCGCTATTAGTTAAAAAAAGTATGTCTGCAAGTTAAGCGGCAGGTTATAAATAGTAATCGGCAGGTGTAACAGGGCAGGTATTACTGTAAATTAGGCACCTGCTTACGCTTTCATACGAGACATCATGACAAAAATTCGCTTGACTCAATACTCACACGGCGCAGGCTGTGGCTGCAAAATTTCACCATCGGTACTTGACGTGATGCTAAAATCATCACTTACTTTGCCGGTGAATAACGCACTGTTAGTGGGTAATAGCACCAAAGATGATGCAGCCGTTTTCGATATTGGCAATGACCAAGCCGTGATCTCCACCACAGATTTTTTTATGCCTATTGTCGATGACCCAACCGACTTTGGTAAAATTTCTGCCTGTAACGCTATTAGCGATGTTTACGCCATGGGGGGTAAACCCCTGATGGCGATAGCTATTTTGGGTTGGCCGGTTAATCTTTTAGCACCAGAAATCGCTCAACAAGTACTTGATGGCGCTAGAGCTATTTGTGCTGAAGCCGGTATTCCGTTAGCGGGCGGTCATTCAATTGATGCGCCAGAGCCTATTTTTGGCTTGGCGGTTACTGGCCTGATTAATAACGCGCAGATTAAGCGAAACAATACTGCCGAGGTTGGTGACCTTTTATATTTAACTAAACCCTTGGGTATTGGTATTTTAACCACAGCGGAAAAACAAGGTAAATTGTTACCTGAACATGCCGATATAGCGCCGCAAGTGATGAAAACTTTAAATACGATTGGACAAAAATTTGCAGCACTAGACACAGTGACCGCCATGACAGATGTGACAGGTTTTGCGCTGTTAGGGCATCTTTTGGAAATGTGTCAAGGCAGTGAGGTCTCGGCTGTGCTTGATTTTGAGCGAGTACCCCGTCTTGATTTTGTTGATGACTACATCGACCAAGGCTGTGTACCGGGTGGCTGTGAACGAAACTTTACCAGTTATGGCGAACATGTTGGGCCGTTAAGCCCAAAACAGAAAATACTCTTGTGCGATCCTCAAACCAGTGGCGGGTTACTCGTTGCCGTCAAGCCAGCAGGCAAGCAAGCTTTTGAAGCCTTATGTCAAGAAAATGGTTTGAACCTTCAAGCTATTGGCGAAGTTGTTACCGCCACTTCACCCACGGTAAGCTTAGTGTAATGGCCATCAAGAGTTCAGCAACAGCGCGCGCCGATAGCGCTGATTTTCGCACTATTATTGCTAATAAATTGCCTTTAATGGATGTACGCGCACCGATTGAATTTGAAAAGGGCGCTTTTGGGCAGTCGATTAATCATCCGCTAATGAATAATGATGAGCGTGCTGAAGTTGGTCTTTGTTATAAAAATAAAGGCCAAGCCGCCGCTATTACTTTGGGTAATGCCCTGGTTTGTGGACAGAGCAAAGCAAGCCGACTGGCACACTGGCAAAACTTTGCTCAGGAAAACCCACAAGGTTATTTATATTGCTTTCGTGGTGGCTTACGTTCACAAACGGTGCAAGGCTGGTTAAAAGAGTCAGGGGTTAACTACCCATTGATTACCGGAGGCTACAAAGCACTGCGTCAGTTTTTACTGAACGAATTGGAGCAACTTGCCTTACATCCCTTAACGATTTTAGCGGGTAATACCGGTAGTGGAAAAACGCCTTTTTTGGCCCATTGTACGAACAGTTTAGATTTAGAAGGCGCAGCCGGTCATCGAGGCTCAAGTTTTGGCGGTTTTGTGACCGCGCAAGCCAATCAAATCAATTTTGAAAATAAATTGGCTGAACAATACATCCAAGGTAAGTTTTCTTTAACGCAAAGGTTAGTCTTGGAAGATGAAGGCCGATTAATTGGTAGTGTACATTTACCCGAAAGTTTACGCCAAGCGATGACCTTAGCACCAGTGGTGGTGATTGAAGAAAGTTTAGATTATCGACTTGAGCAGATATATCAAGAATATATCATCAAAATGACCGCCCAATACCAACTCGCCTATGGTGAAGAACAAGGTTTTATGGCCTTTAGTGAGTATATAGAGCAAGGTTTATTTAAAGTACGTAAACGCCTAGGTACAGAACGTTATGGTCAATTAAAGCAAATACAGAGTACGGCCTTATCTCAGCAGCAAAAGGGTCAACTAGCGTATCACTTAGATTGGTTAAAACCTTTGCTTAGTGAGTATTATGATCCTATGTACCAATACCAGTTAGGATTAAAAGCTGACCGAGTTATTTTTCAAGGTAACAACGCGCAATGTTTAGCTTTTATACAGGATAAATAAAATCTAATCTAATCTGACCTAACCTAACCTAAGTAAAGCAAAGGAAATTCGATTTTGAGCGGGTATTTAGCCCCTGTTTTCCTCTGCCTGAGTTGTGGTGCAGATAAATCTTGTTGGCGAATTTAGTCATACCAATTTCATTAATTAGATGGTCTACTTTATGCGCAGGAAAAATGGCCAAATATAAGGCATTTATTTAATAACTAGTTGTTCTAATTATTAAATAAATAACGCAGTAGTGGGTTGTTTTAACCAGTAAAAATGATCAGATAATTAGTGAGATGGGTATAGCTACGCTGAGATGAAAAAAAATGCCTTGAATTGGATGTAATCAATTCAAGGCATTTTTATAGCGCTAATCGTTAAGAGATAATGAGCGGCTGAGTTAATCGCTAACAACGATGGTAACGACAAATGCTAACGACTAAGCGTTACAAAGCGGCAAAGCGCTTGGTATGAGCATCAGTGCTACCAAACAAAAATTGAATGGTGGTTAAACGTTTAAAGATATGACCCACATCAAGCTCATCAGTCATGCCTATAGCACCGTGCAGTTGTATTGCTTCACGACCGACTAAGTTCGCTGCTTTGCCAATACGACTTTTTGCCGCTGACAATGCTTTTGCATCACTGCCATTATTACTGTCCATTTTTAATACCGCCATTAACAGTATAGATTTAGCCTGTTGATGCTCGATAAACATATTAACTAAACGGTGCTGAATAGCTTGGAAAGAGCCAATCGTGCGGCCAAACTGTTTACGTGTTTTAGCATATTCTAAGGTACGCTGATGGGCGATTTCCATCGCGCCAACGGCTTCGGCGCAAATCGCTAATGTCGCTTTATCAATAATATTATTCATGGCAGGCAAGGCATTATCTAGCTCACCTAACAATCCTAGGGTAGGGGTATTGTCGAACCAAATGTCAGCCGCTTGATGGCCGTCAACATTGGCATAACCTTCACGTTTCACGCTCGGGTGATTAGCGTTAACTAGGAATAAGCTGATGCCATTGTCGTCATTTGTTACACCAGAAGTACGCGCGGCAACAATTAAGGTATCAGCATGATGACCATTTAACACCACCGACTTTTGACCGGTAATAACAAATTCACCCTGGTTTTCGATAGCACGACATTTGACGTTGTTTAATTGATAACGACTTTGTGGCTCGGCATAGGCAAAAGCCATTTGCAGCTCACCTGCCATTATTCTGGGTAAGTAATCGTCTTTTTGCGCTTTATCACCGGCTAAGGCAATTAAACCACCAGAGATAACCGCCGTTGCAAGGAAAGGTTCAACGACCATGCCTTTGCCAAACTCTTCCATGACCAACATAAGGTCGACCATAGAGCCGCCTAAACCGCCGTCTTCTTCGGTAAATGGCAGCATTAACCAACCAAGTTCAGCAAATAAATGCCAATTTTCTTGACTAAAACCTGTCTTCGATGCCAGTATTTTTCGACGCGTATCAAAGTCGTAATCGTTGAGAATAAACTTTGATACACTATCTTGAATCATTTGTTGTTCGTTGTTTAACGAAAAGTCCATAGTAAACTCCTAATGCTAATTTAAAGGCCTAAAACGGCTTTGCTAATAATGTTAGTTTGAATTTCGTTACTACCGCCATATATGGAAGCTTTGCGATTATTAAAGTAACGTAATGCACTGTTCGTTGCCATATCAGGGCCAATGCTTTGTCCGTCAAAGTCATCATAAAACTGATGAGGAACAAATGGCATTGCGTAATATCCAGCGGCTTCAACATACAATTCGTCAATGGCTTGGATAATTTGTGTCCCAACAATTTTTAAAATGGAAGACTCTGGTCCTGGCGCTTGGCCTGTGCTGATAGCAGAAAGTGTGCGTAATTCAGTATATTCTAAGGCTAATAAATCAATTTCTACTTGTGCCACTTTTTGCGCAAAAATAGCGTCTTCCATTAACTTATTATCGCCATCAGGCGATGTATGGGCTAATGCTTTTAATTGTACGAGGCGATCTTTAGAGATAGCAACGCGAGCGATACCGGTTCGCTCATGGGTTAATAGCACTTTAGCGTAGGTCCAACCTTGACCTTCTTCACCAATAAGATTAATCGCAGGCACACGGGCATTATCAAAATGAACCTCATTAACTTCATGTCGACCATCAATGGTAATAATGGGTGATACCGTTATTTTAGGGTCGTTCATGTTAATTAATAGGAAACTGATGGCTTCTTGGTTTTTAACGCTCGGCTCACCGGTTCTGACTAAACAGAATATCCAATCGGCATGTTGGCCTAAGGTTGTCCATGTTTTGGTGCCGTTGACAACATATTCATCGCCTTCTTTTACCGCTGTTGTTCTAACCGATGCCAGATCAGAGCCTGCACCTGGTTCTGAATAACCCTGACACCACCAAACATTGCTGGCTAATACGTCAGGTAAAAAACGTTGCTTTTGTTCTTCATTACCAAAGGTATAAATAACAGGGGCTACCATTTTTAGACCAAAAGGGATCACGTCGGGGCCACCGGCTTTGGCACATTCATTAGCAAAAATATATTTTTGCGTCGGTGTCCAACCCGTTCCACCATGCTCAACTGGCCAATTAACACCCGCCCAGCCTTGTTTGTAGAGTATTTTTTGCCACTGATTACATTCATCTTTAGATAAATGTAATGCGTTTTTGGTTTTTTCAGCGATATCTTTCGGTAATTTTTCTTGCAAAAATTGCTGCACTTCTTGTTGAAAGTCTTTTTCTTGGGCGGTAAAGTTTAAATTCATGGTGCAAATCCTTCGTTGGTCTTAATTTATTGAATGTCTTTGATCATATTTTTGGCAATTATCATTTGTTGGATCTGTGTCGTGCCTTCGTATAATCGAAATAATCTGACGTCACGATAAAGTCTTTCTACGGCGTATTCTGAAATATAGCCAGCACCGCCGTGAATTTGTACCGCTTTGTCAGCGACTCTTCCCACCATTTCTGTGGCAAATAACTTACAACAAGAAGCTTCTGTGGTTATTTTTTTGCCTAAATCTTTTTGTCTTGCGGCATCAAGTACCATGCATTTAGCCGCGTAAGCTTCAGCCTTACTGTCTGCTAACATCACTTGAATCATTTGGTGCTCAGCAATAGGTTTACCAAATTGCGTTCTATCTATAGCGTATCTTAAGGCATCGTCAATTAATCGCTCGGCAATACCGACACTTAATGCTGAAATATGCAGGCGACCTCTGTCTAATACTTTCATTGATGTTATAAAGCCTTTGCCGGCAACACCACCAATAATATTTTCGGCCGGGACACGGCAATTCTCAAAAATAACATCACAGGTATGAGAACCTTGCTGACCCATTTTTTTATCTTTAGGCCCAAGGGTAATACCAGGAGTCGACGCGTCTACTATAAAAGCTGATATTCCTTTAGCGCCTTTAATCGATGGCTCGGTGCGAGCCATCACGGTAAAGGTTCCAGCTCTTGGCGCGTTAGTAATATAACGCTTGGTACCATTAATAATATACTCATCGCCTTGCTTTATTGCCGTTGTTTGCACGGCAGAGGCGTCAGAGCCAACATCGGGTTCAGTTAAACAAAAAGCACCAATAATTTCACCTGAGGCATACTTAGGTAAATAGCTTTGTTTTTGTTTTTCAGTGCCATCAAACACAATAGCGGCCGAGCCAATACCGTTATTAGTACCAATGAGGGAGCGAAAAGCAGGTGATGTTCGACCTAACTCAATAGCGACCAGCGCTTCTTCCTCCATTGTTAGACCTAAACCATCATATTCTTCTGGGATTGTCATACCAAACAAACCCATGGCTTTCATTTCTTGAACAATATCATCTGGAATAGCATCGTTTTCTGCCACTTCATTTTCCGCAGGAACTAACCGCTCTCTAACGAATTTTGAAATACTGTTTAGAAACTGATCCAACATTTCTTGATCTCGAATCATTTTTTAATCTCTATTGTAAAAGCTCTGGGTTCCGCACAGTGGAACATAGGGTTAAATAAATATCAAGGTGTAATTGCAGCTAATCACATTATATTCGCTGACTAAATATTCTCTTACTAGATATTCTCTTACTAGATAATATTAGTTTTATTTTTAGCTTTATATTATTTTTGTTAATGTTAGGTTAAATTGAAATTAGTGGAACCAATGGCTAAATAAAGTGCTTGCATATTCCGCTACGCAGAATTAGTATCACTTAAATCGATTTTTGAAGGCAGTGTTTTTTAGGCTTTTTTACTGAGTCTTTATAACGATTGAATGGCTGAATTATCATGACGATGCAAGTAAAACCTTAAGGGTAATTTAGTGCAGTAAGCAGAAAAATTAATAGCTGTTGGAGAAAAACAGTCATTAATTGAAAATATTATAATCACAATAAAATAAAATAAAATGAATAACAGGGGAAACAAATGAAAAATACCAGACTAAAACGAAACTCCATAACCATCGCGATTAGCGCAGCGCTTGGAATCATGGCAAGTAGTGCTTTGTATGCCGAAGAAGTAAAAGAGATAAACAAAAAAGATATTGAGAAAATCCAAGTGATAGGTTCTCATTTAAAAGGTTCGGCACTAGAAACCTCAGCACCTGTGCAAACGATTAGTCGAGCTGATTTAGAAAAAATTGGCTCTCCCTCTATTGTTGAATTGACTCAGAAATTGTCAATTAGCTCTGGTATTCAAGGTAATTCAAATCAATATGGTTCTAATGGTACTGAAGGGACTTCCAATATCAATTTAAGAGGACTAGGAGCAGGCCGTACCTTAGTGTTAATTAACGGCAAAAGACATACCTTCAACCCTTACGCTATTGTTGATCAACAAATGTTTTATGTTAACACCCAAGACATTCCTTCTATGGCGGTTAAACGAGTCGACATGTTAAAAGAAGGTGCAGCAGCTATATATGGCTCTGATGCCATTGCAGGTGTAGTTAACTTTTCAACCCGAAGTGATTTCGAAGGCCTAGAAATAAAAGCTGACTATAAAAGCTTACAAGATAGTGACGGTGATTACGGCTTAGGTTTCATTTGGGGACTAGGCAATGATGATACGCATTGGGTAACTTCTGTTAGCTATGATAAAACCAATACCATCAACACCAGAGATAAAGATTGGGCGGTACAAGACTTTGCCACTAACCCACAAGGGGGTTGGTCATCAATCGGTAATCCACCATCGATATTTAATGCGGCTTGGCTCGGTGATAATTCACAACCTAAATACTTGATGGATCCTGGCTGTGAATCATTAGGGGGAACTATCGCGGGTGTATGTAAATTCCAATATAGTCCCTATTCAGCTTTGAATGATGGTGATACACATCTGAAAGTATTTAGCGAATTAAGTCACGACTTTAAAAGTGGCGTTAATCTGCATGTTGAAGTGTTATATTCAGAGACTGAGGTGCCTACCACTTATGGCTCACCTTCGTATCCACCACAAAAGCTTGTTGATTTTTCCGACCGTTATGTACCGACTTATCATCCTGCATGGCAAGCATTAGTGGCTGGCAATCCAGAATTTGCTAGTGCTCCTCATCCGTCGTTAGACCGTGTCGCTTATATTGGTCGTACTGTAGGTGTTGAGGGACCCTCAAGTGAAGGTGGTCTAGACTATAAAACTTACCGTATTGCTGCAGATCTAGAAGGTAAATTTGATAATGGCTATAACTGGGAAACTAGTTTTGCTTATTCAAATTCAAAACTTGATTATGTCAGTAACCCAGACACATTAATTGTGCCATTAAAGAATGCGTTATTAGGTTATGGCGGCGATAATTGTGATATGGAAGCAGGTGTGCCAGGTGCCAATGGCTGTTTATACTTTAATCCATTTTCTAACGGCATTGAAACATCGGCTTCTAATGGCGTCACTAATCCAAATTTCAATCCGGCATTAGCCAACTCTCAAGAAGTATTAGATTATGTTTCAGGCACAAGAACTTCACAAAAAGCCACAGAATTATTTGTGCTTGATGGCTTAGTGTCGGGAGACACAGGTTTTGAATTGGATGGTGGCATTGTTGAGTTTGCCGTAGGCGCTCAGTATCGAAATGAGTCTTTTACTAATGAAGTTAATGACTTAGGTAATTTAGCCATAAATCCATGTCCAGTGCTTGGAGAAACAGATTGTGCAAACCCTACTGGTGTTTTTCATTTTCGTAGTGGTGAGCTAAATCAAGATTCATCTCAAAGTATTTTTGCCGTATTTGGTGAGCTTGCGTTACCGGTATCAGACGATTTAAATATGCAAGTTGCTTTGCGATATGAGGATTACGGCGGAGAAGTCGGTAATACCATAGATCCAAAAGTATCAGCGCAATATACCATAAATGATAATTTTTCATTACGTGGCTCTGCTAGTACTACTTTTAGAGGACCAACACTAAATCAATTAGAAGGGACTAATACAACTCTTTCTTATGTGGGGGCTGCAGGTGCTTTTAAAGCCGTAGATACTCAAGGTAATAATGCTTTGGCGCCTGAATCAGCGGTTGCGTTAAACTTTGGCATTATTGGTGAATTTTGGGGCGACCGTTTATTCGCAACAGTTGATTTTTGGTCATTTGATCTAAGCGACCCCATTATTGTTGAAAATTATAATGCGGTATTATCAGCTGCCGTTGCCGGTAAGCAACCTTATGTTGACCAAGTGCGATGGACAGAGCCTGGTAACGCAAAGACAGTAGAGCGAATTGAAACTAATATAATCAATGGTTCTGATGTTAAAACCAGTGGTGTTGATGTGCAATTACGGTTAAATGTTACCGACTACTGGACCTTAAACATGAATGGAACCTATACGGCTGAATACGAAGTCAGTGGCGATGGTTTGTCTGAAACTTTTGACGCGGCTGGTTTCCTGAACAAGACTAACTCGAATCGTCCAATACCCAAGTATAAAGCGACTATGATCAATAGTTTTGATTTTGATAATCACAATGTTAGCTTATCTACTTATTATGTTGGTGATTATAAAGATGAACGAGAGGAGTTATTTACCACTAACACTCGAGGTCAAGTCATTGATAGCCAGGTACAGTTTGATTTAAGTTATAACTATCGCTTTAATGAAGATCAGACCAAATTGAACTTAACCGTGAGTAACTTAACGGATGAAGAGCCTTCTTTTGCTCGTTTAGATTTAAACTATGACCCGTTCACACATAATCCTTTAGGTCGTACTTTTAAATTAAGTGTTGTGCATAAATTTGCTGAATAATCTTTAAAGACAGTATAAAGCTATAGGCACTCAGGCATTTTAGTCGTAAAGGCTTAATGCTGGCTTTATGGACTAAGGAGAAAAATCCGATGAGGTTAATCATCGGATTTTTTATGTATAGGATATAGGGGCATTTTTTTGTTGCAGACAAAAAATAAGGACCTAGATCCATGTAGGTACTGCCAAGATCAAGTCGATGTAAAAGAGTGGCGAATGCCTTTAAGTGGCGTTTTCGAGCAAATTACATAGCTATAAAAAAGGGTTATTATGTTTAATACACTTAAATTTTTTTCAGTTTTATCACTTAGCATTTCATCAACGGCATTTTCAGCGCCGCTGACATTATCTAGTCAGGATATTGCGCAAGGAGAATTTATGGCTAAAACACATGAATTTAAAGGCTATAGTTGTTCAGGAGACGATCTGTCGCCACACCTTAAATGGTCTGGCGCGCCCGAAGGCACAAAAAGTTTTGCCATTACCGCTTATGATCCTGATACAGCGTCAGGTAGTGGTTGGTGGCATTGGCAGGTAATAAATATTCCGCTGACTGTGTTGGAAATACCCAGGGGGGCAGCGAATAAAAAAAATAGTGCCCTTAAAGGTAGTACTCAAATAGAAAATGATTTCAGTATTGCCGCTTTTAGTGGCGCTTGCCCGCCTAAAGGCGACGGTTTACATCACTACCGCTTTACAATACATGCACTTTCGCTAGCGAAAATTGACTTACCAGAAAACGCTTCTGGTGCATTAGCAGGCTACATGATAAATATACACACGATAGAATCAAGTACGATTGAGGCTTTGTACCAACGTGACTAGCTTAAGCAGTTAAAGTAAAACAGCAATAAGTTTGCTAAAGGTTTTGCTAGCGGTAGCGCTGCAAAACCTTTAGTCATTTCTTATTGTAATTTCTTGTTGAAATTTATAGCCTTAATTTATCATAGTCACTTATTTTTTTTAGCGGGAAAACAGCGTATTAGCGGTAAAGAAAGCCTAGAGTATCTGCTGTTAAACTTGAACACTAGGAGATGGAGTAACCAATGATTTTTGATGTCTCAGTATTAGAAAACCAAGAAAAATATCGTCTCCTCAATGGCGGCGTAACGCCCAGACCCATTGCATGGATTAGCACCCGTTCACCCGAGGGTATTGATAATTTAGCCCCTTATTCATTTTTCACTGTTGCCAGCTGTAATCCTCCTGTGCTGCTTTATACCCAGGTAACGCAGCGCAGTGGTATTGAAAAAGATACCTTGCAAAACTTAATGGCAACCGGCGAATGTGTGGTCAATATAGTTAACTCCGCTTTATTAGAAAAAATGAACCTGACCAGTGCCAGTCTTGATAAAGATGAAAGTGAATTCGATTTCGCTAACGTTGAGCGCTGCGCTAGTGAGCAAGTAATGCCGCGCTCAGTGAAAGACTCACCCATACGTTACGAGTGTACCTTAAGAGAAATAATTCCGATCAGTGATTTGCCGACGGGTGGCACGGTTATTCTTTTGGATGTAAAGTGCGTTTATGTCAGAGATGACTTATATGAAGACGGCAATATAAAGCAAGAATTAATTGATTCTGTTGGTAAAATGGGTGGAAATCACTTTAGCTTAACAGCTAAAACTATAGAACTTAAGCGTCCTTAAAATGTTTACTGTCTATTGTTATTGTTTATTGTTTATTGTTGCTGGCTATTATTAGTTACCGCTAATAAGACAATAAAGCGAAATTATTTCAAGGCGTAGGCACACACTAGGCTTGACACGTTAAGCTATTATTCGCCCTTGTCTGGGCTTTTTTGAAGCACTATTTTGGAGAACTATTTTGGCAACTAAGCAAGAAATTGAAAATTTTATGAAAACAGACTTTCCTCAGGCTAAGTGCACTGTTGAAGCTGTTGGCGCACAGTCAGCAAGGGTAAGACACAGGGTTGGATTTGATGAATTAAGGCCAGGTGGTACTGTATCTGGCCCGGTTTTAATGACGGTTGCTGATTGTGCTTTATACGTCGCTATTCTAGGTGAAATAGGCATAGTTGCACTTGCGGTTACCACCAGTCTGACAATTAACTTTATGAGAAAGCCCTCATCAACGAAAGATATTATTGCTAAATGTACTCTGTTAAAAGTGGGGAAGTCACTAATCGTTGGTGAAGTTTCTTTATATTCTGAAGGTGATGAAAAAGCGGTTGCACATGTCGTTGGCACATATTCAATACCAAAACTCAAATCAACCTTATCCTAGTGAGCATTAGTGTAGGAGAACAATAAAGTTGTTTACTGTATCTTTGCTAAAGCCACATTGAGTAGCAACTACTCCATAGGCAATATAAATAAAGTTACATGCCTATGCACTTGGCTCAAGTAACACTGTCATTATGGGAAACCACAACAAATTAACCTAATATTTCACCATATTATATGGTTTGCCGTTATTAAAATTGTAGATTTACAGTCTTTATTGGTGTTCTCATGACACTAGCTGATTAAGCTACATTGGCACAGAGTTATTTACCAATCCCGTTAGTTAATAACTCTGTGCCAATAGCCGAGCAATAAAGTTCTTTACTGTAAATGAAGGGGGTCACTAATAATGACCATTGACCACTAAGAAGTAAGGCTAACAATTGCCATAAAACGGTCGTTCTTTGTGAACCAAATTCATCCCTGCTAAAGGCAGTTTAGATACTTGAGCGGACGTTAGCTTAGCATTTGTTTCTTAAACGACAGCTCTTACGACAGTGATCTTGACCCAAATAAACGACACTAATTTGGCAAAATTTCCTTGCAAGTTCGGCGCTCAACTGAACGTTTAGAGTTAAGATGATTTTTTGGTTTGGATAATGGTGTTTCTTTCAAATTATCTATTATTTTTTTCAAGCCTATTTTCACTTTTAGCAATTAGTTGTTCCAGTTTATTTTGGTTTTAAGGCTCAGAGTTTTAAGTTAAGTGAGTAACGTGGGGAAGAATTCTACTTCTGTTGTTTAAAAAATAAACATGGTAACATCTTGATACTAAGGTCAGTTAAGTGAAAGTAAATAAGGTAGGAGTGACAGTTGGCTAGGTTTCACTTAGTCTCAAATTTTTCCTGCTATTATTTGGACGTTGTTGCTAACCTTTCCTCAATGTTTAGATGAATTAAATTAAGATGGTTTCATAAGGTGCTGATTCAGTGAGTTTTTATTGGTTATTTTTTATTAAGGACATATGGAAAAGACAATATTTTCGTTAATTCTAACCATTATGATGGTGTTATCAACTTCAGCATATTCAGGGGAAGTTCTGATAGCATCAGGGCATAATCAATATCCTCCATTTATGTGGAAAGAGGGGGATAAGATTATAGGGGTAAGTGCAGAGCTAACTTCTATCATATTTGGAGAGCTAGGGATAAAAGTAAATTCAATAGCTGTCGGCCCATGGAAGCGTCTTCAGAAAGTTGCTAAAACTGGGGGGGTTGATTTGATTTTAGGTATATATAAGAATGACGAACGCCTTAAATATCTCATATATCCCAATGAATCATATACCTTAGATCCAGTTGTTATATTTGTTAAAAAAGGAAAATCATTTTCATTTACTGAATGGAAAGATCTTGTGGGTAAACAAGGTGGAGCAATTATAGGTGACTCTTTTGGAAAGGAATTTGACTTATATGCAGAAGATAACCTTAAGGTTTATCAAGTTACAGAAATTAGGCAAGCTCTAAAAATGATTGTTTTAGACCGTCTTGAATATGTAATTCTCGGATTATATTCTGGAAGAACCCAAATGATAGAAATGGGACTCCAAAATGAAATTGAATACTTGCCAAAACCTGTAATTACTCCTGCCGCTTATCAAGCCTTTTCAAATAAATCTAAATTTATCAATCATATAGTATATTTCAATAAAAGGCTTGCTGAGCTAAAAGAAGATGGTACGGTAGGTAAATTAATAGAAAAATATATGGCATACTGGGAAAACACTAGAAAATGAAACATCAAAAGAGAAATTTAACTAGCGTAGCGTAAATGTCGGGGCCACCCCAGTAAATACTATTCAGCACATGGAAACTCAAAGAAATACACATCACATCAAATAGAGTGTCAAAATAGAGTGTCAGGTCTTGCCTTTTGCCTCTATGATGAAGCGCATAAGTTAGGCCAAACAAATTTCAAAAGGAGTTTGAAATGTCTAGACCATTAAGAATGGAATACACAGGCGCGCTTTACCACGTCACTTCGCGTGGTGATCGTTAAGAATATATCTATGAAGAAGATGCAGAACGTAGGCTTTTTCTCTCAGTTTTAGGTGATGTGTGTTTAAGCTACACTGGCGTGAGCAGAATCATTTCAATGGCAAAAGACAAGACTTAACACCCTTTGTTGGCACTAAACCTTAACGCTATCTTTAACTCAACCACACTCAATACAGCCTACTCATGGTTGTGTAAGCAGCGGGTTAATTTTCCCGCCAATGCAGACATCTGGCATCTGCGTTTTCATTGGCACAGGATTCGACAGGAACTGCTAAAAAAACTCAACAAGCAGAATTACACCTTTCTGCCACTGAGCGTGGTGACTAAAGCCGATGGTGAAAGTATTCATGTGTGGTCATCACAAGATGCCCTGGTATTAAAGATGTTAGCCATGGCCTTAGCCGATGCATTGGCATTATCCCCGCACTGTACACATATCAAAGGCCATGGCGGATTATCACGACGTGATGAAAACTGATGTGAAGGGCTACTATGAGACCATTGACCATACAATATTGCTCAGGCCGCTTGATAAAGACATGGCCGACCCGTCTATCTGGCGCTTTTTAGTGCAGGTTGTGAAACGCAGCGTTGAAAGGGGCCGTACGTTTAAGTCTATACCATGCGGTATATCCAGAGGCTGCCCCTTATCGCCGGTTATTGATGATTATCGACAAGGTTGGTTACATGTTTTTATTCAGGCATACGGTCGTCCAGACTGGATATAGACAGTGAAACGCACCTATTACTTAAGCTTGTTTCTTAAAGCGACGTGATGCTAGACCCATTAAACCTAATGCAAAGATAGCAAGGGTTGATGGTTCGGGTACGTGCGTCGCAGCCTCTCCACCAAAGTGAACTTCAGCAAGGCCGACGCCTCCTCGTACAGAAGTATTTGTATTTGTTAGGGTGACGGACATCACGTCGGCTACAGGCGCGAAATTGATTGTGTATAGATCACTGTCGTGAGCGTCCGGGGCTGGATTTGGCATGGAAAAATTATGTGAAGACAATGTGCTACCACCACCACTAGCTGCATTAAAAAAACTTAGGCTCCATTCCGTTGGACTATGGCCATAGTAATCCCAAATATAAGCGGTATCGAGATTAGTAGCAGTATTGAAATCAAACGTCCATGTATTAAATGACTGGTTGGCATAGGTGGATGTTCCGTACCCCCCACTTCCCGGCATAGGTGCTAAATAGGTCGCATCTAATGCATTTTCAATTAGTACATTTGCAGTATTGCTAGCGCTGTTAGATGAAAAAACACTGTCTGGTGTTATAAAAGTTGCCGCGGCACTAGTGGACATGACCAAAAGTAAACCGCCGGTTAAAAATATATTTTTCATTTGATACTCCCTTTAATTCCTTCGTATATTTGTACGCTTGGGTAATTGCTAATTTGATGCGTCATCAAATAAATAATATAAAGCATGTACCATGATAAAGCATTTACCATGCCAAAAATATAATATTATATTATTTCAATAACTTAAAAAATCAGTAATTTTAATGTTTTTAAGTTTGTAAAAGTTTCTGACACTAATCTTTTGAAAAATAGCAATTAATTAGGTAAGCAGTCATGGATATTTGAGCTAATGGCTTAGGTTTGATGTTGATAGGACTTGCTGGCGCTTTGTTATGCGTTTCAGGTGGCCTTGCGTAAAGCATCTACTCAGCGTTTTCGGCCGATAGTCATGACCGGTTTTACCACGGTTTTTAGTGCCCTGCCTCTGGTACTTGCCATAGGAGCCGGGGCAGAAAGTCGATCTTCTAATACAATGTTTTAGCGAGTTTTTTGATTTTCCAGATATATGGATATGTAAAATAAATGGACACATGCATTGGGATAAAAAACCAGTAAACACTGGGCTGAAGGGAATTTCAACTTTTACAGGGCGTTATTGTGTGTAAAAAAACCTGACACTCCTTAATTTGGCTAAAGGTAGGCGTTTGATGGCATGTCAGTAATAATGTTGACTGCACGATATTAGCTTGGTTGAGTCAGATATCATTTTACTGCGAACGACTGCAAAGAGCTTGCAAGAGACGCTGATTTCATTTCTTAACCAGTGCCCTATCGACTGGCAATAAAGCCACCAAAGCGGTCATAGGGTATTACGACAACTGATAGCCATAAGCGGTCATTAGCTTTTGTGTATCCTTGACCATAATTATGGCAATACTAACTGAAATTCCTTGCTCATTTGTGGGTCGGGTTTAAGCTCAAAGCCGACTGTGGAATTCAAATTTTAGATGTTAACAATCAAGCTAAAGTTACAGTTATAAGTCAAAGATCACTTTGACAATATTTAACTTCCCCTAACAACGGATAAAACTCCGTCAGTACGCATATATTAAATTTTATTACCTTGTGCTATTCGAAAATCATTAATATAAGAGCATATGATTTATTAATTAAAATCAATATCTTGTGTTTGTAGTGATAGCAACGAATGACATTTTAAGCCAACTGATTACAAGTCCTTTTGTAGGTGGTGGAAAGCTATTGAATATATTGTTCTGTAGCAGTGTTGAAGTGATGAAATACAACAATTAGCACCACTTAGTTTTAATCAATTACACTACTGAAGTGGCTATTTTAGGTGGCTTAAAGTTAATAATTATAATTCTTGTTGCTATGTTGAAGATGGAATTTAATCATCTAATTATGTTTATATACTAAAACCAATTTAAGTTACAGTTTGTTAATATTATGCCATCAATTCAGCTGATTGATGAGTTGTTTGGTGTCAGGTTATTTTACAGTTTTACATAATTTAAAATTTTTAAATTATCATCACATTGAAATTGTTTGATATTTTAAGTTTGGCATGATTTTTGTATTAATGTGCGGGGATTCATAAATTACTTTAACAACGATTACCTACCAAAATTATGGAAAGGGATATAAGGAACACAAATGAAATTTAAATTTTTAAATGTAGCGCTGGCTAGCCTAGCGATAGCCGTCGGCAGTTTCCCGGCACACTCTGGTATTATAGATGCAAGTAGCGTTTTGCTAGATGATGCTGGCGCTACACAGCTAGAGTCATGGTTAGGTCAAGGTGATCTGGATTGGGATAGCATTTGGTACGGTACGACAGGAGCTACGCCCCAACAGTGGCATGATGGCGTGGATGGCGTACTCGACACGGTATCAATAATGAAAGTTATAGACACAACTGGCGTCGTTTCATTGTTAGGAGGATACACCGACATCGCCTGGGACGCGGACGGGACATATAGCAAAACGGATAATGCATTTATATTCAACCTAACCAACAACTCCCGCCAGTTAGTCAACACCCTAAATGCTAACGTAGCCATAGTAACGTTAGACTCATATTTTCCTACATTCGGGGGCGGACACAATTTGACGGGCGGATACGCTCATGCTATCGGTGTTAATGGTGCAGGTACTCATAGCGCCGGTTACGCAAATAACGCGTCAGCCTACTACAACGGGAACGTAAACATTTTAGGCGGTGCTGGGTTAAGCCAGTTCAAACTCCTTGAGTTAGAGACGGTCACTTTTGCCCAGGCTACTGATGTCCCGGAACCATCGACACTTGCGATTTTTGCATTAGGAATGATTGGTTTAGCATCACGTCGATTTAAGAAACAATCTTAATTCTACTGATTCAGTATCGAAATTAATTATCGACGACGGTATGCCTGAATAAACCCATGTAACCCAATGTTGTCGATAATCATCAATAAGCATCTTCCAGTTTGGTAGATGCTTTTTTTGCTCATAAAGCTGCGTTATTCGACGTATGTGATTTTGTATTGTTCGTATTGAAACCGTTATTTTTTCTTGCCCAAATTGATAACCTAAAAAATCAAAACCATGGCTAATTCTACCAATATCAGTTTTATCAGGGTGTTGTTTTAACTTTAGTATTTCAAAATGTCGGTTGACCGTTTTTATGGCTTTACGTAATTTCCACCTTGTTGGTGATAATACAATAATGTCATCCATGTAACGTCGATAGAAAACAGGTTTATCTTCCATTTATTTATCTAACTCATAAAGGTAAAAATTCGATATCAAAGGGCTTAACGGACAACCTGATGATATACCTTGTTTTATATCTTTAAATAAACCACCTGATTCAACACTTCTTTTTAAGTATTGTGATAATAAGTTCATCACCATTTTATCTTTAATGTAAACCGATAACTTGTCTAACAATATTTCGTGATTGATGGACTCATAATACGATTTAACATCCGTTCTAAATACAAAGGTATTATTCGGTATTTCAGCTTGTATTGAAGTTACTGTTTGTTTACTACCACCATGCCCTTTTAAGTGTGTACACAGCTTAGATGACGGTAAATAATGTGATAACACCAATGATAACAATTTCAATACCACACTATCGATTGATGTCCATAAGTGAATAACTTCACCTGAAGCTTTTGTTACCTTTTGTAGTGGTTGAAAAATGAAACGATTCGTTGATAAATCATGTATTAATTTGGCTTTGATACTTTGCCAATGAAATCGACAATGCCACACATCACTATTAGCAGGGAAGTGTTTGCGTTGTTTGCATAACCAACTAAATGATTCATCCAATAGGTTGGAGTTTGTTAACTCATTTACCATAAGAAATACCTGTAAAGCATCACCATAGGATTAAGTATCCTTTGTTAAAATAGATAGGTAAATACTTCTGGCTAATATCGTTAAATAATTAGCACTACTTGAGTGTAATTCTTCTTTTTAAACCAAAAAAATATTTTTGTCGAGTGACTGCTTTGGTGGCATTGTTCACACTCAGGCTGAACGACTTACTGGCAAAAATCCATCATCAAAAGCCACATATTCACATCTGCTGGGAACGTCCGCTATCGTATCTTTGCTGACTGTTTTGAGGTCGATTTTTCATTCATAAAAACGTCCGGAATGTGGCATTAGTTAGCCTAATAACTCAACACTAAGTCGTTCAATTTTTAGCTTCTAAATTAATCAAATGCTAAAGACTAGACTTAAGTTGACCCTGACCCCAGTTTTAAAGTTGACCCTGACCCCAGTTTTACAAGGCTAGATCCTTGCTTTTTTTTGACATTGAAAATCCCTATGAACGTTGTTAGTGTAAATATATAAAAAGGTAAGACAAAAAAAATATTACTGACTTAAGTCAGTAAAGTGAGTAATACAAAGTGACTCAAAAAAACAAAGAAAAAAAGTGTGCCGCTGAACTGGTTGTCGCCAATAAAGAACTGAGCTTTCAACACGATGAAAAAGCAAAGCGTGCCGATGAACTGGTTATCGCCAACAAAGAACTGATTTTTCAACATGATGAAAAAGCAAAGCGTGCCGATGAACTGGTTATCGCCAATAAAGAACTTATTTTTCAACATGATGAAAATGCAAAGCTTGTGGCTGAACTAGTTATCGCCAATAAAGAACTGAGCTTTCAACATGATGAAAAAGCAAAGCTTGTGGCTAGACTAGTTATCGCGGGTAAAAAATTGAACTTTCAACATGATGAAAAAGAAAAATGTCCGACTGAACTATTTAACGCCAATAGAAAACTGAGCTTTAAAGAACTAAGCTTTCAAAATGATAAAAAAGCAAAACGTTCGGCTGAACTCGATATTGCTAATAAATCACTGAGCTTGCAAAACGATGAGAATAAGAGCCTAGCCTTGAAGCTAGCTCATTATGATGTGCTGACGGAGCTAGCTAACCGCAGCTTATTATTCGATAGGCTTAATCATGCGTTAGCCTTCAGTGCGCGTAGTGGTGAAAGTGGTGCACTATTGTTTCTCGACTTAGACCACTTCAAAAACCTCAATGATACGCTTGGACATGATGTTGGTGATTTGTTACTGCAACAGGTAGCGCAACGACTAATTGCCTGTATACGTGAAGAAGATACTATTGCTCGTATAGGAGGTGATGAGTTTGTCATAGTGCTAGAAAACTTAAGCGCGAGTGCCATCGAAGCTGCGGTTAAAATCAACCATGTCGCAGAAAAAATATTCCTTACGCTTAACAAAACCTATCAACTGAACGAACACTCCTACCAAAATACCACTAGCATAGGGGCTACACTGTTCATGGGTCATGAACTCGCGGCAAATGAACTATTAAAGCAGGCAGGCATTGCCATGTATCAATCTAAGAGCAAAGGCCGTAATACGTTGAGCTTCTTTAGCTCAACGATGCAAGAGATGATTACGGCTCGTGTTAATCTTGAAAACGAGCTAGGCAGAGCCATTGAGGAAGAGCATTTCCAATTACACTATCAAGTACAAGTTGACAGCACAGGGCGTCCCTTTGGTGCAGAAGCCTTAATTCGCTGGCCGCATCCCAAAAACGGCATAATTTCTCCTTTACACTTTATTCCAGTAGCCGAAGAAACAGGACTCATTATCGCCATTGGCCAATGGGTGCTAGAAACTGCCTGTGCACAATTGAAACTATGGGAGCAAGACCCACTGACACATCAACTCACCTTGTCAATCAATGTGAGTGCTAAACAATTATTTCAAATAGGATTTGTAGCGCAAGTGCATGCAACAGTGCAGCGTTATGGCATTAATCCGACTAGGCTTAAGCTGGAATTGACCGAGAGTATGTTTGTAGATAACATTGAAAGAATCATTGATACTATAAATACTCTGAGTGAAATGGGCATTAAAATCTCATTAGATGACTTTGGTACGGGCTATTCATCATTACAATACCTAAAAAAATTACGCATTTATCAACTTAAAATTGATCAATCATTTGTACGTGATATTGTCACTGACATCCAGGATGAAGTCATTATTCGCACCATTATTGCTATGGCACATAGCCTAGATGTAAGTGTCATTGCTGAAGGTGTTGAAACAGAAGGGCAGAAACAGCGCTTACTTACTAATGGATGCACTTACTTTCAGGGGTATTTATTTAGTAAACCTGTGCCTATTGATGAGTTTGAGCTTTTTATTAGAAAATTTCATTAATGTTTGCTCTTGGCTGTACAATGCATACAAGCAATTCAGCGGGGCTAATTGAGCGTTAGGCATCAAAAACCAATCCATTTCATCATATCGGTAGAGCACATTAGCTTCTGTTTGATGCGTTCTTTTGTCTTACAAGATAAAATGCCACCAGCAATGAGCTTTCAGGAGAGATTGTAGTGGTCAAGTAAAACTGGCCACAGTTTTGTAGTTTAGTCAGTACTTTCGCTCTGACTCATTAGGGCTTATTCCTGCATTGTACGTATGTGGCACTAGTTATATTATTACTTTTGTCGCAATGGGCTCAGTAGTAAAGGTGGTATTTGTTACCTTAAAGGACAAATACCACACAAATAATTTACCCCTTAGACTTTATTAATGATGTAGCGCCTAAGCAGTATCAACAGGGACAGGTCTACAATCTGCAACTTTGTCCCTGCGATTATGTTGTAAACCTAAGCTGACTTGTAGGTTTGATAATCAGTATAACCTTTAGCGCCGCCACCATACCAATCACTCGCATCGTCAGATGGCGCCAATGGCCAGTTATTAAGCATACGCTGAGGTAAGTCTGGGTTAGCAATATAGGGGCGACCAAAAGCTACCAGATCCGCTTTGTCTGAACCAATTACCGCTTCAGCTTTTGCCTGGTCATAGCCACAATTCCCTATAATAAGGCCATGATATAAACTTCTGAAATCTTCTAGGGTCATTGGCTCGCCACGTTCGTGAAAACCAAAAGCTAAGCCATCCATAATATGCACAAAACCAAGCTGGTAATGAGTAAAACGCTGCATAACATGAGTATATAATGCTCTGTAGTCATCACAGCCCATATCATTGAATACGCCATTGGGCGAAATTCTGCTACCCACATTTTCCGCAGGCCATACCGTTAATACCGCTTCAAGTATTTCGTTTAAAAAGCGCGTACGATTTTCAATGCTACCGCCATACTCATCGTCACGCTGATTGGTACTAGCATCAAGAAACTGATTAATGAGATAGCCGTTAGCGGCATGAACTTCAACGCCATCAAAGCCTGCTGCCTTTGCATTCTCAGCGGCTTTGCGAAAGTCTTCCACTGTTCTTTTGATATCTTGCACTGTCATAGCGCGTGGCACTTCATAGTCTTTTTTAGCTTCAGGGGTATGAATTTGATCGCCATTAATTTTTACTGCTGAAGCGGATAGCGGCAATTCACCGTCATGAAAGTCACTATGAGATGCTCGTCCGGTATGCCAAAGTTGAAGAATAATTTGACTGCCTTGCTGATGTACACGCTCAGTAATTGTCTGCCAACCCTCGACCATTTCTTGGCTATAAATACCGGGTGAGTTTACCCAACCATTGCCTTCTTCAGATATAGCGGTCGCTTCAGCAATTACTAAGCCAGCCGTACTGCGCTGCTGATAATACTCTGCCATTAATTCATTAGGGACGCGAGTTGGACCTGCACGACCGCGGGTTAACGGGGCAAGAACGAAACGATTTTTTAGGGGCTTTTTAGCGAATGTTGTCGTTGAAAAAAGTGTAGGTGTAGACACGTTATTGTTTCCTTATTCATTTATCTAGTGACCTATTTCATACGTCACGTTAATAGGTCACTAGATGTAGATCTCAGTCATTAATATGATTATCTCATATAATATAAAAGCATTATTTTATATTTTGTAATAACCTGTAGTTATATGTAAATGTAGCATTCTTATTGAAATATAATGTTAAGTGCGAGTTAAATTGATTAAGTCACTTTTAATTTCCGCTCAATTTTCACTCAATTCTCACTCAATTTTAAAAGATACATTTTACTTTTATATAGCTTGCTTTTAATTTAGCTAAAAGCGGCTATCATCCTTTGCTCTTGATTATTAAGTTTCAAGAGTAAAGGGGTAGCATAAACTACCCCCTCATTCATTTTTCAGTACAGCGATTTGTAATAAACGCTTTTAACACTTAAAAAATTATTTATTGACCACTCAATCTTTTACCAAAAGAGATAGCGTAAGCAGGCGAGCGCATTCTTAATATAGGGTCAGCACTGGGTGTAAAGCCTGCCGACATCACATTAGGATCAAAGTTAGTATTATTACAGGTATCGCCACCACTTGTTTTAACGGTTACCGTACCCAGGCTCACTTGAGGGCGTTCACTAGGCCACTGTTGTGAGGGGTCAATGTCGCTATCTTGTGCTTCACCTAAGCTCGCCATAATACTAAAACTAACGGTTTCATCTTTAAGTTGTTGCGCAAAAGTATCAGCTAAAAACTCAGTCGGCATGCTATCAGCCTCAGATTTTTCTAGTGTTTTTACCCCTAAGCTTGGCTTAACATTCCAGCGAAACTTAGTTTGTTGTTCATTGGCTTGGTCAAAGTAAAAGGTATGCAAACCAAAAAACTCAGTATTGGCGAATGACGCGGCTGTTTTAGCGTTTTTATTCCACATAACGTGAGCTTGTAAGCTTGGGTGCTGCTCAACAAATGCCATGGTTTTAGCGGGGTCAGATTTACCATTTTCATCAGGCAGTAAAGTCGATAAAAAACCATGAAAAATTTCTGGATTTTTGCCGGCAAATACGGGGAAGTTGTTACCGGTAAAAGTGTGCAAAGCGCCATCAGGTAGTTGAATTTGCATGCCCATACCACGCGTACCAGCGGCTTTCTCATCACTACTTGGGCTAGCACCGCCTACTGAAAAACGCATAGATACCGGCAGTTCACCGTTCGATAACAAGGCGGCTCCGGTAAAGTGCTTATTGGGCGCGGGTACAAAAGTACCAGAGGCACATAGACCTTTAGCATGTGCTTTTCTATAGCCTGGATGTTTGCCACCTAGCTTTTCGAATATTTCAACGAGATCATTTGCTTCAATTTTTTTGTCATTGGCAACTGCAGTCGACGTTGCCACTGCGCTTGCCATGAGAAAAAAAGCAGTAAGGCTTGAGGTGATGAGGTTATGCATCATTTGTATTCCTTTATGGTTTTATCGTAATTTAAAGGTAATTTAAATTAAATTTACAATACGAAAAACTTTGCGGTTAAGATCATAATATTATTTACCAGACCAGTGCACGTTGTTAAAAATTACAAGCTCAGCAAAAACTATCATAAATAGTGTTTACATCCCTTTTTAATTACACCATGACAAGCAGAAAAAAATCTAAAGCTAATAGCACTAATATACTATATAAACCATTCCACTTTACCCCCATTTGAAAAGGAGAAATTCCGGTGATTTTAGCGCTAATACGTACCGAGGTAGTAGAAGGCGAGCTACCGGCAACCACGGCCCAAGTGACCATCATGACGAGTGCAATAGTGACGGGCATATTGTTAACACCAGGTAATTGAGCTAACGCCCCAGCCATCAAAGTGACTGAAATCATCGGGCTGATAAATAACAGCGCGGCGATAAAAATGAGCCATGAAGCGGCAATTAATATCAGCGCAGCAGATAAATGTAAATGGGCTAATTGTTGCGCAAACCAGTCAAGGTCTAACACGGTTAATAACAAGCGACCAATCAGTACAGAACCGGCAAAAAATACGATTTCTGAACGCTGTAAGGCTAATCTAAAAAATATGTCTGTGCTAAAACGTTTCACCGTTAATCGCATGGCGTTTACTTTATTATTTGTTTTATGATACTGGCTAAATATCCAAGCTATGCTGACAAGCGGTGCACTGACTAACACCGCCGCAATAGGTCGTAGGGGCGAGGAAAATATCAGCAGCGCAGATATGATAGCCAAGGTGATAACAACAACAATAATAGGGTAACTGACTTTTAAGGCGGATAAATCGTTAGAAATGGTCGGTACAAGATGGCTAAGGTTTTTCGGTGCCTGAACATGATCTAGCCAAATGCCAAACAACAGTAGCGCTAAGGTGAGGTACAAACCATAAGGAATAATATCTATCCACTTTAGATCAGGAATAGTGGTGACTAACAGCGTAATAGTAATTGAAGTGGGCGCCCAAAGCGGTATGCTGCAAAATCCTCGCATAACCGCTAGCATCATACGGCGCTGCCTAACGCGGTTGATGCGTGCGTCAACGGTATCTTTATTGTTATCTAAACTTCTTTGGATCATGGTGCCTAATAAATTAATGGCGCCAACACTCATTAATATCCCCAAAATGTGACTGGCAAAGGTTAGCAGCGCATAACGTCTAACGGGGTGTTGTTGTAATAGCACCAGACCGGTAAGATTAACCGAATTTGAGCTTAAAGCCGCTTCTTTTAATAGGCCGAGGGCAATTAAGAAAAAAGCAAAAAAAACAACACTGCTAGATAGGCTAGCTAGTTGATGAAATGATATCTGTGAGAATAATAACAAGACGAGTGTTAAGCCCATAGCAACCCATGCAATGATTTTTGTTGATAAATCTAACTGTCTCCATTCGATAAGCATAAATAATATCAACATGAATACCGCTAATAGGGCAGGTGGCTGGTAACCGGTCCATTCAGTGATTAAGGTGGCAAAAAAAATAATCACTAGGCAAAGGGGTGACAGCCAAGCAAAGGCGTGAGTTATTTTGCCACTTTGCTTCAGGTCAGAAATATTCTTCATAGCTATGTTCTTTTACATAAGTGGTTGAGATTAAAAGCCGTATTATAAAACTCATTGCTTTATAAAACTCGTGTTAGACAGTTTCATTTTACACTGTTGGCGACAAACCTTGTCGAAGCTGCCACTAACGCTTGATAGGGATAGTTAATTTTATTGATTCTTGACTTTATTTAGCTTGGTATTAAATCTTTAAGCAATTGCATTTAAAATAATACCACACAGTACCGCTTGGCGGAATTATATTTTACATGATTGAGCTTATCTAGCTTTATTAATATGATGAAATAAAACCCTTGTTTAGGTGCAACTTTCTTGATTTTTCTTCAACTGAATGCCTATGATTTCATTGTTTTATCAAGTACATTGGCGAGTATCTTAAAAACACTTGCAAAATCAAGTTCCGCATTGCAGAATGTAGGTACTGATTTACTGCGTAATTAATCTTGTGGTAATAATGAATGAAAATTGTATTAGAGTGAGCGCTTAATGTCCAAACTAACAGAATTAGAGTTACTTGCTGATTTAGAAAAAATAAACGACCAAGACAGATATCATTGTAAAACAACCTACGATATTTTTTGCCATGCGGCCGATGAATATGCTGCTGATATCGCCATAGTTGAGCATTTAACCGCTGATCGAGATGAAGTGGCTAATACCCTTACTTTTGCTACTTTAACCAAAAAACTGAATCAAACAGCAAAGCTTTATCAAGCATTTGGTGTTGAGCGTACAGACGTTATCTCTATTTTACTGCCTAATTTGGCTGAAACTCATCTAAGCATGTGGGCTGCCCAAGCGGTAGGTATTGCTAACCCGATTAATTACCTGTTGCAGGTTGATCACATTGTTGAAATATTAAACGAAGTAAAGTCAAAAGTATTAGTTACTGTTTCACTTGATCAGACCACAGAATTAGGTAAAAAAGTACATGAGATTATTGCCCGCGTGCCATCACTTGAGCACATACTTGTCCTAGATAACCGCTATGGGCCCAGCAATAATAACCGCATCACCATCACTGATTTTAATCAGGCGATATCGGCTCAATCAAGTGAACGATTAACAAAAACCTCTCAACCCAAGGCTGATGATATTGCGATGTACTTTCATACGGGAGGCACAACCGGGCGCCCTAAAGTAGCTAAACTATCGCATTACAACATTAGTTTTGTCGTGCAAGTTTATGCCGGCTTTAATGCTTTTCAAGGTAAATCTGCGGTCTTGAATGCCTTACCCTTATTTCATGTTTTTGGTGTTATTGCGGCCAGTTTATCGATGTTTTTTGTTGGTCGTCAGGTAGTTATTATGACCCCAGAAGGATTTAGAAACCCTAATACGGTGAAAAACTGGTGGTTTTTTGTTAATAAATATCAAGTGTGTTGGTTTCCTACCGTGCCCACCATTATTTCTGTTTTACTGCAGCAACCTGATGAAGACATTGATCTTAGCTGTTTTGAACATGCGGCTTGTGGCTCAGCGCCTTTACCTATTGAACTGAAATTATCTTTTCAGCGTCGCTTTAATTGTAATGTTACCAATGGCTACGGCATGACCGAATCTTCTTGTGTGGTCGCTAGAGTATTACCCGGCTACGATGTTGAAGGGGTTTCCGTGGGTAATGGCATACCTTATAGCCGAGTGATTGCTGCCCACGTTATTGATAATAAAATTAGCCGTGTTTGTGGCAGCAATGAACCCGGTATTATTCTGGTCAAAGGACCTAATATCTTTCAAGGCTATTTGAACGAAAGCGATAATGAAGGAGCATGGGTTGACGGTGAATGGTTTAATACCGGTGACTTAGGTTTAATTAATAACCTAGGACATATTCAGCTAACTGGCCGAGCAAAAGACTTGATTATCCGTGGCGGGCATAACATAGATCCCCAGATTATTGAAGATGCCTTAATGGCGCATCCCGGTGTTCTTCAAGCAGTGGCTATTGGTCAACCTGATGCACATGCAGGAGAGATACCGGTTGCCTACGTGGTGGTTAAAGATCCCCAGCAAACCACAGCCGCTGAATTATTGCACCATTGCCAAACACATATTAACGAAAGAGCGGCCATTCCAAAACGTATCGAAATACTCGACAGCTTTCCGCTAACAGCGGTGGGTAAAGTATTCAAACCTATATTACGTAATAAAGCGACCGAATTTAGCGTCAATGCCTTATTCAAAGCCAATCATATTACGGCTCAAGTGAGCGCAGAATTTGATCCAGAAAAAGGCCAGGTCGTTCATATTCAATTATCAAATGTTCAAGACAAAGACAAAGTGGCGACATTATTAATCGCCGTTCCTGTCTTGGTTGATTATCAAACAACTTTATAACTTAGGAAAAATTATGAAAGACGCGTATATATACGATGCCGCAAGAACAGCCTTTGGACGTCATGGCGGAATTTTATCTTCTGTTCGACCCGATGATATGCTTGCCCACCTTATAAAAACTCTAGTACAACGCAACGACTTTGATTTAAGCCTTTATGAAGATGTTATTGCTGGTAGTACCAATCAAGCAGGCGAAGACAGCCGTAATGTCGCGCGTTTTGCCGGGCTATTAGCGGGTTTACCGATTGAAACAGGTGGTATAACGGTGAACCGTTTGTGTGGTTCAAGCTTATCAGCCGCTTTAGATGCCGCTCGTTGTGTAAAAGCCAATGAAGGTGACTTGTTTGTTGCTTGTGGTGTTGAATCTATGAGTCGTGCGCCTTTTGTTTTGGCTAAAGCAAGCTCAGCCTTTGCTCGCCAGCAAGAAATGTTTGATACCACTATGGGGGCACGTTTTACTAATCCTGAGATTATTAAAGCCTATGGCGGTCATTCTATGCCAGAAACAGCCGACAACATTGCCAGTGATTTAAATATCAGCAGAGCAGACTGTGATGTATTTGCTGCCAGCTCTCAAGCTAAGTATGAAGCAGCCAAAGTAGCAGGATATTTTGATGATGAAATTATTGCCATTGAAGTGTCACAAGGGCGTAAGTTGCCAGCACTTTCGGTAACCGCTGATGAACACCCACGTCCTGCTTCAACCGCAGAAGCTTTAAGTAAATTAAGACCATTATTTGATGGCGTAGTTACCGCAGGTAATGCTTCAGGCATCAACGATGGTGCTTCAGCGATGATTATTGGTAGCAAAGAAGTGGGTGAAAAAGCGGGTATTAAACCGCGTGGTAGAATTATAGCCGGCGCTATAGCCGGTGTACCACCACGTGTTATGGGTTTAGGGCCAGTTCCCGCTTCACAAAAAGCCTTAGCGCGAGCGGGTTTAACGTTAGCGGATATGGACGTTTTAGAATTTAATGAAGCCTTTGCCGTACAAGCGCTAGGTTGCATGAAACAATTAGGTATCGCTTTTGATGACCCACGGGTTAATCAAAATGGCGGTGCTATTGCCATTGGCCATCCTTTAGGCGCTAGTGGTACGCGTATTATGATGACGGCATTACGCCAATTAGAAAAAACCGGTGGCCGTTATGCATTAGCCACCATGTGTATTGGTATCGGTCAAGGTATCGCTGTCGTTATTGAGCGTGTTTAACTTCTCAAAGTAAGGAATGAATTTATGTCAGTTGTTAGTTATCAATTAGAGGGTGACATCGGTGTTATTAGTCTAAATAACCCACCAGTTAACGCGCTTTCTCATGCATTACGTTTAGGTATTCAAGACGCGGTAGTACAAGCACAAAACGATGCTTCTTTAGCCTTAGTGTTAATTTGTCAGGGCCGTACCTTTATTGCCGGGGCAGACATCTCAGAATTTGGCAAAGCCCCTATGTTGCCATCATTACCTGGGCTGCTTGATATTATAGAAGCGTCAACAAAACCTATTATCGCCGCGATTCATGGCACGGCACTTGGCGGTGGTTTAGAAACAGCATTGGCTTGTCATTATCGTTGTGCTTTATCTAGCGCCAAGGTTGGCTTACCAGAAGTTAAATTAGGCTTATTACCTGGCGCGGGTGGCACCCAAAGAGTACCTAGATTAGCCGGTGTGAAAGCGGCACTTGATTTAATCACCACAGGCACGCCCATCACGGCAGCTAACGCGTTAAAGATTGGCTTAATTGATAAAGTGGTTGAAGGTGATTTGCTTAGCGCCGCACTGGATTTTGCCCAAGACGTTATTGCCCAAGGTGGGGTACTTAAAAGAGTCAGAGATATAGCCGTTGATAAAACAGATGCTTCAGCTGATTTTTTTGCTGAATATCGAGGCCATTTAAGTAAACGTTTTCGCCAACAAGAAGCACCACAACGTATTGTTGAATGTATTGAAGCCGCCTTGAGTCAACCTTTTGATGAAGGTCTTAAAGTTGAACGACGTCTGTTTGTCGAGTGCATGCAATCAACACAGTCGGCTGCTTTACGTCATCTGTTTTTTGCTGAACGAATGTCTTCAAAAATTAAAGGCCTACCCAAAGACACCCAGCTTAAAGATATTAAACGCGTCGGTATTATTGGCGGCGGTACTATGGGTGGCGGTATTGCAATGAATTTTGTTAATGCCAATATTCCCGTGACCTTATTGGAAATTAACCAAGAAGCATTGCAACGCGGTAAAGACATTATCGCTAAAAATTACGCGATGACGGTTAAAAAAGGTAAGTTAACCACTGAGCTCGCCGCTGAACGTCAAGCGCTGATCACAGGCACAACCGATTATAACGATCTCGCTGACATGGACTTGGTGATTGAAGCCGTTTTTGAAAATCTAGCGATTAAAAAACAAGTCTTCGCCAAGCTCGATAGCGTGTGTAAGCCCGGTGCTATTTTAGCCAGTAACACCTCTTATCAAGACGTTAATTTAATTGCCGAGTCTACTTCTCGTCCCCAAGATGTCATTGGTCTGCATTTCTTTAGCCCAGCTAATGTGATGAAATTACTTGAGATTGTACGTGGCGATAAAACCTCTGAGCAAGTATTAGCCACCTCGATGGCAATGGCTAAAACCATTAAAAAAATTCCGGCATTGTCGCGTGTTTGTTATGGTTTTATTGGTAACCGTATGTTGCGTCAATATGCCCGTGAAGCACAACTGTGTTTGCTTGAAGGCTCAAGCCCCGAAGCGATAGACAGGGTTATGCAAAATTTTGGTATGGCAATGGGACCGCTAGCGGTCGGCGATTTAGCAGGCATAGACATTGGCTATAAAGCGCGTGAAGGCTTAACGGATGAAGAAAAAGGCGATGTTAGAAGCTATTGTATTGCTGATGCTTTATATGAGATGGGCCGTTTAGGTCAAAAAACCGGTGCAGGTTATTATCGTTATGACGCCGAGACAAGACAGCGTATAGCTGACCCCATAGTACTGGAAGTGATTGAAGCACAAGCCAAGCAAAGGGGAGTTGAGCGCAAAGCAATAAGTGACGAAACGATATTAGCGCGTTTGACTTTTGCCTTGATCAACGAAGGCTTTAAAATACTGGAAGAAGGTATTGCCCAACGCCCAAGTGATATTGATGTTGTTTACGCATTCGGTTACGGATTTCCGGCTTTTCGAGGCGGTCCGATGTTTTATGCTGAAACCATAGGGTTAGAGAAAGTTTATCAAACCATTTGTCAATTTGGTGCAACCTACGGTGAAGAGTTTTGGCAACCTGCGGCGTTATTAAAACAACTTGTTGCAGAAGGTAAAAGCTTATCTGAGTGGTCCAATAGCTAAACAAGTTATAAAATGAGTTATACCCGTTTGTGGTATCACTCATCTTTTATCACAGTAAATATCTTTTAGGGGATCAATATGCCAATGCCAAAAACATTACAAAATAAACTCTCTTTGCCTGTTATCAGTGCTCCTATGTTTATCGTCTCGGGACCAGAACTGGTTATTGCAGAGTGTAAAGCCGGTATTGTTGGCTCTTTTCCAGCGCTTAATGCCCGTCCACAATCACTGTTGGCTGAATGGCTCACCACCATTAAAACTGAGTTAGATAGCTATCAGGTTGCGAACCCCAACGCCATCGTTGCACCCTATGCGGTTAACTTAATTGTGCATAAGAGTAATGACCGTTTAGAGGCGGATATAAATACCTGTATTGAATATAAAGTGCCGGTAATTATTACTAGCTTACGCGCGTTAGATCCTACCTTAGTGCAACGTATTCAAGCTTATGGCGGCATTATTTTTCACGATATTATCAATATTCGCCATGCCGAAAAGGCCATAGAAGCCGGTGTTGATGGCTTAGTATTAGTGTGTGCTGGCGCAGGTGGCCATGCAGGTACCCTAAGCCCTTTTGCTTTAGTGAGTGAGATTAAACAAATTTTTGATGGCCCTATTGCTTTGTCAGGCGCTATTGCTAATGGCGCTTCTATATTGTCAGCGCAAGCTTTGGGGGCAGATTTTGCTTATATAGGCACGTCTTTTATTGCCACTAAAGAAGCTAATGCCGATCAAGCATACAAAAAAATGTTAGTTGAGCATAGCGCGAAAGATATTGTTTATAGTTCGTTATTTACCGGTGTTCACGGCAATTATCTCAAACCCAGTATTACTAATGCCGGCTTAAATCCTGATGATTTAGAAGAAGGTGATAAAAGTAAAATGAAGTTTGGCTCATCAGGGGGCAGTAAAACTAAGGCTTGGAAAGACATTTGGGGTGCAGGACAAGGCTTGGGCAGTATTACCGATATTGCGACTGTTGCTAGTGTCGTGCAACGCTTTAAAACAGAATATGATGTGGCGCTATCGCGTTTAAATAGTCTACAAAAAAAATAGGTACTCTTCATATGAAAGCTCAAGAACACATCTTAATTTATCAGGACAGTGGTGTTTTACACTTAGCTATTAATCGCCCCGAGAAAAAAAATGCCTTAAGCAGTTTAATGTATGCCGCTATGGCTAAAGCCCTAAAAGACAGTGTGACTGATGAAAGTATCAAAGTGGTACTGATACATGGCACACAAGAGGCTTTTTCAGCCGGTAATGATTTAAACGATTTTAATAATCGTGATGCCAATGAACCCTCACCAGCCGCCACTTTATTGTATGAGCTGTATAACTATCCTAAGCCGATTGTTGGCGCAGTATCTGGTGTTGCCGTAGGTATAGGCGTAACTATGTTGCTGCATTTTGATTTGGTTTACGCCTCAGAAACTTATTTTAAAATGCCATTTGTTGATTTAGGTGTTTGCCCTGAAGGTGGTTCAAGTCTGCTTATTCCTCAGTTAGCTGGCCATCGTAAAGCCGCTGAGTTATTAATGCTTGGCGAGGCTTTTAATACTGAAACGGCGATTAATATCGGCATAGTTAATCAACAAATAGACAAGTCTGAGGTATTTGATTTTGCCTTAAGTAAAGCCAAAGCCTTAGCGCTGAAGCCGCAAAATGCTTTGCGTGCTAGCAAAAAACTTCTCAAAGCCTCTGGGCAGGGAATACTGCACGATGTGATTAAAAATGAGTTAGTGATCTTTGCACAGCTACTGCAAAGTGAAGAATCTATAGCCGCCAGAACAAAAAAATAAGAGTTTACAATGAAACCTTGGGCAAATAAAACCATGCCGGCATTCAATAACCATTTAGGTTTTGTGGTCGAAGAATGGCATAAAAATCATATTAAAATTAGTGCTGAGCTTAAGCCCGAACATCTTAACCGTTCAGGGATACCCCACGGTGGCTTTATTTCTACCTTATTAGATGCCGCCACGGCACTATCGGGCGCCCATAGTGACGATCCGCTTGATTATAAAAAAGCATTAACTTTATCTTTAAACATAAATTACTTAGGACAAGCGCAGTCCAACAGCCTTTATGCTATTGGCAAAGTGACCGCGTCGGGGCGAAATATCTATTATGGCTCGGCCGAGGTATTCGACTCTTTTGACAATATCATTGCTTCAGGGCAAGGCGTATTTCGTTATCGAAAAGAGTGAGTTAATTTTCACCCAATGATGCCGTTAAACGGGGTTGGGCGTTAGTTAGAGTCCCAGCAGACAAACAAATAAGCAAAGAAGTGGAGAGTTTTTTGAACGAACTATTACAACATTATCCTCATCAAATAAAACATCCGGTTAGATGGGGCGATATTGATATGTTAGGCCATGTTAATAACAGCAATTATTTTCGTTACTGTGAAGAAGGACGGGTTAATTTTTTTACTGATAGTCAGATTAGAGCCGCACTTGGCGAAGACAAACTCGGCTTTGTTGTGGCTTATATCGATTGTAAGTTCAAGTTTCCAGTAACTTATCCTGATAACCTTATTGTTGCGACCAAAGTTGAGCAGATAAGCAAGGATAGGTTTACCTTAAGCCAAATTATCTATAGTGAAAACCATCAAAAGGTTGCCGCTAAAAGTGAAAGCATTATTGTTTCTTTTAGCCATGAACTGCAAAGTAAGATTAACCTTCCTAGCGCGGCATTAACCTTGTTAGAAACAGAGTTAGCCCGTGGTGGTGCATAAATTTAAAAACCATAACAACAAAAATTATTTCAGATAATTCATATTATTTCAGATAACTCATATTATTTCAGATAACTCATCGAGGAGCAGTAAATTTAATGAAAGTATTAGTCCCCATCAAACGTGTCATCGACTATAACGTCAAAGTGCGTGTTAAACCAGATAACTCAAACGTTGATTTAGCCAACGTTAAGATGGCCCTTAACCCGTTTTGTGAAATTGCGGTAGAAGAAGCCGTTCGTCTTAAAGAAGCGGGCACAGCCACTGAAGTTATTGCGGTTTCTATTGGTCAGAAAAGTTGTCAAGAACAACTGCGTACCGCACTGGCTTTAGGCGCTGATCGTGCGATTCATATCGATACCGAGCTAACGCTCGACGCGTTACATATTGCTAAGTTATTACAAAAAATTGTTGAAGAAGAGCAGCCTCAATTGGTTATCTTAGGTAAGCAGTCTATCGACAGCGATAACAACCAAACTGGCCAAATGCTGGGCGCACTAACGGGTTTTTCCCAAGGTACTTTCGCCTCCCAAGTTAAGGTTGAAGGCGACAAAATTAAGGTCACACGTGAAGTCGACAGTGGCTTGCAAACGGTTGCGCTAAACTTACCTGCTATTGTAACGACGGACTTACGTTTAAATGAACCACGTTACGCCTCTTTACCTAACATTATGAAAGCTAAACGTAAGCCATTAGTGGTGAAGTTGGCGAGTGATTTTGGTATTGATTTAACCCCACGTACTCAGTTATTAAAGGTTTCTCCTCCGAAAGAGCGTCAAGCCGGCATTATGGTTGAATCAATTGATGCATTAGTTGAAAAGTTAAGAAATGAAGCCAAGGTGATCTCATGAGTATTTTAGTTTACGCAGAACACGACAACAGCGTGTTAAAAGCCGATACCTTAAAAACAGTAGCGGCGGCTCAACAAATAGGGGGAGATATCACTATTTTAGTTGCAGGCCATCACTGCCAAAGTGTTGCAGAACAAGCGGCAAAAGTTAATGGTGTTGCCAAGGTACTGGTGGCTGATAATGCGGCGTACGAGCATCAACTGGCAGAAAACATCAGTTTATTAGTGACTGAATTAGCGGCTGATTACACTGTTGTGATGGCAACGGCATTAACTACAGGCAAAAACTTTATGCCTCGCGTTGCCGCTTTATTAGATGTGGCTCAAATTTCAGATATTGTTGCGGTTGAAAGTGCTGACACCTTTGTGCGTCCTATCTATGCAGGCAATGCCATTGCAACCGTACAAAGTTTAGAGGCTAAAAAAGTGATCACCGTGCGTTCAACCGGGTTTGATGCGGTTGCCACTGATGGCGCTGCAGAAATTATCTCATTAGATAAGGTTAAAGACGCCGGTATTTCAAGCCATGTCAGTGACGAGTTATCGGTTTCAGCACGCCCTGATTTAGGTGCCGCACGGGTGATTATTTCCGGTGGTCGTGGCATGCAAAATGGTGATAACTTTACCTTATTAGATGGCATTGCTGACAAGTTAGGGGCTGGCATTGGCGCATCACGCGCGGCTGTCGACGCGGGCTTTGTGCCTAACGACATGCAAGTAGGGCAAACGGGTAAAATTGTCGCGCCAGATTTATACATAGCGGTTGGTATTTCGGGAGCTATTCAACATCTTGCCGGTATGAAAGACTCAAAAGTTATTGTCGCGATTAACAAAGACCCAGAAGCGCCTATTTTCCAAGTGGCTGACTACGGTCTTGTAGCGGATCTATTTGAAGCCTTACCTGAATTAGAAAGTGCTTTGTAAGTACTGATAACTCAGTGGTGAGCTCAGTGGTGAGCTTAAAGCTCATGCCATGAATTAAAAGCCAAGCAGGTTAGATGATGCTTGGCTTTCCTTTAATTTAATTTAATTTAATTTAATTTGCTTTAGCAAAAATAGGTTAGATTAACTTTCGCTGGTATATTAGTTGGTATACTTGTCAGCTCATATCTTCTGTCTCAAAACTATCATCATCAACAATCACTTCAAAAAAGCCAGCAAAAATAATCTTCTATAACTTGAAGTTTTTTTCGTCAAAATATGTCTGAACATAGATAATAAATTCATTACGCTGGGTACAAGTTTGCTATCGTATTTGCCTATAACTGTGCCTAACCTGATACAAAAGCTCAGCTGATTATCTGTTTTTTCTTATTAAGGCGTGAATTTGTTAAGCGTTGAAATCTACCTTAGTGTTGGCTTTGTTTGTCGATTTTCAGTGTTTACATTTCAATAACAAATAAAATAAGGCGATCTGTGACCCTATACTTTTAATGCTATTAAGCTAACTTGCTGCTATTAATCTATAAATTTATTCTTAAAGCTATCTATCATCTTTATTTTTAGAGCAAAAAATGAGATTATAAGCCATTATTTGAAAACGTATTGACAGTTACAATAAGTCACTACGTCTAGTGTGATTAACAATTGAGTAGCTCAAAATGAATACATTAACTGGTATGCCAAGAGATATAAATGGGGAAGTAGATCGTAAGTTTGTCGAAGCGCTTGCCAGAGGGTTAGATATATTACGGGCATTTAACCCAGGAGACGGATTTCTTGGTAACCAGGAGATTGCCCAACGAACCGGATTACCCAAATCAAGTATATCTCGCTTAACTTATACCTTGACCAGCCTAGGCTACCTAACTTATTCAAAGCGCTTAGAAAAATACCAGCTTGGCGCTGGTGTGTTGGCATTGGGTTATGCCTTTGTTTCTAATCTTGGCATTCGCCAAGTGGCGAACCCCCAGATGAAAGAGCTGTCAATTGAAACAGGTACCTCGATAGGCCTAGCAGACCGCGACCGACTAGATATGATTTATCTTGATCATTGCGCGCCAAAAGATATTGTTACCTTTAAAAAAGAAATTGGCGATAAAATACCTATGGCCACTACGGCGGCAGGGCGAGCTTATTTAGTGGCATTATCAGAAGAAGAACGTGACTTCTTTTTACGACATTTCAAAGAAAAGCTTGGTGATAAGTTTGACGCAGTTAAAGTGGGTATTGATCAAGCGTTGGAAAGCTATAAAGAATTTGGTTATTGCCATTCCTGGGGCGATTGGGAGCGAGATACCAACGCTATTGCCGTACCGTTAAAACTGACTCAAGGTCAAATCTACGTATTCAATGCGGGTGGCCCGGCATTTAGACTGTCGAAAGAGTTCTTGGCGGGTGAAGTTGCGCCGCAATTAAAAAGCATGGTGCGTAATATTGAAGCCACGTTAATTCAATTTTAAGATTATATCTTAGTTTAATCCTTTGACATGATGGTGTGTTTCACATGATTGAGTGCTAAAAAGCCTTTGTTTACTGCAAAGGCTTTTTGCTATGTGTTAGGTACTGATGTGAATGAAATACTAGGTCAATGACATACAAAAATACAATCTTGATAGTAAAGTCATGGGTGCGATAGGCCTTTTGGTGCCTAAAACTCGTTTGTTAGCAGGCTATGGCTTGATTGCTTTAATTCTTGCTGTCTATCCGGCTAATATAAACATGGCTTTGCAGCCAGAAAAATATCACAATATTTCAGTGTTTTTTTTATATCTTCGCCTACCCATGCAATTATTATTTATTTGGTTTGTATGGTGGGCAATTGCACCAGAAAGAATTCAGCACAAAGATTAAAATAGATAACAAGGCCAGCAGTTCACGCAATGTCTAGGTATTACTTGGCGGAAAATCGGCCTTTGTCTGTGCTGTTATATGTCTAAGATCACCCATGTCAGTTATCGCTAATAGAGCTAAACGCGATTTTATCTGGTGATATTACCTCTGTGTGAACACCGGTTGAAAAAGGGGTTGCTGAAATGGTAAATACAATCTGATGTAGCAATATTTTAATGTTTTAATATTTGAACAGCGAACATAAACTAGTAATCTAGCATGTTCGCTTTCGTCTTTAATATATTAGCCAAAGTGCGAATAATAAGTGTTACATCATCAGATTAGGCAAGAGCAAGGAGAGGATAGGGAAGGCGATAATTGCCACCAATACCAAGATGTCCATAACCAAAAATCTTGTCACGCCCATAAAAATGTCATATACCGCGACCGAAGGTTTAGTGACACTGGCGATAACAAAAACGTTTAATCCTACCGGCGGGGTGATCAAGCTTATTTCAAGCAACTTTATTATCACTACGCCAAACCAAATTAAGTCTAAGCCATAACCTTCTACCATAGGGATTAAAAAAGGTAAGGTAAGTACCATAATACCTAGTGGGTCAAGAAACATACCCAGGAGAAAATATACCGCTGCGATCATGATCAGCAATAGCCATAAAGAAACATCGGCAGCTTCGATAAGGCCGACCAGCGCGGGCGCCATACCGGTTAGCGCAACAAAGCCAACAAATATTTTTGCACCAGCGGCGATAAAGAAGATAGACGTGGTTTGCGTACAGGTTTCTTTAATTGATTGCATAAACTGCTGCCAATTAAGACGTTTTTGCAATGAACCTATGATAATCACCGAAAATGCGCTGATCGCTGCAGCTTCGGTCGCGGTGAATAAACCACCATAAATACCGCCAATAATAATGGTAAAAAGTAACACAGCTGGCCAACATCTTATGGCGGCTTTACGGCGGTCTCCCTTTATCAGTAGGGTGGTATCGGCAGGCGCATCACTGGGATTACGCTTTACCCAGATGTAGATTACCACTAAAAAACCGACCAGTGATATTAGACCTGGGATGACACCAGCTAAGAACAGGCGGCTGACAGACATTTCGGTAAAAATACCGTAAACAATAAATAGCACACTGGGCGGGATCAGCGAACCTAGCGTGCCGCCAACAGCGACGGTAGAAGTTGCTAGGCGTTTATCATAACCCATACGTAACATTTCTGGCACGCAGATTTTACCCATAGCCGACGCGCAAGCTATGCTTGAGCCGGTAATGGCGGAGAAGCCACCACAGCCAAAAACAGAGGCCATAGCCACACCGCCAGGTAAGCGTTTTAGCCAAACACGTGCCGCATGGTATATATCAGTAGTGATACCGGTATGAAAGGCGATATGACCTAACAGCACGAATAGCGGTATCATACTCAGATCATAAGAATGCACCAAGTCAAACGCATTGGATGAAATCATGGTCAGTGTCGGTGCTACAGCTGATTGAATATCAAAACCACCAGAGCGCATGGCAAAAAATAAAAAGATAAATACCGATGATACACCAGCCAAACTGAAGGCGATTGGCACACGGAACATAAGTAAAAGCAAGGTACAGGCAAACCCGACTAGCCCAAGCATCAATGGATCCACAGATTAACCCTCTTCAGTTGTATTGTATGCAGCGTCAGAGCGCTGCACAAGATGTTCAGTATTACCAGAAATAGCGGCTCGAAAATCAGCAATAAAAATCACTAATAAACGGATAATAAATAGTGCAGCTCCAACGAAAAAGGCCAATCGCCCCGGCCATTCAGGTAGGTCTAACTCGCTAAAAAAATAGGCGCCACTGCTGGCCGCATGAAAAAAACCCTTCCAAGCGGCGAAGGCAAGTGGCATTAATATTAATAAACTGATAAAAGAGCCAATGGCAAGCAACCATAATTTGCTGTGTTTACCCAAGCGTTTAAATAAGAACTCTATAGTAATGTGACTATAATCTGCGGTGACATAAGCTAATGGTAGAAAAACAGCACCCACCATGAGTTCTCGAACGATAACAACATCGTCAGTAACTCCCCAGCCAAAAAGGTTACGCGTCACAACCGTTAGGGTGATCATGAGTCCTAGAGTGATAATGCACACCCCAGCGACAATTAATGCACCCTGTTCCATTTTTTTCAACATAATAATAAACTCTATGTAATACCCATCTCACTACGTTGTGACCCTTTATACCAGTTAAAATAAAGGCCTTATATTTGGCCATTTTTATTGTGTATAAAGTTCATCAGCTTATTAATGAAACAGGTGTAATTAAATTAACGTGTCCAAGGGTAGCCTTTTAGATCGCGTTCTTGGCTGTATTTAGTGAGCAGTGCTTTATAGTTTTCAACCATGGCCTTGCCATCAAGGTCACTTTTATTGGCTTCATTTTCCCATTTACTAATGTGAGATTGGCTGGCTAAATATAATTTCGCAGAGTCTTCAGGAGGGAGACTAATAATTTCCAATTTGTGGCCATTAATCCCTTGGGTTAATAATTGCTCTGCTCTATTGTCAGCTTTTACTACATTTTGACCAAGATGGTTGATAAAATCAGCGCCGACTTCATCTAACACTTTTCTCTGAGAGGGACTCAATTTGGTTAGTGACTTTTTATTAATATACATGCCCAATCCAGTATAAATCCCCCAATTGAGTTTGGTTAAACTGTCTGCCGCTTCATGTTGCTTTAGGGCGATGGTGGCGTTCATATAACCTTGACTACAATCGAGTAAACCGTTACCTAGTCCTTGATAAGCCTTATAAATGCTCATGCTAACCAAGTTTGCGCCTAAGTCGCCAAATATTTTTCCGAAGGTACCTACGCCACGTATTTTTTTATTTCTTATATCATCTATTGAACGAACAGCGTCGCCTTTGCATAAGATAATAACGCTAGAAAGCATGTACGAAGTGACAAAGGCTAAATTTTGTTCAGCCAAGCTGTGTATCACTTCAGGCGATTGCATGTGGTCATAGTTCGCTTTTAGTCCTACCCAGGGATCTAAATTTTCAAAGGGTAAGTTAGTCAGTGAAGCAGAGACCATTTCTTTAGGAAAGTAATCTGGGATAATAGTGCCCATATCTACCACGCCAGCAGCGATAGATTCTCGTGAGGCATTTGATTTAAATAAGGCGCCGCCCCACATAATATCAATTTTTAAATCACCACCAGAGCGCTTGTCAACTTCCTGTGCAAACCATTTAGTGGCACCTGCACGGGCGCCTCGGTTTGGCCCAGGTTCACCATAAGTGAGCACAGTTGCTGCAACAGCAGGAATTGCACTCAAAGCAGCGGCTGTTAATGTGGCTACTTTGAAAAATTTGCTAATCTTGTTCATTGTTATGACTCTTCAAAATAATATCCAGTGTTTCGCTTGGCGGAACTTGTGGGCCGCTAAAGTTTATTACTGTACAATAACAAACAAGGTGCTGCAAGCATAAAAAAGCGCTTTAGAAATTAAATTTTCTGTCTTAAGCTATCGGCTGTTATTAAGTTTTTTGTATTTTGGATAACGAAAAATTGGTTAACTGTATTAGAGGTATTTTAACGCGGTTTTTTATAGCCTTGCTTGATAAACGCCATAACCCAAGGGTTATTAATCGGTATCTCGGGTAAAATTTCCAAGTATAAAAATGAGCTTGACGGGTGCTAAAAAGTGACTATCGACACGAAAGGGCTGGTTTTTGTTATTAACATTATCTTAGTTAATATTCATTTATAGGCTAAAGCGGACGTTAGCTGTTGTTTATTTAAGGTTAGAATTTCCAACAATAGCGCCATAAATGACTAATCTTTAGCCGCTAAAATTAACTTTTGTCGTTTATGCCGTCGTTTATAGATTATTGTACAAGGGCTAGCGTCAATATACCTCTTCAGCGTAATTCACCTGTGTCTAACCTTACAAGCCACAAGACCATCTAAAGTCAGAACTTACTTTTTATGACCTTGTTTTAATTATCAGCTCACATACTCTAAACTCATTACAGCCTAAGTCTGGTGCATAGATGTGTTACTGTACTTGTCATTATAATATTCAACTAGTAACTCATCACAAGCAGGGAACCACTGAATGGAAGAAATTATTGGAACAAACATAAATGTTTCGCAGTTAATAGACCAAGGTATATCCTTGGTGATCACTTACGCACCTAAGTTTGTGCTTGCTATTATTACATTAGTTGTTGGTCTATGGCTGATCAACCGCTTTGTCGGGGTTCTAGACAAAAAGATTGGCGCTAAAGACCCAACACTGAATAAGTTTCTGTGTGGACTAACTAGTGCCGTTATGAAAGTTATGCTACTTATTTCAGTCGCCTCGATGATCGGTATTGCAACGACCTCGTTTATTGCGGTGATCGGTGCTGCTGGTCTGGCGATAGGACTTGCGTTACAGGGAAGCCTAGCCAATTTTGCTGGCGGTGTGCTGATCCTGATTTTTAAACCTTTCAAAGTGGGCGATACCATCGAAGCTCAAGGTTTTCATGGTGCTGTCACCGAAATTCAGATCCTCTATACTGTGGTGGATACTTTCGACAACCGGCGTATTGTCATTCCAAATGGCAGTTTATCTAATGCCACCTTGGTAAATGTCAGTATTTACAAAAATCGTCGCTGCGACATGACCTTTGGCATCCACTACGACGACGACATCGACAAAGCGAAGGCCATTCTCCAACGGCTATTTGAGGAGGACGAACGCTCCCTGAAAGATCCGGAACCAAGAATCTGTGTTGGAAGCCTTGGCGATAACTCAGTCAATCTGATGTTCCGACCTTGGGTTGCTACCGATGACCTGTGGCCTTACTACTGGGACATGCATGAAAAAGTGAAAAAAGCCTTCGATAAAGAAGGTATTACTATTCCGTACCCCCAACGAGACATGCATATTTATAAGTCTTAGCGATTACTGAAGCTATTCCATTAGTCGAGTTTTGCAGATGTGCCACTAAACTGACATTTAGTGGCGCTGGCACCTAGTGCTCTTAATGCAAGCCATTTCAGCCAACAAGGGGGCGTTGGCAATCACTTATTGCAATATTACTTTACTTCCCACAACACTTAGCTTTCATTAATAATGAGGGTGTTTTATTCGCCGTTGAGCAATGTATTCTCCAGCGCTGCTGTACCTTAGTCAACTAAGTGTATTTTTATTTTTCGATGTTTTTGTTTAAATACGGTTAATATTTTTGGCAAGTAGTAAGAGCCCATCATGGCTGGAACGCCAAAACGAATGGTGCCCCGTTCGAGATTTTTTAACTCTTCTAATTCAACTTGTTTTATTTGGCTTAATAGTTGAGTAGACAATTTATATAGCACTTCACCTTCAGCGGTTAATAACGCCTTTTTTCCGCACGGTTAATTAACTTTAACCCAACTTCTAATTCTAGCTTTTGAATGGCGATAGTTAATGGTGCTTACTGTGCCAAATGATGGTTTATGATCTTCAAGTGGTTTGGCTATAGATATTGCCGTGAAAAATAAAACACTATATTGCCAGTATCAACCAGTTGTTGTTAAAGAAAGTAGCAAAGCACTTGGTATCAAGCATCTACTCTGCTAGCTTTAAGGATGTCAAAAAGGTAACACCAGCTTGATACGAAGTGACACTAAATTCGAATGAAGGAGCGTAGAATAGTGGTATTTGTTAAGTGCTTAAAAATTGGATATTAAAAAAAGGAATAACATGAAAAACATATTTGTTAAGTTTACTGACAGCTCTGTTAGTTTGGTGAAAAATTGGCTTCCTGATCCATTTGTTTTTGCCGTTATATTGACCTTTGTTGTGTTTATTGCCGCTATACCTCTTACACAAAGCTCTCCTATGGATTTGGTCACAGCTTGGTATGGAGGTTTTTGGTCTATTTTGTCATTTGCAATGCAGATGGCAATGGTTCTGGTCACTGGGACCATATTAGCAACAACAGATGTTTTTAAAAAATATTTATCTAAACTCGCTGGATTTTCAAAAACACCAGGACAAGCGATACTTCTGGTCAGTTTTGTTGCATTAGTTGCCAGTTTTATTAACTGGGGCTTTGGTTTAGTTATTGGGGCAATTTTTGCGAGAGAAGTCGCTCATAAAGTAAAAGGGGTTCATTATCCATTATTAATCGCTTCTGCCTACGTTGGTTTTTTGATTTGGCATGCAGGTTTTTCAGGCTCTATTCCATTAACGATTGCCTCATCTACTGGTCTAGCAGAAATAACAAATGGGGCATTAACACAAGCTATTCCAACAAGCGAAACCATATTTTCGTCATATAATTTAATTATTGTCGCCATACTCGTACTTACATTACCTTTTATTCTAAAGTTTATGCATCCTTCAAAAGAAAAAACCATTGAAGTGGATACCCGCTTATTTGAAGCTGAAATAGTAGAAACATTAGATAAAAATAATATGACGCCAGCCCAAAAGCTTGAAAATTCTAAATGGATAAATAGAGCACTGGGTGTTTTAGGATATAGTTTTATTTTCACTTATTTTATCGAAAATGGATTTGCTTTAAATTTGAATATAATTAATTTTATCTTCTTATTTACTGCCATTATTTTACATGGCACCCCCATAAAAGTAGTACGTGCAGTGGCTGATGCGTCCAAAAATGTCGGTGGTATTTTATTACAATTCCCTTTTTATGCTGGAATAATGGGACTGATGAAATTTATGGGTCCAGACGGTGTTTCACTTGCTGGATATATTTCACAAGGTTTTGTTAATATCTCTACAGTAAATACTTTTCCTTTATTTACTTTTTTAAGTGCAGGCGTTGTGAACTTTTTTGTCCCCTCGGGTGGCGGACAGTGGGTTGTTCAAGCACCTATTATGATGCCAGCAGCCATTGAACTTGGCGTAGATACGGCCAGAACGGCAATGGCAATTGCATGGGGAGATGCTTGGACAAACATGATACAACCATTTTGGGCTTTACCATTATTGGGAATTGCTAAACTTGGAGCAAGAGATATTATGGGTTATTGCTTAGTTATACTTGTCTATTCTGGCATTGTTATATCATTAGGATTAGTTTTTTTATAGTTTTGTATAGTTTTGTATAGTTTTTTATAAAGGGACGCTATAAACCGTTTCAAATTCAAAATTCAGAATTAGGTCACCTGATATAATATATGTTACATCAGGTGACTGTATTAATCATAATCTTCAACCAACAGTGGCTCAAAACACATGCTAGTAGGTAATTTATTATTAGTTCTTGTCATATTATCAGCTAGCGTGCAGAACGCCTTTGCCACGACAAATGTTGATTCTATTATGGATAAGCTACGGAAAATCGATGCCAACGTACTATTGATGCGCCATGCTATTGCTCCGGGTTTTGGTGATCCCGCTAATTTTGTTATTAACCAATGCAATACACAGAGAAATTTGGACGCCGTTGGTCGAAGTCAAGCTAGCTCATTAGGGCAGAAGTTAAAGCAGTCGGCTATAGTGATTGATAAAATTTATTCAAGCTATTGGTGTCGTTGCCTCGAAACAGCCAAACTTTTACAACTTGGCGAAGTTGAAAAATTTGCTGGTCTTAACTCATTTTTTGAAGGGCATGCTGATCGCAATGAAACACTTAAGTTGCTGCAAGAAAAGCTTGCAGCGCTCAGCCAAAATAGTCTTACACTAATGGTCACGCATCAAGTGGTCATCCAGGCTGTATCTGGAATTGGGGCTTCGTCCGGCGAGATTGTTGCCTACAACACACGAACACGCAAGGCGGTTCGAGTCGCGGTTGAATGACTGTCTAGATGCGTTAACAATATTTTCAATGCCTATCAACACAAGGTTTATCTTCAATAATCAACAGGGTCAGAAACGTTAAAGTAGTGCGTTAACAACGTTCAACACTATGACAGTCCTTTGTCGACGAAAACGCCATCTACTGATCTTCACCGCTTAGTCTTGTATTCGTTATATTTTTCCAGGCAAAAATTTCATTGATTGGCTCTGGTTTGCCAATGTGATATCCCTGGGCAAAATCAATACCTATATCTTTTAATAACATCAATATATCGGCGTTTTCAACAAATTCAGCAATAGTGACTTTTCCGGTTAAATGCGCAATTTCATTAATACTGCGAACCATGGCACAATCAACTGTGTCGTTTACCATATCTTTCACAAACTGTCCGTCAATTTTTAAATAATCAACCGCAAGTTTTTTAAGATAAGCTAGAGATGACATACCACTGCCAAAATCATCAAGGGAGATTTTCGCACCGCGCTGATGAAGCATAGCAATAAACTCAGTAGCGATATCCAGGCACTCGATTGCTGCTGTCTCAGTAATTTCGAATGAAATTTTTTGTACCGGTACCTGAGCGTGATCCAATGCCTGGGTCAAGAATTGATGAAAATCACGATCACCAACCGACTTTCCAGATAAGTTTACGGCGATTATATTAATTTTATCCAACTCATGGGCATAGGTTTTCATCCACTCTAAGACTCGATTTACTAGCCAACGATCGATTTGTCCAGCTAAGCCAAATCGTTCAGCGGAAGCCATAAATACTGCAGGCGAGACCAGGCTTCCATCGGTATCACGTAAGCGCAATAGAACTTCAAAATGTAGTCCTTGTTCTGCTTGTTCATCAAGTGCCATGATGGGTTGGGCAAAAAGTTCAAAGCGATTTTCATTAATGGCTTGTTGCAAGCGAGAAGCCCACTGCATCTTATCTCGCAGCTCCATTACCGTTAAATCTGTATCTGAATATATTTGCACACGACCGCCACCTTGATGTTTCGCAGCTAAACAGGCGCTAACGGCAGCCAATTGCACTGCCTGGGCATTTTCCCATTTCCCATCGAAAGCTACTACGCCTATGCTGGCACTCACGTGAACAAATTTACCTTTGTGATAAAAACGAATGTTCGTAATTTTGTCACAAGCCTGTTGTGCTATTCGTTGAGCCGCTTTGAGATCATAGCCCTCAAGTAAAAGAGAAAATTCATCCCCCCCGGTTCGCGCCACAAGATCTTTGTCACACACGTTTAGAGTAAGTACCGCCGAAATTTCTTTTAATAGTGTGTTTCCTGCAGAATGTCCACAGCTGTCATTGACTATCTTAAACTGATCCAAATCGATGGAACACAATACATGTGCAACACCAGTAGAAATTGATGACTCAAACATTTCAAGTAATTTACGATCAAATTCTCTGCGGTTCGCCAGTCCAGTCAAATGATCATGACTGGCACGATGATGATCCACTTCCTCCTTCAGTCTTTTTTGGCCAGTTACATCACGAAAAACCATAACGACACCGGTTATTACATCACCAAGGGTAAAAATCGGTGCTGCAGAGCATTCCAGCGAATACTCACTACCATCCTTACTGAGCAAGACTGTGTCTCGAGTCAGCGCAACAATGGTACCATCGTCCAAAACATGGGCAACAGGGCTTTTTGCCACCAGCCGAGTATGTTGATTAATGATGTTAAGCACCCTAGTTATGGGTTGACCTATGGCATCGGCCAATTTCCAGCCAGTTAATTGCTCTGCAGTGGGGTTGATGTATTCGACCACTTGGCGCTCATTGGTGGTAATAACTGCATCGCCGATGGAACTTAGCGTCACTCGCGTGCGTTCACATTCGTTGGACAACGAAAGTTCCAATGCTTTTCGCTCGGTAATATCGTTAATATAACCATGCCATAGTGTACTGCCATCGCCTCGGGCTTCAGGGGTGGCATGGCCCTCCAGCCAGCGGATGCCCGCTTTGGGTAAAATCACACGATATTGTTGATGCCATACAGTGAGGTTTTTGGCAGAATCCACCATGTCTTGTTTGAGCACCTCTATATCATCCAAGTGAATGCGTTTAAACGCTAAATCTGCGTCTTTTTTTAACTGTAGCGGACTTAACTCATAGATATCACGTATTCCCTCACTCGTGTAAGGAAAGCAGGTACTCCCGTCGGCAAAAAGCTGAAATTGATAAAGGGAACCGGGCACTTGTTCGGTTGCTTTTTTTATATTAAACAACTCATCTTCCAGACGTTTACGTTCGTTCATAGCCATGACCACACATTCAGTATAGGCACTCCCCTCAACTTCTCGTCGCACGGCATTAAAAATGACCGGGATTTCGATCCCTTTTGCGCCAGCCAGAGACATGGAAATCTCTTCAATATGCCCCTGAAGATGCAATATTGGCATCACTTGCAGATGAAACTGCAAACGGTTGGATGATGTCAGCATTACATCCAAATTTTTACCCACTAAGTCTTGTGTAGTAAGGTTAAGCATAGTGGCTAAGGTTTGATTAACCGTCATTACCCTTAAGCTGTCATCAAAGATAAACAAGCCGCAGGGTGCCTCCATAAGATTAAATTTTGAAATATCCACTCTAAATATCCACTCTTTAGTTTTGCTTTCCATTACTGGCAAGGTATTTTTTGATCAATTCGATGGTTTCAAGCGGATGACTCATATGAGGGCTGTGTCCGGTCGCTTTCATCTGCTGCAAGTGACTATTAAGCAAATGTTGATGTAAATAATCGCCTACGACATTCGGTGCAACTAAATCTTCCTGGCACTGAAGGATCAAACAGGGCTTGTCAAAACCAACCAGATCAGAACGGTTATCCGCCAAAAAAGTTGCTTTGGCAAAACGCTTAGCTATGGCGGGATCCATGGCACAAAAACTGGCTTCCAGTTCTTCTGCCAATTCTGCTTGATCGGGGTTATTTACAACAATACCGGCGAGATGACTTGCCCAACCTGGTTGATTGCGATCGATTGTATCGAGCAAACCCTCAATGTCGGCCTGTTCAAAGCCACCTATGTAATCGGGTCGGTCGTTCAAATAGCGTGGGGTTGGGCAAATCATGATCAACGTTGAGATTCTATGGGGAATTTCGATTGCAGCTAACAAGCTAATCATACTGCTGACTGAATGCCCTACCAAGATCACATTTTGCAAATCAAGTGCGGTACAAATCTCGACAATATCTTTGGCATAACCGGCCAAACTTGAATAACGCAGAGGATCATAAGCATCAGCATTAGACAAACCTACGCCGACATAGTCAAATAATACCACCCTATATTCATCTTCAAAGGACGGACTGACTCTACGCCACATAGCTTGATCACAACCATAGCCATGGGCAAAAACGATTGTTTTAGCGCCTTTACCGTATACTCTGACATTGTTCCTATTGATGATATTCATCGTGGTTTTTATCTCATGGTTGAAAGGAGCATAAACATCTATTTTTCAAATCGTTGGTCTCTAAGCTATATAAAAAATCAAGTGCGAAGGATATTTTTTTGGCTAAAATATATTGCGGTAAGTTGAAGTGCTTTTGCCATCCCGTGTTTGGGGGCTATGTATATAAAAATTATAACGCAAATAATTAAAACACAAAACAACCAAAATATTTATTTTAAAAATACTACAGGGTGTATAGGTAAAATAAAACGTTATTTTTCATAAATTAATAAAACATATGATTCCTCATACTTTCCATCTTGTCAGTGTCTGGACTAAAAGTAAAAAACATTTTTATTGTTGGCGACCACAAATGGGGATTATCGTCTTATCAATGCACTATGATGAATTGTATGCAGAAAGAGCATTAAATTGTGCTGCGCTAAGTTATATCAATAAACAAGCCTCAGTTCAAAAATTACTCCTTGGCATAAAACAAGTAATGAAAAATAAAATTTTTCTTAAAACAGAAATTCTTGAAAAAATACGTAAAAACCCATCACGAACACTAAGCTCTAAAAATGCTATCAAGATACAGATACTGACCGACAGAGAGCTATAGGTTTTTGAAACCATTGGTTAAGGCATCACAACATATTCTGCACTGCGTATTAATATTATTACTTTACAGCCGCACAACCAACAGACTCGCGGGAAACCGAACTCATTCGTTTCGTATATAGTAACAATTTAACCCATGACATGTGGCCATTTTACGTTATCCTAGGCGGCAGAATATTCATCATGAAGTCAGAGCATTAGATGTTTAAATTTTTTGAATCATTGACCCAAGCGTTACCACAAGAAGAACCCACTCAACCACCTAACACCTTATATGCCTTTTGCCGCCATTATACCCGCGGATTTGGTATGCCATTAATTATCATGTCGGTACTTACGGCGGTACTCGCTATCTTGGAAGTGTCGCTATTTGGTTTTATGGGCCAATTAGTGGATTTGTTAGTGACCAAAAATCCACAAACATTGTGGCAAGATGAAGGCACAAGGTTTATCATTATGTCGGTGATGGTATTAGTGGTCATTCCTGTAATTGTCTGGTTGCATTCCTCTATCGTGCATCAAACACTTTTGGGTAACTACCCCATGGCCATTCGCTGGCAAGCGCATCGTTATTTACTCAAGCAGAGTGTGTCATTCTATCAAGATGACTTTGCTGGCCGAATTGCCACAAAGGTCATGCAAACCTCGCTTGCGGTGCGTGAAACGGTGATGAAGTTACTGGATGTACTTATGTATATTTTAGTGTATTTCACTTCTATGCTGGTCATGATTGCCGCTGCTGATGTGCGTTTAATGTTACCCATGCTCGCGTGGCTTGTGGCATACGTATTGATCCAATGGAAATTAGTCCCAAAGCTAAAAGCGATATCAACAGAACAAGCCGATGCGCGTTCAAACATGACCGGCCGCATTGTTGACAGTTATAGCAATATATCAACGGTAAAACTATTCTCACATACCAGCCAAGAAGCTGACTACGCTCAAGACAGTATGATGCGTTTTTTAACAACCGTTTATGGCCAAATGCGCTTGGTCACTGTCATTAATGTCTTGGTACAAATCATCAATTATCTTTTAGCATTTACCATTACCGCTGTCTCTATTTGGTTATGGGCTGACAGTGCGATTACTGTCGGTGCTATTGCCATTGCGGTCAGTTTAGCATTACGCCTAAACGGCATGTCACAATGGATCATGTGGGAAATTAGTTCACTGTTTGAAAATATAGGCACTGTGATAGATGGTATGAATACTCTGTCTAAACCCATTGCCATCCAAGACAAACCCGACGCCAAAGACATTATTGTTAATCAAGGCAAAATAGAATTTAATCAGGTTTGTTTTCATTATGGCGAAAAAGCGGGCGTCATTGAACAACTAGACCTGACTATTAAAGCAGGTGAAAAAGTGGGTCTTGTCGGGCGTTCTGGTGCAGGCAAGTCGACTTTAGTGAACTTATTAATGCGTTTTTATGACGTTGAAAAAGGTCAAATACTCATTGATAATCAAGCTATAACCGATATTACTCAAGATTCATTACGAGCAAATATTGGTATGGTGACTCAGGATACATCCTTGTTGCACCGTTCGATCCGTGAAAATATCCTTTATGGCGACCCAGATGCAAGTGATGAGCAATTAATGGCGGCAATCACTCAAGCACAAGCGGCTGGCTTTATTGAAAGCTTATCCGATCCCTTTGGTAATAAAGGGCTTGATGCTCAAGTCGGCGAACGTGGGGTAAAACTATCAGGTGGCCAACGTCAACGGATTGCTATTGCACGTGTGTTATTAAAAAATGCCCCTATTTTGTTATTAGATGAGGCCACTTCAGCATTAGATTCTGAAGTTGAAGCGGCGATCCAAGAGTCATTGTATGAATTAATGGAAGGCAAAACTGTGATAGCCATAGCTCATCGACTCTCGACCATTGCGGCCATGGATAGACTTATCGTATTAGATCAAGGTCGTATTGTTGAACAAGGCACCCATCAAGAGCTCATTAATGCCAGCGGGATCTATGCGCAACTCTGGGCTCACCAAACGGGTGGTTTTTTGGGCTTAGATTAAAGCCAAATAGATAAGCTTCAAATTAACGTCTGCTAACGAATGCCACTCACACAATGAGTGGCATTTTAATTGCTGTTTATCGAGATAACTGAATTTAACTTAAGTGCCTATGTTAGAGACTTATCAAATCGCTTGCTTGCATACTCTTGGATGATGGCGTAAAAATGGCAGTCATCCACCCCAATCTTTACCTAAGTACTTGTAGTACAAAGTGTCAAATCATATAAAGACAAACAAGCTATGAAATCATTACGCCAGTTCTTTTACACTCAGGTATTCCTACACTTGGGTAAACACTTTTACCGAAAAAGGCATCTTAGAGCTGTAGCGAAAAAAATTTATTTATAAAAAAATTAAAACAGAGACTGTTTTTTTTAGGCAGAGTATTGAACAGCAATTCAGATTAGTCAGTTTGAATAAACACAGGTTCATCATTATAAAAAATCAATTTTCGCAGCTGTTTTGCTCAAAAGCGAGAGGCACGTGTTTGTTAACTGGGTTATGTTAGAACAATAGAGTCTCAGGTGATAAATCTCTGACTTTAATTCCTTCATATTTTTAAATTAAAGTAAGTTATCAGCGTAAATTTATGAATATTATGGCTATTTATTTTTTGAGCAAAAAATAAAAGTAAAAATCTAGTCTGAAATGATAATTTTTGATCTCCAGTGCTCGGGTCTCGGTCGTAGCTGGACAGAAAAGTGATAACTTCAGCTTCAATGAAATAATGTATTTCCCTAGTATTTATGCTTTGCAAGCCAAAACAACCTCAACCCTGGCCTTTGAAAGCCGCTAATAGCGCCTTTAAAAATGTGTACTCGCAGCTGAGTTGGTATTTTTACGCCTGTAATAAACAGCACTGCTTTGCCTCTAGCTCTTTAACCCGAGATGACACCCGTTTTTTATTGCTACAAATGCGGACCCCCGGCACTATAAAAATAGGAAACACATAGAAAATCAAATGACGTTTCTTATCCTCCCATTTAATTGTGTTTTGCGCACCACCTTTTCAATCTGTGTACTGAATGGTTGCTCTAACATACTATTTTTTAAGTCGTATCATCGCCATTTAAGCTAACGCTTTATCGTCATTTCTACAAGAAATAAGCATAAACAACATTGAGCAATAAACATACATTTATAAAACATGGTAAATCTTGTTGTTATATTGTTAATTTTGTTGCTTGGTGGTTGGTTACGTTAACAGATGGTTAAATCGTGTGGGTTATAGTTGAAAAAGAGAAAAAAATGTTTATTATTTAATTCTGTAATTTCTGTAATTTCTGTAATTTATGTAATTTCTGTTTTGTAGGGGGTAACCCTATAATTAATTCACTAGCATGTCTTTATATAAGTAAAGGTAGATCTATGTATAAAAAAATACTGTTAACAAGTACCATCTTTGCAGTAATGCCATTTACAGCATTGAGTTTTTATCAACCATCGGCTTTGCCTGTAATAACTTCAACCCCTATTACCAATACCAATGAAGATGCGCCTTATGCATATGCTGCGGCCGCATTTGACACAGATGCGGCAGACACCCTTAGTTGGGCAGTGAAGTCAGGTGAAACATTACCCGGTTGGCTGGCATTATCCAACGGTAGTATCAGTACAACTGATGTAGGTGGTCCTATTACCGGTCCAGGTGGTGTGGCAATGGATGCGGCAGGCAACATCTATGTTGCAGGATTATCTGGTACGACCATTTTTAAAATCACGCCAGATGGTACGCAGACTTCATTTGCAACTGTTGCATCAAGCAGTAAATACGGCATGTTAGTCATAGGTAGTACCTTATATGTGTCTTATTACAATTTAAATAAAATCACCAAAATCGATTTAAATAACCCTAGTGCAGGTGAATCAGATTGGATCAATCCAATTAGAGATCCCTTGGCGATGCTTGAAAAAGATGGCTTCCTTTATGTGGCTCAATACTCTGCAAATAAAGTTAGTAAAATTGATTTGTCAGATGATTCTGTAACCGATGTTGTAACAGGCACACCGTATCCATTTGGTATTGGCTTTAGTAAAGACGGTACCTTATACATAGCAAGTTATAATAATAAATATATTTCTAGTTTTAAAGACGACGTATTATCGGCAAATATAAAATCATTTGGCAGTAGCCTTTCGGATATCAAAATAGATAATAATGATAATATTTATGTTAGCTCTTTTGGTAGCGGCGTTAAGAGAATTCCCCCCGATTTATCAACTACAATTGATATCTCTACAACGGGACGTGTGTGGGGAATGAGTTTAGCGCCAAGTGGCGCATTGATTTGGGGTATTAATGATGCAAATAAAGTCGTTAAACTTGAGACGGGCACAATTTTAAGCGGAACCCCCACAAACGATGATGTGGGTGATCATGACATTTGCTTAACCGTTACAGATGCAACCAATAATGTCGATCAGTGTTTTACCTTGACAGTGAATAACGTTAATGATGCGCCAGTGGCAGCAAATAATACAGGTTTAAGCTTAGATGAGGGTGCAGCAGGCACTATTGGCCAAACTGAACTTGAGTTTAGTGATGTAGATGCAACCGATACCCCAAGTAATTTAACCTATACCTTAACCACAGTGCCAATTTATGGCAGCTTGAAGTTGAACAGTAATACGCTGGCACTCAATGGAACCTTTAGCCAACAAGATATTAATAGCGCTCTGATCAGTTACCAACACGATGACAGTGATAATTTGAGCGACAGTTTTGGCTTTAGTTTCGCCGACGGTTTAGAGGATGGTATTACCGCCATTACCGGGCAAACGTTTACTTTTACCCTCAATAATGTCAACGATAATCCAACCGTGAATAATACACCTAGTGAACTCATGCTAAGTGAAGATACCAATGGCCAGATCGACTTATCTGGCATGACATTGGCAGATACAGACAGCGCCAGTATTACCCTTACACTTACAATGAGTGGCGGTGTTTTTACTGCACCCGCAGATGGTTCAAGTATTGGTAGTGGAGTAACCGCCACATTAGTGAATGCAACAGTCATCACTTTGACGGGAAGTGTTGCGGATATTAATGCCTATTTAGATAGCACTGCAAATATTCAATATACAGGTGTCAATAATGCGTCAGGGGATAATGCCGCTTCCCTAACACTCTCGGCCAATGATGGTACAGCAGATGTTACCCTAGGTAATGTTAATGTTAATATCAGCCCCGTTAATGATGCACCCACAGGTATTGTATTATCGAGTCTTAGTGTTAACCAATCTAGCCTTATCAGTAGCGCTGCAACAGTCGGTTTGTTAACAACCACTGATGTGGATAGTACTGATATACATAGCTACACTTTAGTAACCCCGAATTCAAGCGACAATAATACTTGTAGCACCAGTGCTGATAATGCGTTATTTGAAATTGATGTTGATGCATTAAAGGCTAAGGTAGGAACAAATCCAGGTGTGTATGCGGTTTGTATACAAACCACTGATAGCCTTTTAAGTGCTGAAAATGATTTTAATATTACCGTAGTTGATGATGTTGCTCCTGACGAGGTGGTGATTACCACACCGATTGAAGGGGATGGAAGAATCAACGCCAATGAAGATAACGATGTACTCATTCAAGGCAGTGGTGCTGAGCCAAATGCGACTGTGAACATTAATATGGGGGGTATAGAAATTCAGGTTAGTAGCGATGAAAATGGTGACTGGAGTATATTAAATAACGAACTCGATATTAGTGCGCTTGATAATGGGGAGTTAACACTCACCGTTACCCAAACTGATGCTGCGGGTAATATATCAAGTGCTGCAACGCAAACTGTGGTGTTAGATAACCAAACACCGGCTGATTTTTCCGTTGATGTAAGTCAAGACTTGATTGATACAAGTAATGAAACAGGAGCCAGCTTTAGCTTGGTTGGTGCGGAACTAAATAGCACTTACACCTACACAATCACTGATGAAAATAACCAAACCGTTACAGGCTCGGGTTCCGTTACCAGTGCAAATCAATTAATTGACAGCATTGACATCACAATCCTGGCAGAAGGCAGGTTAACCTTATCTGTTATCTTATCTGACCCGGCTAATAACCAAACTCTCGCCTTTAGCGATACCACTGAAAAACGCTATCAAAAACCACCTGTTATTGCCCAAGGTGCTGCAGTATCTGTCACCATGAGCGAAGATAATGCCCCTCAAGCCTTTGTATTATCACTGGATGCCACCGATGATAATCAAGATGACTTAACGTGGAGTATTGTAACTCAAGCCACGAATGGAGAAGCTTCTGTTAGCGGTAATGATAATTCAGTTAACGTAAGTTATTCACCCAAGGCAAACCACAACGGGGTTGATAGTTTTAGTATTCAGGTAACTGACGGTCTTGAAACCGACAGCATACAAGTGAATGTTATTATTGCTGCGGTGAACGACCAACCTATATTACAAGGCGATAATTTTGTATTCGCTAAAAATACAAATAATAGTTACTCACTGGATGTATTGGCCAACGATACTGATGTTGACGGTGACACCTTAATTATTGAGGGCGTTAACGCGAGCATTGGTGATGTGTCAGTCGATAATGGGATTGTCGTTTACCAGGCTCCCGAAAACTATGTTGGTAATGTCACCCTTAACTACTCAGTACGAGATGGCCAAAAAGGTCGCGCTCAAGCCAGCGCTCAATTAGAAATTACCGGTGTACAAGAGGGGCAACCGCCCGTTATTACTTTACCTAGTGATGTCGAAGTTAATGCAACTGGCCTGTTTACTAAAATTGATTTGGGCGTGGCGACTGCGGTGGATGCCTTAGGTAATCCATTATCAGTTAGCTTAGTTGATGGTATTACCTTTTTTAAACCCGGCAACAACATTGCCTACTGGCAAGCCATTGACAATGCGGGGAATCAAACTATTGCAGAGCAAAAAGTGGTTGTTCACCCCCTCATTTCAATTGCAAAAGACCAAGTGGTTGCTGAAGGTAGCACAGTCACGGTGCGGGTATTACTCAATGGCATGGCACCGCAATATCCACTCGATATTCCGTTTAGTGTTTCAGGCAGTGCGCTAGCGGATACCGATTATACCCTAGCACAAGGTAATCTGGTGATTACAAGTGGCACTCAAGCAGAGCTTGTGTTTGCTGTACTGAGCGACGATGAAGTCGAAACCGATGAAACCGTGATCGTGAGTTTAAATAGTAACTTTAATTTAGGCGCTAAAAATAGCTCCACTATCCGGATCAGCGAAGCCAATATTGCGCCAAGTATAAACTTACTCGTTCGTCAAAATGATGAAAACCGCTTTACTGTGAGTCAAGTCGACGGTCTTGTGCGGATCCAGGCGCAAGTTAGCGATCCTAACCCGAACGACCAACTTACAAATGTATGGGCGGCTGATCAGGCATTCGTCAATACCAGCAGTGATGCGCTTATATTTGAATTCGATCCTAGTGCGTTGTCCGAAGGTGTTTATAAAGTGACCTTAACCACCACTGATACGGGCTTATTGTCAGACTCGCAAACCGTTTATATTAACCTGGTTAACAGCCTAGCTAGTTTAACGGCAATCGATACCGACGGTGACTTAATTCCAGATAACGAGGAAGGCTATGCAGACACAGACGGCGATGGTATTCCAGACTATTTAGATGCCATTAGTGAATGTAACGTTGTCCCAAGTCAAAGTATGACACAAGACAGTTTCTTATTAGAGGGAGAGCCAGGTGTTTGTTTACGTAAAGGTTCGGTTTCTATAGCTAGCGAAAGTGGTGGTTTACTCATTGATAATGGTCAAGCAGAAAATGATTTAACGGTAGATGAAGATGTCACCATAAGTGGCGATATTGTTGACTTTATTGCCTATGGTTTACCTGAAAAAGGACAAAACTATCGACTTGTTAATCCACAATCTCGTCCCATTCCACAAAATGCTATCTATCGTAAATATAGTCAAGCGAATGGCTGGTTCAACTTTGTAGAAGACGATCAAAACCAATTATCTAGCACCAAAGGGGAGCGTGGATATTGCCCATCACCTGGAGATATACGTTGGAGCGCAGGATTAACCGCAGGTGACTGGTGTGTTCAACTACAAATTGAAGATGGCGGACCAAACGATGATGATGGACAAGCCAATGGTGCGATTGTCGATCCGGGTGGCGTTGCTGTAGTCAACCAGGGTAACCAACTACCGGTTGCTAATAATGACACCGTAGCATTACCTTGGAATATGAGTATTACTGTTGATGTGTTGAACAACGACACCGATGCAGACAATGATATGTTGGAAGTAAGTAGCGCAAGTGCGAGCTTTGGTGAAGTGATAGTGAATAACGATAATACCATTACCTATACACCAAACTTAAATTATGCCGGTAACGATACGATTAACTATGGTATTACAGACGGCCAAGGAGGTAGTGATTCTGCGCAAGTGATGGTAACCGTCAAACCTAATCGAGCGCCTGTTGCACAAAATGATGAAATCACTATAGACGGCAGTACTACTGTTGATATAAATGTACTGAGCAACGACAGTGATATCGACGGTGACACACTGAGCATTGAACTTGCGACGGCTCAGTCGGGGCAGGTTGCTGTAAATAACAATAGACTCACTTACACGGCAGGAGATTTTATAGGTGAAGACATCATTATTTATACCATTAATGACGGACAAGGCAGTCAAGCAAATGGCATATTAACCGTGACAGTCACAGGGCCTAAAGCCGTTAAAGTGAACAATACTTCATCTGGCGGTGGTAGCGGCATCTGGAGTTTACTGACATTATTCGCGGCTCTGTTAATGAGACGACAAGCCACTCAGACTCCTCAACAAGACAAAGGGGTAAAATCATGAATAGGTTTACCATTAAATTGACCCTGATATATAGACTGGTTATTTTATCTGTCAGCGTGAGCGTAAGCGCTGTAACACTAGCTGCAGAGCCCATGACTATCGCGGTTTCTGTTGGACAATCTCAAGCTAACGTCCGGCAGAACCACGTTGATATTACTCATGTTGATGATACTGATAGCAGTTGGTCACTGGAGTTTGGCTACCAGCTTGAAAAAATAGCGATTAAAGTGGGCTACGTAGATTTAGGTGAGGCGAATGTTGAATTAAACGCTGAGTCCTATGTACCCCAAACCTATCATGAACAAGTGAAAGCAGTCGCGCCTATCTTGGCAGAAGGTTGGACGTTGGGCGTTGAAGTGCCTTTGTACCAATATGAACAATGGGTTGTGGCCGGTCAAACAGGATTTTTATTTTGGGATAATGAAATTACCAGTCAAATTGATATAGGCGAAAGACTGACGACTAAGATAAGTGATACAAATATTTATTTTGGTGTCACTGCTAGTTATGAAGTATCAAAAAGCTGGTTAGTTGGGATCCAATACAGAAACTATATGTTGGATGAATCAGTTAGTGATGTAGCCATTAAGGTAAATTATCGATTTTAATGGATGATGATGCAGTTACATTGAGTATTTAATGTCATGGCCAGTCGCTTTTATGCTGCTGGCCATTTTTTGGTTGCGGTTTGGTTACCCGCTACACCATCCTAAAATGCAGCCCTACCATGACTAAGCCTTTCCCGGTTTTTTACCTGTATCTGCTGAGTTGATGCTATTTTTAGCTTGCATGTAGTTAGATAACATATAAATACCTGTATTTAAAAGTGCTACGTAAAAAAACAGAAGTTGTGATGGAGATGGTTTTTCAATTTTTTTATGCTGAACCTGTACTTTTCTTAACGATGGATGTGTTTTGTGAGCTGGCAGGTATAAAAAAGGTAACCTAAGTTACCCTTTATAATGACGATAAAAATACTGAAGAAAAAATTTAAGCGGTGTTATTTAATAAATAATATTAACGTTATTCGAGACAGTCTTAGCATTATCAATGGCTTCTTCAACTGTTTCACCACGTGCAATTGCGACACCTAAACGCCGATGACCATTGATATCTGGTTTGGCAAATAATCGAATTTGCGCACCGGCGACGCTGCCGAGTGCTTTACCCAGGTTGGAAAACTTAATATCATCGGATACGCCATTACCTAAAATAACACTCGATGCGCTTGGTCCATATTGAATAATACGACCAATAGGAAAACCTAAAATGGCACGAACATGCAAGGCAAATTCTGAAGCATCCTGTGACACTAAGGTCACTAATCCAGTATCATGCGGGCGAGGGGAGACTTCGCTAAAATAAACCTGATCGCCTTTGACAAAAAATTCCATGCCGAATAAACCATATCCGCCCAGTTCAGTGACTATTTTTTTCGCGATATCCTGTGCTTGCTGCAGTGCTAGCGCTGACATTGCTTGTGGTTGCCAAGATTCACGGTAATCGCCGTCTTCCTGACGGTGACCGATAGGGGCACAGAAATGCGTACCGTCAACGGCACTCACTGTTAATAGCGTTATTTCATAATCAAAGGGCACAAAACCCTCAATAATAATACGACCTTCACCACTACGACCGCCAACTTGAGAATAGGTCCATGCGTTGTCTACATCAGCATCGCTTTTTACAACACTTTGACCCTTACCAGAGCTACTCATGACAGGTTTTACCACACAAGGTTTACCTATTTTATCGACCGCGGATAAATATTCTTCTTTGCTGTCTGCAAATATATAGGGTGAGGTTTTTATACCTAATGTTTCAGATGCGAGGCGGCGAATACCTTCTCTGTCCATGGTGAGTTTTGCCGCACGGGCTGTGGGTACCACATTAAAACCTTCTGCTTCTAAGGCAAGTAAGGTATCCGTGGCGATTGCTTCTACTTCTGGGATAATAAAATCAGGCTTTTCGGCGCGAATAATTTCGGCTAATTTTTCACCATCTAGCATACTGACCACATGGGACGAATGCGCGACTTGCATTGCCGGTGCGTTTTTATAACTATCTGCCGCAATCACTTCAATACCGAAGCGTTGCAATTCAATCGCAACTTCTTTACCTAGTTCTCCGGATCCTAAAAGAAGGGCTTTTGTCGCACTATTCGCTTTTGCACTGCCAAAAATTGAAACACTCATATTATTCGACTCACTGAAAATTTGAAGGGATGATATGGCTAAAGATATTAACAGAATTTTTTATATTTTGAGGATCTAGGATAAAAAAACTCTGATATTTGTAAGAAAAATATTAAAGGTATTTAATTTCCAGGTAAGGCAGAGGGGGCATTTACCTGCCACCACATACCGAGTTGTGACTATTTTTTTTATTAAAGACTTTGCTCGCCACCAACAGCCTCAAGCACCGCATCATCATAAAGAATATTCAGCGCTGGTTTGCACAACAGCAGAAAGTGCTTTTTTTAATTTTGAATTATGAATTATGAATTATGTAAAAACCCTTGAGTAATAGACTAGAAATCGCCGGTTATTGACCTTGCTATTACAGATACCTAAATGAATCTAATCCACTCGCGTCAATATCAGGCTCATTGCCCGAGACTATATCCGCTAATAGTTTTGCCGAGCCACAAGCCATAGTCCAACCCAAGGTACCGTGCCCCGTATTGGTATATAAATTAGCTAGCTTAGTTTTACCAATAATAGGCGTGCCATCCGGCGTCATAGGACGTAACCCCGTCCAAAACTCTGCCTGGGCTAAGTTACCTGCTTTAGGAAATAAGTCCTGAACCACCATAGCGATAGTGGCTTTTCTTTTTTCAGGTAGATCTAAATTAAAGCCGTTTAATTCTGCCGTACCTGCCACCCGAATTCGATTATCAAAACGTGTTATAGCAACCTTGTAAGTTTCATCCATCACAGTCGAAACAGGCGAAAATTGTTCATTCGTCATTGGAATAGTGAGTGAGTAGCCCTTTACAGGGCAAACCGGTAATTTAATGCCTACTGGGTTCAATAAGTTCACCGAGTAACTCCCTAGAGCCACAACATAAGCATCAGCTTTAAGCTCTCCACTAGAGGTATCTACCCCAGTAATATTAGTCTTATCAAAGTGTAATTTATTTACCTGAACATTGAATTTAAACTCAACACCCGCCATTTTAGCCATGTCAGTAAGCTGCTGACAAAATTGGTAACAATCGCCCGTTTCATCATCGGGTAAGTGCAGGCCAGCAACAAGCTTATCTTTAACCAAAGCAAGGCCTGGTTCAGCTTTAACACACTCATCAACATTTAATAGATTAAATCGTACATCACTCTCGGCTAATAACTTCATATCTTTTTGCACCGCCTCAACTTGTGCATGGTGACGAAAAACTTGTAGCGTTCCCCGCTGACGACCTTGATATTTTATGGCATGATTTTTAGCTAAATCTGACAAGCATTCTCGACTGTAATTCGCCACGCGCAACATACGGTTTTTATTAATCTGGTAGTGACTCTCATTACAATTTTTTAGCATATTCATCATCCAAATATAAAACATCGGTGAAGAACTTGGCTTTACAATAAGTGGCGAATGTTTTTGGGTTAACCATTTCAACGCTTTTAGCGGAATACCCGGGGCAGCCCAAGGAGATGAATAACCATAAGATAACTGGCCTGCATTAGCGAAACTGGTTTCTTCAGCACTTAGGCTCTGGCGATCAACAACCGTTACCTGATGCCCTGCTTGAGCCAAATACCATGCGGAGGTTAGCCCGACTACGCCAGCGCCTAAAACGATAACTTTCATACTCATCACTTAAATATTGTTAAATCATAAAATAGTTAACTACTATGTGAAAAATATCTATCTTCTACAATCGATATTAATTAACATCTGTGTTTAGTAATTCTAAAGGCTATGAGTATTGATGAAATTAAAAGGTAACATAGCATCGGGTTTAGTGACGTTTGAGGTAGCGGCCGAATTAGGCAGTTTTACTCAGGCTGCCATTTATTTAAATATTACAACAGGTGCGATAAGTCAGCAGATAAACTTGCTAGAAGAACAACTTTCAATAATCCTGTTTGAAAGGCACTCACGAGGCGTTCGATTAACTCAAGCAGGCCAACAATTATATAAAGTAGTAAAAAGCAGTCTTGAAGATATAAGCGAGGTAATTGCAGCGTTACATCAAGAAGAAAATTTCGATGGCGAGGTAAGGTTAAAATTAACGCCTTCTTTTGCCTTCAAATGGTTAGTGCCTCGCCTTGAGAGATTCTACAATCGTTATCCCAATATTAGCATTCAAACATTTGCTGAAGGTGCGCTAGTTGACCATCAAAGCAATAACTTTGACTTAGCCATTGATTACAGTCAATCTGCTAATTTTCAACAAAAAAGTGACTTATTTTTATCTGAACAATTGCTTCCTGTGATGAGTCCTGAATATTTTAAAGCCTTTAAATGGCAAGACACCTCTGTAGAAAACCAACAAACGATTTGGCAGTCGGTCACCCTATTACATGATGCTCAGCCATGGCATGGCGCAAGCAAAAATACCGAGTGGCAATATTGGTTCAATCACATGGGCATTACAGCAGACAGTCTTCAGGGGCATTATTTTAATCGAACTGATATGGCTATGGCGGCAGCCGAAGCAGGATTAGGGATAGCCATGGCTCGATATGCCTTAGTTGAAGAAGATTTTAAACAAGGAAAGCTAGTTTCGCCCTTTAATCCGATAGCAGCAAATGCGGGTTATTACCTAATTCAGCACCATTCTTCTTCAGCCATTAACTGCTTTAAGCAATGGTTATTAGATGAAAAACAAAAATTTATTAACTAACCAAAGTTCAGGTTAACTAAAACAGTAGCCAAAAATAATAGCTATTATATTACTCTACTAGGCCATGCGGTGTTAAGAAAAAGAGCGGTTTAGCTTGATAATATACTGGCCGATGAATGCCAGCAATGAATCAATCAAATGATGTCCGAAGCGGGTAGTGTAGGTATTGTCGCACCACAAATACATCACAGTGTAAGTATTTATATTATGTGCTCTAAACCCAATTCGCGTTATCCTGACGCGCCATTAATGCCGCCAACAGCAATTATTAACCCTGAATATTGCATTACTATAATGAGAAAATAAAAGGCAGGGAAGGCTGCTTAAGTGTACCGAGTATGCACCCAATCAAAACACCCTACCGTGACGGCACCACTCATGTGATCTTTGAGCCGCTGGATTTTATCGCCCGTTTAGCGGCCTTAGTACCCAAACCCCGAGTAAACCTCACTAGGTTTCATGGTGTGTTTGCACCAAACAGTCGGCACCACGTGATAATAACGCTGGCAAAACGAAATAAGGCTAAACAAGCATTGCCGACAGGGCGCGGGGAACACAGGCACAAAAAATTAAACGGGTTTTGGGATAGAAATAGAAACCTGTGAGCAATGCGGTGGTGCGGTTAAAATTATAGCGAGCATTGACAAATCGTCAGGAAAGACGATTTGCACAGCGAATGCTGCCCGAAGGTTTAGACACAGGGATGTGTCTAATAAACATCCGTTGATGATTCAAAAGATACTCAGTCACCTGAATACAAAAAATGACGAAGTCGTCGAATTATTGCCCCCATAAAGTAGCGCACCACCTCAGATAAGTCTATTGCCACCCTAGTCTTTTTGATCAGGAGGACCGACAAAATGAATCTAGGTTAAATGGGAAATTCAACCACTATTAATGGTTAAATGTTAAAGGTGAGGTTAAGCGAATGATGGATAATTCGTTTTATTTACGCTGATAAAATAACTAAGAATAATCAAAAGATGATTTTTATGTATTTGTAGCTCATGGTGGATGTAGAAGTAATGAGCGGTAAATTTACCGGCCATTACTTTAACATGAGGTGAATTATTCTTTTCCGGTATACCAATACTTAACAATACCCTCTGCCGGTTTACCGCGGATAGATTGAGAGGTGTTAGGGAAACCTTCAAAATTGGGGGTTAACGTGGGTGAAAGCCAATAACCGGTGTGAATGTCGACGCTGTTAATCATAAAGGTATCTTGCTCTTCGATCGCTTGCATAATGCCTTCTATCCCCATTGACTGCACAGAAAAGTCAGTGACAAAACTTTCTTGAATACAACTGACTTCAGTCCCGTCTTCTAAACTTCCTGGGGTACAGAACCCATCTTCTTTCCAGCCATTGAGAAAAAAGTCTTCACGACTTTGCACTTGAATAATAAGTGTTATCGGTAATTCTATATTTGACGTACCGTGCCAGCATGGCTGGTTAATATCACCACAATATATTTGCATATGCTGATTGGTCAGTGATTCAAAGGTTTTCTGCTTGACCAGTTCCGTTGTTAGCTTGGCATCTTCTTCGGCGTTAAATTGATTTCCGCAGCACTGTAACGCATTGATTAAAATACTATCTACTCTAGAAAATATTCGTTGATCATTAATTACAGTCCCTATTTGCCCCCAAGTAATCTCACCGTCAAAATTGGCTCTGATATCATCGATAATTTCGGCAAACCGCTCAATATAATATTCTTTTAATTCGTCGGTATGCAAGGTGACCCACATCGCGTTCCAGTCAGCAGAAATACCTTTTATAGCTATTTTTTGGGCATGTTTTGCTTGAATAATCATATTGTTTTGATGGGCATCTAATATGATTTTAAGCTTGTCCAACGTGAGTTTCTCACCTTGCTCAACAATAATATCGCCATCGACATTGTTTTGAGTAAACTGCCAAGAAAAATAAATATCAATGTTGAGCAAACGCGCTTGCTCAACAATATATTCTACATATTTTTTAGGCGTATGATAATTAGCTTCGGCGACTACCCATGGTTCTTGGTTATCGTTCCACTGACCATAATTGTAAACCCAAACCCTTTGTGCACCAGAAGCATTCATTGCTTGTAATGCTTCAAGATACATTAATTTTACATATTCATCTCTGGAACAACTATCGCGTTCAGACTGGGATAGGCCATCATAAATCCAACTAGGGGAGTAGTCTTTAAAACTAATACCTCTCACTATATGACTAGAAAGTTTACCTCTGGGGGAGGGGGTTTCAAATTTACCCTTATATGATTCAGGGTAGTCAGCAGAATGAGGATTGACGCATGAAGCCGTTACAGATGACGTGGCTACGGGTGGTGGATTTGAGACTGTATCGCTACTATCACCTCCGCCACAGGCGCTTAGGAGAAAAATAACAACGAATTGAATAAAATACTTGTTTGAGAAAAACATTCACAACCTCTAATAAATGATGTAATTAATAAATCACAGTAAAGGTTGTAAAAATATCCATATAAATTGCAACCCCACGACCCTATGCAATGCACTTAGGCTGGTAGCTTTGCGTCTATTAATTTTCATTAATAGTTGCCAGTTATTTCACGAGTCTACTGTAAGGTAAGATAAAATCAAGGTGATTTATACACGTCATTAAAAGTAGTGGCTCTAGCGATTATAGAAAGAAAAAATTAGGGAATAGATTGTTAGCCATGGTTCAATTTCACAAAAGAGGTTGAGCGGATGATTGATTATGTTGATATGTTAGTAGCCAGTAAAATGACAACAAAGCAATTAATTCGGTCAAAATAAACTGTTATTTAACGTGTGTCTGGTGCCATTTATCACAGTTGTAGAAGCTAAATAAAGATCAAAAAAACAGAGTTTTTGGGGCATTTTTGTTTCTGCTTTGACTCGTTGACGAAATAGGTTTGAATACGACGGGGGACGCGCAGCTAATACAGCTGGTTATTTGCCGGAGAAGAATACGGCATGTACCACGCCTGGGATCTTTTGAGTGTTGGCAGAGAAACCCGCAGCGGCTTTGTCGTTAATTTGCAGATTAATGAACAATAGCTCTTACAAAAAATTGGATGTCTGGTGCTTACAGTTGCGTTATAATCAGCATTAAATAATTCTATAATAACAAAGTTGAGCATATCTTTGTCCCACATGAGAAACTGCGAACGTTGCTATGATTTATACTTTTGCAACTATTCAGGCAACCTATGGGATCATTGTCCTGCTTGCCGTCGCAGCATATTGGACGTGCAAGACCGTCGGCATTATGATGCCGTGCAACAACAGCTACAGTACGCATATGGCTGGGGCTACAATATAGAATATGACGTTGCCCAATATGATTATATTCTAAACGAAGATGGCAGCCTTACATATAGCTGTAGGCCTAGCCATATTTATCATGCCCAGGTAAGGCAGTTGATAATTGATGGCTTTCTTGCCCGAATCGCCCAAGAATATATCGAGGGTGCTACGTCGCAGTATATGCTCGATACGGCTTACGGCGCTGGAGTTGATGAAGCCTGCCACTCATCTTTTTTCATTCGTCATGAAACAAAAGGATTTACCTTCACTTATAGAGCGGAACCGAAAGTGCATTTTGTCTTTAATGATAGTGGCGAAGTCATCCCTATGGCTTATGTCCCCTTTGAAGACAAAGAGATGCGAAAATCCTATGGACGTGGCTGCGCAGACTATATCCGTCAAAATCCAGATTTATGCCAAGAGCAAGCTGAAACCAGACAAAGTTTATGCCAAGAACAAGCTGAAACCAGACAAAGGATCGCTTACGAGGCAAAAGTCCAAAGCGAGGAATGGGTTGACGAGCGTGCTGTTAGAAACATTAAGCGTTTAAAATATTTTATATTAATACCCTGGATATTACTTCATGTGGTTGCAGCGAGCTTCTTATTGGTTTTGTCTTATCCCGAACCTGAAGGTTTTTGGGCTAGTAGCTGGCATAAGGCGAAATATTACGTCTTTATTCTTGGCATTTACGTTTCAGCACACATTCCTTACTATGTCGCCAATCACAGAATTACAGTCGCGAATTGTAGGTATAGCGAAAAAAAACGAGATGAACTGCTGCAGCCTTTAGATGTGCCTCTACAAGTAGTCGCAGTCAATAAAAATCCTCCCGAGCCATCCGGCACACACACAGACTCAACTAAGTACTGGACGCTGTGGAGAATTTTTTTGGCTCTTGCAATCAATGTGGGCGGAATTCTATTAGCGGTTTATTTGTTCGAGACATATGTTTGGCCCATAGCCTAACGGTATCCTTTGGCAGCAAAAAATATTCATGGTGGTTAAAATAATTATCTAAGGCTCACTAATGCCACTGGCTGTGTGAAAACTCCCAGCGTAAATTTTTTATGTGACGCTACGTAAATTAACAGGTGGTTTGTTATCAAACGTACTACAGAATTTAATCTACAGCGCCTTTTTTCGTTGATATTATCTAATTACACCAGTTCAAAATAGTTTTCACACAGGCTGGCCACACTGAAGACATTAGCATTTTATAATTTATACTGAAAATTATTGTATGTTTTGATCTACAGCGGACATAGATGAACAACCACCTTATGCTAGAAGTTTCCTGATAGCTGACGTTAACCAGAGATGAAAAAATCTGTTTATTGACGATAACGCCAATATCTAGTTAGGTCTGAATTCGAACTAAGCCACCATTATAGTCTTTCAACTAATATCAAGCTGCGACCAAAGCGGTTCTCTTGCGGCGAATTGATAAGCCAAGGAATCCAAAGGCGGATATCCATAGTGCCCACATGGGGGGTTCCGCAACCTGCACTGAAGCGGCGTGATAAGCTACTCCGCTGTCACTATCGACATGGAAACCCGAAGCGATGCCGCTACAGCCATCACCACCTATTTGCGCGGCGTCACCAGTGCTAACGTAGGATAACGCTGAGAATAGACCACCACAGGAGCCACCGGGACCCAGGGCCTTGGCGTTTGCGCCGACGTGGATGTAGTCTCTGGCCAACAACGTACCGAGAAAGGACGAACCATCACCAAAGTCGGCATTGCCACCGGCATTCCAGATAACGTTGTCACTGTTTGCGCCATTGACCATCACAATCTTGCTCCCTGCACCCATCTTAAGGATGTCGCCGATATTAAACACCCAGTACTGGTCTTTCTTATTTTGTCCATCAAGAGTAAGGGTCCGACTTGCCGTGGTCGAGAAGCTAGGAGCTTCGTAAACGCCGGAAAGCAGCGTCAGGTCGGCGGGCATCGTTGCACTGAGTATCTCGGTTGTGACCATTTGGGAAAAAGCAAGTTGCGCTGCTAGGATCTGATTCTTGTTGCCATCGACCGTGTTGATCAGGCCAGCTACTAGCACCGCTGCGTCGACCGGATTATTCTCAATGACAATTGATGACTGCGGCTCGCTGTTGGCGTCTTCTGTATAGACTCCCACCGCGGCAACGGTGCCACCCACCGAACCGCCCACGCCGATGGATGCTGCCCCACCTGCCTCGACGTTGCCGTCGACTTGTGAAGCTGCGCCGGTTGTAACAGCGCCCGCCGCCGCCAGATTACCACTGACGCCACCGCCTGCCCCCACGGTTGCTGCACCGGCGGCCGTAACGTCACCACCTACTTCCGAGTGGTCACCAGTAGTTAGTACGCCGCCCGATGTCATGTTACCACCTACTGTTGCTATTTTTCCTGTCGATGATATGCCGCCAATAGTGATAGCTCCGACTGCCGTGAAGTCTCCTGATACAGAGCCGCCAGCACCCGAAGTGCCGACACCGCCCGACATCAGGCTGCCGTTCACCGATGAATCGGCACCGGTTGTCGCATATGTGTATGAATATACTGATAAATCTTGCAGATCTTCGATAAAAATAGGCCCTGCCGATACGTAAGTTGGCAAGCAAACAAGCAACGATAGTAATCTCAAATCCATTTTTAAATTTATCATTTTATAAACCTGTTCGTAAGAAATTGAATGTGTAGGATAGATAATTCTGTCCAAATATCTCTGTCTGCCCACATGCTGCTAAATCCATTTTATCGCTGATCATCTCAATCCTTTACTTAAATATGCGGTACGATTTTTTGTATCGTCGCCAATAGGCCATAACCCTGTTATAGCAATAATCGGGCCAGATAAATAATTACAGTAAAAACAATTGGTTAAGTGTTTTCCGGGGGTTTTTAAGTTTTATGTGTAAAAAAACCTGACACTAATATTGTCAAAATATCCTATTTGCTGCTCATCCACTATTAATACTGGTCCGATACGAGGATGTCGGATGGCTAGCCGTAACAGAGTATCTGGCTTGTCAGAAATCTCTACTAAATCAAACAACACTCACTCTTCTCGGCGAATACGCCAAAGTGAGAGAGCAAAAAAATTGAGCTTAAAGTGTAAAAATACTTAACACAAGTCTCATCAAAAAATATCATGCCTATGTAGCTTACTCAGGTAGTGTCATAGGAACACCAAAAAACATTAATCATTCCTTTAACAGGATGATTCCAAAAAATTAAAGTGTCAGCTTTATGAACCGCTACCGTCGAGATATGTACGATAGGTTGATAATAAATACTGAACTGTTGCTCTTTAATAGCATTGCAGAGTTCGTTTAACAGGAACATTCGTCGAGTCGCTAGTTCCTGCAGAAGTTGTGTATAAAATCAACTGCAGTTGCGGCCATTTTTTTTAGCGTCATACATCGCCTGATCGGCATTCATAAGTAAAATATCAAAGGTGATAGCGTGTGGCTGGTTTTTTTGAGCGCGAGGGTTTATTAGGGAGGGTGGCAATGACTACCTGGCTTTGGGTGGGCCGGAAGACGATCTGATGTTGCAAATGTACGGGTATTCCATTACTTACGCATCGCTACAGGCAAACAGCAAGGACGAAAGGTCTTTACCTTAAACCACTTCACCTATGGCAGAACAAGGGCTTGCGTCAGGCTGTGCCGTTATATTACCCGCTCTGGGGTATCAGGAAAAGGTTGGCAATGACGGCTTATGGCAAGGTTCTTACCAACTCAAAACAGCCTACCGTGACGGCACCACTCATGTGATCTTTGAGCCGCTGGATTTTATCGCCCGTTTAGCGGTCTTAGTACCCAAACCCAGCGTAAATCTCACTAGGTTTCATGGAGTGTTTGCACTAAACCGTCGACACCGCGTGACAATAACGCGGGCAAAACGAAATAAGGCTAAACAAGCATTGACGACAGGGCGTGGGGAACACGGGCACAAAAACATCATTGATGACCTGGGCGCAAAGACTTAAACGGGTTTTTGGGATAGCAATAGCAACCTGAATAAAAAATGACAAAGTCGTTGATTATTACCACCACAAAGTAGAGCGGCGCCTCAAATAAGTCTGTTTGAATAAAAGCCGTTCATCATCATAAACAATATTCAGCGCTGGTTTGCACAACAGTAGAAAGCGCTTGTTTTGAATTTTGAATTCTGAATTATGTAAAAACCCTTGAGTAATAGACGACAGGCGGGGCATTATTGATATAAAAGGGATGTCGATATACAAAAGATGAGGCAAGGTGTATTTTCATTTTATGAAAAATGACGTTTTTTTTACCTATACTCAACCAAATTGGCAGGTGTTTCTTGATACTACGCTTTTAATATCATTGACGGCATTGGGCTACATGGGTTTAGAAGGCATACCGTCGTCGATAAAATTTTTTGATAAAAACTTATTTATACCAATTTCATTAATTGAGTGGTCTACTTTATACGCAGAAAAGATGGCCAATTATAAGGCATTTATTTTAATCACTAGTTGTTATAATTATTAAATAAATAACGCAGTAGTGGGTTATTTTAACCAGTAAAAATGGTCAGATAATTAGTGAGATTGGTATTATTAGGGTTTTTTCTTTAATCGACGCGATGCTAACCCAATCATACCTAATGCAAAAATAGCTAGTGTTGATGGCTCAGGTACTTCATTTGATGCCATTAAACTCTGTACTCCGACCAGATCTAAGGACGTATCAAAGATTTGAACATCGTCAATTTTTCCGTGCCACCCATAACCACCACCAGAGCTGGCAGCGCCTATTGTAAACTCATTATTGCTTCTATACTTATAAGCCGCTGTGCCAAATATACTGCCGTCAATATAAAGTGTTGTTACAGCTTTTCCTGCATCATTAACTACAGCATAGTGATGAAACTCGCCATCATTAATGTTTGTATTTGAGATTAATCCAAAAGGATTGCTTGCTGAATCCCAGGTGTTCCAGGAAATTTTATTGCTGTAAAAAAATAAATCTGGCCCTTGACCATTAGGTCCAGAATTAAACAACATATCCACTTCATTACCATTCCAAGTGGCCCACATTGCAAACGTCGTGGTGCTTGGTGATACAAAGTTCGCGACAATTGCATCGTTACCATCGAAATTATAAGCACTATTTAAATTACCGTGCCTATCTGTGGTTAAAGTTGCGCCATAAACAGTACCGTTAGCGCTACCCGTTCCATCGCTTGCATTACCAGAAAATTCATAAGAATGTATCAATCCTGCATTAGCAACATTCAGCAAACAGCTAGCAGAGAATATTAGGCCGACTACAGCTGCTTTAATACATTTTAATTTCATTGAAATTTCCATTCGGTCTCTTTTCCTTAGAATTCGGTAAGTGATTTATATAGTTAATAAGTTACATGCAAACCAGAGCAATAATTATGCCAAGATATAAAGTTTATCTATATCAATGAAATAAAAATACTCGATGTACTGTTGTACTTAAGTATGTAAAAAATCCTGACACTCCCATCGTCTATATGCCCACTATTCTTTGTTATAACTACCGCGTTGCAGGCCTTTTCTTCATCCTGTCTTGTAGGAGCAAAAACAGGTCAAATAATTACCCCGTGAGTTTATCTTTACCGCACAGAAAAGCACGATGAACCAAGGGTAATAGAGGGTAGCATCGAGAGAAACCCTGTATTCCCTGGCCTTGGCATCACAGTATCCTTTGCGAATTTGAAGCCTGACAACAATTAACATCCGATGTTAATGTTGTCAGTTTTGTTATATGAGTGTCTTATATCTTTCACCCCTCAAATATCGAGAGCTACTTTTATACTTAACCTAATCCACTCAAGCTGTTTAATGGACACTACTGACTGTGTTTTTAAAGATTTAATGTCAGGTTTTTTTACACTTGCTTAAGAATTAAATATCATGAAACCTTTACTGTTTGAAAATATAGGGTTTATATTTTTGGCACGTTAATTGCATTTGGGTGTTTTGTACGATGCAGTATCACTTTAATCAGAACCCTCAACAATTGCTGTGTGTGAAAGGATTAATAGGAATATCAAATGAAATTTAAGTTTTTAAAGACTATTTTCTCTGTTTTAGTTTTATCTATGAGTTGTTTAACTAATGTAGCGAATGCAGGAGTTATCGAATGGTCGGATGATTTTGAAGGTCCTCGGCCTTCGGAGTTGACTGGTTGGGATCTAGAAGCGATGGGCTCTGGCAATGAAGGTAGTTTCTCTGATTATGGCTTTTCCGGAACTAATTGGCTGCGTAGCTCCGGAATATCCAGTACGGCGACATTGACGCTGACCGGACTTGCCTCTCATACGGCCATTAACCTGGATTTTTTGTTTGCCATCATGGATTCGATCGACCCTAACGACTATTTCAATGTCAGCGTCGACAATAAACTTGTATTCAATGCACCCATGACAGCTTGGAGTAGTCCAAGTCCGACCTACGGTACTAGATTGGTAAGTAAGCGCCAATTGGCAGGCACAAACGGCCAATATTGGAGCAAAGACTCAGCTTTTGATCTCGGAACACTAGCTAGCATCCAGAATATTAGCCACACTGCAAGTACGGTCAAAATAGATTTTTTAGCGCAAATTGATGAGGGTAAATCCAATGAAAGCTTCGCCATTGATGACCTTAGCGTAAGCCTGGTAGGAAGTACGGCCGTGCCAGAGCCATCGACACTTGCCATTTTCGCATTAGGCTTAATGGGTATAGCATCTCGTCGATTTAAGAAACAAGCTTAGAAGCTTAGTTTTACAGCCTATATCTATTATTGACGACGGTATGCCTGAATAAATCCATGTAACCCAATATTGTCGATAATCATCAAGAAGTATCTGCCAATTTGGTAGATGACGTATCACATTTAACTATTACCTAAGCGTGCAAATGTGCGAGGGAATTAAAAGGAATATCAATTGAAGAATAATTTTTTAGCTTTGCTATTCAGTATGGCGCTTATGTCGGTGACAGTTTCTGTTACGCATGCCAGTCCGATAAATCTGGCCCCGGGCGGTATAGCTAGTCAGTCCTCCAACGGTTCCTGGGGATGGGTCGCCGGACCTTGGCTTGCCAATGACGACAATACGAATATGAGTTATTACGGTGGTGGATCGGTCGCTCATACCCTGAACGACTATCAGCCGTGGTGGGAAGTTGATCTTCTTGCTAGTTACAGTCTGAGTCAAGTTGTCCTCTGGAATAGAAGCGACGGTGGCGCTAGTTGGCTAACCAACTTTGATGTCACCATCGCCGATGAAAATCACAACACGGTTTGGACGCAGAACTTTTACGGTGCCGGTGGCTATCCCTATCCCACTCTAACCATTGACCTTCCTGAAAACATCTTTGGTGAGTTTGTGAAAGTACAGAGGCTTGATCAAGGTTATCTAATGCTCGCTGAGGTTCAGGTTTTTGGCGAGACGGCCGCTTTGCCCGTTCCTGAGCCTGGAACTTTCTTTCTTTTCGGTGCGGGACTGCTGGGCCTGATTTTTCTGACCAAGAAAAAGGCATTTGAGCTCAGTAAGGTTCTTTGAATATGCAACAATATTCAGCGCTGGTTTGCACAACAGCAGAAAGCGTTTTTTTGAACTCTGAATTATGTAGAAACCCTTGAGTAATAGACTAGCAATCACCGACTTCCACTCCCTTAAGGATGTAAGTGAGGTGTTAATATGGAAAATATGAACCATCATATATTTTCATTTTATGTCAAATGACGTTTTGTTTTAGCTATACACCTCTTTATCTAGTATAACTCCACTTTTGTAGCGTCTGGTTTCTATCTTAGGGAATTTAGCGTCGGAGGCGTACTTGATTATATTCTTGTAATCCTTTCTACTAAACGTATCCCCTTCTTTCAGAATTAAGGATTCTACATGTAGAACCCCATCGGTTACAGTAAGGAGTGGACTACCTGTGTAAGGTTTACCGTACTCCGATACTCTGCGTGCCTGTACTTGTTTTACTTCAAAGCACCAATCTCCTTCCTGAGTTAAATATTCCATGGTAATTCCCTTTATCGATATAGTTGACGTTACAGGAGGTCCCGTACCATCTTGCTCTGGTGTAGTGGCAATTCCTGCACGTACGGGGTTTAAGTCAACATTAGCCATACATGCTAGTAATGCATCTTCGTCCAGTAAAGCTTGAGATTTAAAACGCTCTTCCTAAAAATGTCCTGTACACTTATCTTCTGTGTTGGCTTGGCGGGTAATAGGCTCGTTTAATGCGAGCTGAAAAGTCGTTAGCAATAAATAATTCTTAAGGCCAAATTGCAATTACTTGGAAGATTCGGTTTAACGGTCACTTATACAAAAAACCGACCTAATTTAGGTACAAAACCATCATAATAAATAGTCCGCTTCGACACCACAGGGATCATTGAATGCCCCTTATTTGTGACAACTCAGTTCAGTAGTAAGGAGATCATAAATGATTGAATTTGAATTTGAATTTTTTAAGTGGGATGTTAGCTTTACACAGTCAGTGCTAAAAAATAAAAACGACTTGAAACCTTGATATATGAAACAAAACCTTACAGTCTTTGCCATTGTGTTGTTAGATTATAGAAAATTAAGTTAATAAGGAATCAGATCATGAATAAAATTTTTTTAATGGCTTTCATTGGAGCGGTGACGTTTTTAGCCGTTAGTGTCTGCGCAAAAGAGGTAAGTCTTGAAACGGGAGAAACATTTCGACAGGGAAACCTCACCGTGACCTGCGGCCTAACGTTAGCTGAGGATGTACCGCAGGCTCTCAAAGACTGTCAGTACTGGGACGATTTTAATAAAAAGTGTCTGTTTGAAAAACAGACTTATACATACAAAAATCTCCAATGCGTTGAAGAATGTCAGTACTGGGAAAAGTTCAACAGCACCTGTCATTATCAGACAAAGTGTTCTTTCGACTCAGGGCATAAGTCTTTTGTGCGAACCACATGCGATAAGTTTGACGACTTCAACAATACCTGTGTGAAAACAAATGATATAAAAATAATGCAATGATACAAGAAAAGGCCTAGTTATCGGTATCGGCTTCAATATTTTTTATCAACCTAAAAAATTAATCCAGGGGAAATTTTATCAAGCCTGGGGTATAGCCACGTTAGGTAACTAATATTTCAATGCAATGCTGGTTGACGTACCATGTAGTACTTGATATTCCTAGGCCACATTGTCGATTTTGAGGCCAAATGGACAATATTGGACTCAAACGGCAAAAATCGCTGAGCAATTTAATAAACGCTGACCATGACCACTGAGGCAAGTCGCAGTTCATTGGTTTTGCCAAGGTTCCGTCAGTAATCAGGCTCATTGCTGGCTACCCGTCGCGGGTTATCAAGACGTTAGGCGTCTAATGGCGGATCCAACCAGGCTAGGGCAATAGGTGCTATGAGGGAACTAATGAGTGAATCAACTAATAGGAAGTCTGCGTTGGCCACCACTGTCAGGCATCCGGTGACGCGCTTCTCTAAAGGGATTCGGTGTTTAGCATGCTGGGTCTTGCTGGTGTTTGCACATCTTCCCGCTATCGTCTTTGCTCAATCAACCTGCTCTGGAATTCAAGTAAAAATTCCGAACATTAAAAATAGCACTGGGGTTGTAGCTTGTGCGCTTTTCGAATCTTCAGCAGGTTTTCCAACTGAATTTTTGCACTCCGCAACCAATATAATGATGATGAAAATTCGAGATACGCAGGCGCGTTGCAACTTTTTAGATATCCCGCCGGGAACGTATGCCTTGGTTGTCATTCATGATAAAAATATGGACGGTAAGCTTGGCACTAACTTGCTAGGGGTCCCCACGGAAGGCTACGGTTTTTCAAGCGGTGCAAAAGCCTCGATGAGCGCGCCTTCGTTCGAAACCGCCAGCTTTTCGTACGATGGGCAAAACCTTGATTTAACGATTAGATTGACTTATTGAGCGACCTTTCCATGAATATCTAGGCATTGTTTCAATCAGGCAGGACCATTGAGAGTTTACTGTGCTTAACAAATCGTTGCAGCGGACATTTTACCTGCCACCCATTTTTGCTGTCGCAAAAACAGGCTTCGCCTCAAATGCGCCCTGAACTCAGGCGTTAGATAGTAATACAAGTTTTGAGGCAGGTCGCAGTATGTTAACAAAGCTTGAAAATTTGAATCAAATTGTTGCTAACCCAATTCATACTATTTTTCAAAACTTTTATAAAGTTGAAACACAGCTTATTGCTGTTCTTGAGTTTCCACAGGAATGTCTTCTAGGATCTTCAAAATCGCGTGATTATTTCCTATTTTGGCTAGGTCGATGAGGTAGCTTTTTTCAAGTTCTTGCATTACTTGGCCTGCCAGTAACTCTTTGAGCCGTTGTTCTTCGTTATTGGCTATGGTGGTTTTTATGGCGGCAAAGTTATTCATGCTTTGGTCGTTGTTGTTTTCCATTCGTCGCACTCCCTTTGTAGTTGGTTAATTAAAGCATTAGCTTGCTTTTAGTACCCACCATAGGGGGATGACTTTTGGAATGCAAGTTTCTACAGGGTTTGGATATTTTTAGCCTTGTTATTAATCATTTTTTAGCCACCGACTTTATTCAGGTGTTTGGTTTTTTATATCTTTGAGAAAAGTGGGAAAAGGAAAAGAAGTCAGACCCTTTAAAAAACAATCAAAGCATTGTGTATACACGGGTGATCAAGATAAAACTTCATTACTATCAATGAACAGCAATATCAGTGTTTTATTCTGTTAAGTGACAGCAAAATATCGTTAAGTTAAGTATCCTTGCCTTCGTAAAATTAATCAACGGCGTGTAACTTTTGTAGCCCTGTTATAACAAGTGGCTAAAGTACGCTTAGCCTCAGTACTTACGACTGCTTTTAAGATGAACTAAGCGATATAAAACCGTTAAGCTTAATCCAAAGGCTCAACCATTGAGCTTAAATAAGCCATGAAAGCCTTACTGGCTTGAGAAACAGAATGATTTTTTTTCCACGCTAAACTCAATTTAAATTCAATTTTTGGCTCAAAGGGGATGGAGGTCATCTGCGGCTCGTTTTGTAAAATACGCGCTAGACAAGTGGTAATACCAACGCCATTGCGAACCAATGATTTTTGCAGCTCAATAAGATTAGTTTCCATGGGAACATCTAATGCTAAGTGATGTTTTTTTGCATACTGACTAACCACTTCACGTAAAAAATAGCCTTCATGAAATAATACCAGTGGCTGTTGGCAAAACTGTGTAAGTGATAGGGTTTGCTCAGCCGCTAATGGGTGCGATTTGGCCATGCCGGCAACAACTTCCTCATTAATCAGCTCAGTGTAACGCAGTTGTGAATTCTCTAAATCACCACGTACTAAGGCTAAATCAAGTTCGCCGTTCAGCAACATTTTTTCCAGCGCTGCTGTGCCTTGGTCAACCAAGTGTATTTTTATTTTTGGATGTTTTTGTTTAAATGCGGTCAATATTTTTGGGAAGTAGTAAGAGCCCATCATGGCTGAAACGCCAAAACGAATGGTGCCCCGTTCGAGATTCTTTAATTCTTCTAATTCTAATTCAACTTGTTTTACTTGGCTTAATAGTTGGGTAGACAGTTTATATAGCACTTCACCTTCAGCGGTTAATAAAGCATTTTTTTCCGCACGGTTAATTAACTTGAGTCCAACTTCTTGTTCTAGCTTTTGAATGGCGATAGTTAATGCGGGTTGAGCAATGCCTATTTTATGTGCTGCCCGTGTAAAGTTGCCCAGTACGGCTAATTGACAAAAATATTCAAGACGTTTCAAATTCATATGAGTAAGCGCTATAAGTAAAAGTTATGAAAAATATAATAACTATATATTATATTTATTTATACTTTAAGGATAGAGTACAATCATAAATCAAACTATTATTGCAAAACACTACATACAGGGTAATCCTATGAGCCAAAAATTAACTGCTTTTAACTGGCAAGATCCGATGTTTCTTGATAGCCAACTCACTGAAGAAGAGCGTATGATCCGCGATTCTGCCTATGACTATTGCCAAGAAAAACTTCAACCACGTGTGCTTGAAGCCAATAGACATGAACACTTTGATCGCGAAATAATGCGTGAGTTAGGTCAGTTAGGCTTATTGGGTGCTACTTTACCCGCTCAATATGGTGGCAGTGAAGTCAATTATGTCAGCTATGGTTTAATTGCTCGTGAAGTAGAGCGCGTTGATAGTGGTTACCGCAGCGCGATGAGTGTGCAATCGTCATTGGTTATGCACCCTATCTATGCTTACGGCAGTGAAGAACAACGTATGAAGTATTTACCTAAACTCGCTTCAGGTGAATGGGTTGGCTGTTTTGGTTTGACTGAGCCTAATTCAGGTAGCGATCCAGCCTCTATGACCACTCACGCTAAGAAAGTCGAGGGTGGTTACTGCGTAACGGGTAATAAAATGTGGATCACGAATTCACCCATCGCGGATGTTTTTGTTGTTTGGGCAAAACTTGAGGGTAAAATTCGTGGTTTTGTCCTTGAAAAAGGGATGGATGGTTTATCTGCGCCAAAAATTGAAGGTAAATTCTCTTTACGTGCTTCAATAACTGGCGAAATTGTGATGGATAACGTTTTTGTGCCTGCTGAAAATATGTTCCCTGAAATTACAGGGTTAGCTGGGCCTTTTGGTTGTTTAAATAAAGCGCGTTATGGTATTGCTTGGGGCTCATTAGGCGCGGCAGAGTTTTGCTTTAATTCAGCGAGAAACTACACCGCAGATCGCGAACAATTTGGTCGTCCTCTATCGGCTAATCAGCTCATTCAAAAGAAACTCGCTGATATGCAAACTGAGATATCGCTTGGTTTACAGGGCTGCTTACAAATGGGACGTTTAATGGATGCGGATCAATGTCCGGTTGAATTAATCTCATTAATGAAACGTAATAACTGTGGTAAGTCACTTGATATAGCTCGTGTTGCTCGTGATATGCACGGTGGCAATGGTATTAGTGATGAATATGGCGTAATTCGTCATATGATGAACCTTGAAGCGGTTAATACTTACGAAGGTACACATGATGTTCATGCGCTAATTTTAGGTCGTGCCATTACAGGCCTTCAGGCTTTTTGTTAACGATTAGCGCATAAATAACAAAAATAGCCGTTCTAAGCATATCAGCTAGATAATAACGGCCACAGAATAAGTTAAGGGCATGTCAATGAGAGTTGGCATGCCCTTATTTATTTTATAACAAGTAATACTGACCCATGCGTTTGCGCTAGCGGTTGATAGCATTTTTACTTATAAACATAAGCTGGCTATCAACAGGCAGACACAATTAACTTGGAGATTTAGATGAAAGATTACCGTCAATTTTATATTAATGGTCAGTGGGTTAAGCCATTAGTAAAACAAGACTATGGGGTACTTAATCCGGCAACTGAACAAGAAATTGCAACCATTTCTTTAGGCTCAAGCCAAGATGTTGATTTAGCCGTTAGCGCGGCAAAAAATGCTTTTGCGACTTTTGGTTACAGTAGCGTAGAAGAGCGTATTTCGCTGTTAGAGGCGTTATTAACCCAGTACATGGATAACTATGACGCCATGGCCCATGCTATTTCATTGGAGATGGGCGCACCTATCGACTTCTCTACCAAGGCACAAGCTTATGCGGGTAAAGCTCATATTGAATCAGCATTAGCGACACTAAAAGCTTTTGAATTTTCACGTATTGTCGGCAATGCTCAAATCATTAAAGAGCCTATTGGGGTTTGTGGTTTTATCACGCCTTGGAATTGGCCGATTAACCAAATCGCTTGTAAAATAGCACCTGCGCTAGCCACAGGTTGTACCATGATCCTTAAGCCAAGTGAAATTGCGCCTTTATCCGCGCAATTGTTTTCACAAATGATACATAATGCCGGTTATCCCGCAGGTGTATTTAATATGGTTAACGGAGATGGTATCGGGGTTGGCTCAGCCATTTCTGCTCATAAAGACATCGATATGGTGTCATTTACTGGCTCAACTCGTGCAGGCATTGCTATTGCAAAATCGGCAGCGAATACCGTAAAACGTGTAGTACAAGAGTTAGGGGGGAAATCACCGAACATTATTTTAGATGATGCTAATATCGATAAAGCGGTAACCCAGGGTGTATTTCATTGCATGAGTAATACGGGCCAATCTTGTAACGCACCCACACGTATGTTGGTACCGGCAAGTAAATATCAACAAGCAGTTAGGGTAGCAAAAGCGGTTGCAGCAAAAATAAAGGTGGGTAACCCTGCTGAGCCGGGTAATCATATCGGCCCATTAGTGAGTGCCATTCAGTTTGAAAAAGTGCAAGCCATGATCCAAGCGGGTATTGATGAAGGGGCAACATTGGTTGCTGGCGGGGTAGGCAAGCCTGAAGGTTTTGCAACCGGTTACTTTACCCAAGCGACTATTTTTAGCGACGTCACTAATGAGATGACTATTGCTCAAGAAGAAATTTTTGGCCCAGTGTTGGTGATGATCCCCTATGAAGATGAAGCCGACGCGATTAGCATCGCCAATGATACTCCTTATGGATTAGCCGCCTTTATTCAATCAGCCAGTCCTGAGCGAGCACAAAAAGTCGCCAGAAAATTACGCGCAGGTATGATTTGTATCAATGGTGCTGCGCATGGTTTTAATTCACCCTTTGGCGGTTTTAAACAGTCGGGTAATGGCCGAGAGTGGGGCGAATTTGGTTTTGATGATTTTCTGGAAACTAAATCAATCAGTAGCTGATTTATTGAATATCCACATCACTAACGAGCACATTATGCTTATTGGTATAATCAACAGCAGAGTTTTATAGGTTTTCATACCTATAAAACTCTGCTGTTTTATGACCAGTAAACTATTTTTTGATATAAACGATGTTTTTATATAAATTAGCCGTTTTATTACGGTACCTTTCACCTAAATCTTCGCATTTTAGTTACGCCATCATCAAAAATAATTATTTATATACAAAGGCTTAATACGCAATGCCACCAGTCTTTTTAATGCTAAGTTATTGATAAAACCTTTCCGTTTACATTTATTTTTTTATAGCATCTAAGCGTATTTATCTGTATTTATCTGTATTTATGTGCATTTAAACGCGCTGAATAAGTCGATGGTGAAACTTCTATTAAAAAGTTTGCTCACTTTATTTGACAGCACAAATGATAATGATTATCATTTGTGCTGTGGGTTGTTCGCAAGAATAACAATAAAAGCTGAGAGATTAATGACTGAATTAAAGGAGCTGTCGTGGAGATAAGTAAACAAGGCGTTGTTAGCGATATCAAAAATATAAAGGACTCGAAAATGGAAGATAAACAATGGCAATCATTATTACAATTGGGCAATGAGTCCTTTCATGAACAAGAGTGGAGCCAAGCAGAGTTGTTTTATAGTGAAGCCTATAATTTATTGGCGTTATCTTATCGTAATCATCCTATGTGCACCGAAACATTGATGGCTTGGATTTGCGCTTGTCATAATTTATCAGCCTTGTACGAGTCAACCAACCATTTGGAATTATCGTTGAAATTCCTCACAGTTCCACATGAATATTTACTCAATATAGCTAACTCAAAAAGCGCAGAAGAAGATGCTAAAGTTACCGCTTTTAATGGCCTTAGGCTAACCTTATTACCTATTTTAATGTTCGCTAAAAAGTATCCAATCTGTGAGAACTGCCTAGAGAACTTTACCTCACTAAAAGGTTTATTAAAACAACATGCAGCAGTGATTCACTAACTAAAATAAGCTAGGTTTTATGGCCTGCTTAACCTGAATATCTTATGACTATTACTTGGATGATTAAGCTTTTAATTCGCTAGATGCAAAATTTTATAGAGGCTTTAAAACTAACTTTTAAGTGATATTAGCATTATTATTAAGGGGTTATTGGTAGATTAAATCAGCCAATAAGTCACAGAATGTAATACTTAATGGCATAATAGAATGAATGTAAGTTATTTATACCCACATATAACTTGAAATTAGCACTGTAGTAAGGTGCAGAGCAATAATGAACTTTTGTCATCTGCACTATAGCCATATTTGCTTTTTTTCTGTTATATTTTGTTGGACTATTCGTTAGACCTACTGAGCTATAAGCCTTTCAGCATAGTTTATAAGCGATAAAAATTTATTTATTTTGGCCTGGCTATATTCATAGCTTGAGCTATTTTTCTCACTGAACTGGTTTGAGAAAAATCCTCTAACGCTACCGGTAATTTTTGTAGCCAATTAGGGTGCTGATCAATGGTACCTGGAATATTCACTTGTTCCGATATTTCTAAGGCATCTTCCAATGGAATAAGTTGAATATGGCTTGGCGAAGTGGCTAAATATTTTTGCACAGCAATGCTCAGTTCGCTATTCATCAGAGCGGGTTCAAGTGGTGGCGCTTTGCTCATATCTATTACTTGCAGATCGTTTAAAGCCGCAAGCAGGTTTTCACGTTCACTGGCGCGTGCATCTCTATCAGCCTGTCCGGCTTCATCATTAGGATAAAGCTTAAGTTGTTGACGCCACTGTAAATCTCGCCCTTGCCACCAACCCGTTAATGTTGCTGTGTCATGGGTGGCAACCGTTATCACTGATTGAGTGGGGAAATTTTCAGGGCGTTTGAATAAACCAGACTCCCAACGCTCAAAAAACAATACTTTGAAAGATAAAAGACCTGCATTTTGAATCGTTTCGCTAAACCCTTCAGGCACATTACCCAGGTCTTCGCCAATCACAACACAATGATTACGACGAGACTCTAAGGCGATCACCCGTAAAATATCATCCCAAGGAAAGTTAATATAAACACCTTCATTTGCTGCCATGCCTGGCGCTACCCAATATTGCCGCATTAAGCCTAAAATATGATCAATACGTAAAGCACCGGCATATTGCATACTACTACGAAGTGCTTTTACTAATGACTGATAGCCCTGTTTTTGTAATGCGACAGGGTTAATCGGCGTTAATCCCCAATTTTGTCCAAGCGGGTTCATACCATCAGGTGGTGCGCCGATTGAAGCACCAGTAACATAAAGTTCTTTATCAGACCAAACATCAAAGCCTGAGCCATCACAGCCTACCGCTAAGTCAAGATATAAGCCAATGGCCATATCTTTGTCGATTGTATATTGAGTGACGGCACTCAATTGTTGATGTGCTATCCATTGTAAGAAACAAAAGTACTCAATGCGTGCAGCATGAGCAAGTTGAAATCTATACACCTCTTCACTATCTGGATCTTGAAAGCTAGTTGGCCAATCTTGCCAACCATAAGCATTTTTATCCGCGATATTAAAATACTCATACAAAGTATCAAAGGTTGCAAAACGTTGTAATTTTTGACCATTTATTTTTTTAAAATCATCAAACTCGACTGACATTTTTTTATAACAATCGGTTTTATTAGCACTGGTATCGTAGTGATAAAAATCTTCAAACAATAACTCTGTGATGTCAAACTTAAGTTTTGCAACCGCAGAGTAATCAATCAAATGACTTGCTTTAGCATCGATAATGTTTTGCTGAAAGGCTTTAGTTTTTACTTTTATTTGTGCAAGTTCACAGTATTCGAAGTTGGCTACCTTGGTGACATCTATATAAAGTGGATTTAAAAAGCAACGACTTGATGGTGAATAAGGGCTACGATGGTCAGGATTTTGTTGATAAAGCGGATGCAATGGATTTAATCCAATAGCAGAGGCCTGTTGCTGCGCTGAGGTTTCAACAAGCTTAGCTAAATCAGTAAAGTCACCTATGCCCCAATTACTTTTACTACGCAGTGAATACAACTGGGCAGTGTAGCCCCATATTTTATTAACTGAAGCTTCTTGAGCGCTGTAACAGTTTTTAGGTGCATAGAGAAGAGGACAACTCGCTTGCACATCACCAAAACTTATCGTCAGTTGGTAATAACCTTGCTCAAGCTTAGGTAAAACTAATAAATATTGGTAATATTGTGTTTCAGCTATTTTTTGCTCAGCAATAATTTGCATGTCGTCAACGTTAATCGAGCCTATGACCTCACTGGCTATTTTGCTCTCTATTTCATTGCCGACCTCAGGTGTTACCTTCCAATTGAGTAATAACTTGCCCATTTTAGGCAGACTGACTTTAATTATATGTTGCTGTTCTTCAAGTTTGGCAATATGAACAACAGGTAATATATTAAGCCATTGACTTTGCTTTAAAAAATCGATTGATTCAGTTAATGACTTGTCATCCAATGCAAAACCCATTGCTTTTAACAACGCCCGTTTGGCTTGGTCTTTAGCATACACTTGATCGCCAAATGTCCCTGTGTAACTTGAGTGAAAACCCACTAAATCGGCTAATTGTTCGATGAGACTCATGTAAACTCTCTTTTTATTATGAAATAAAATTACATATTGTTGTAATTTTAACAATTTATAGTTTAGAATTACAGCACTAAAAGCTTTTAATCGTACTTTTTTAGCTGTCAACTTATTAAATGTAATTTTTTTACATAACTTTACAACAAAAATAAAGTTACATCATAAGCAAAATAGTAAAATCACTTTAATGATGCTGGTTAGTTTTTATAATTAACTCGATTTATGCTTTTCTATCATGGCGATATATAAATGATTATTGCAATCGACAACGCGCATTATGGGCAATTAGTGGTAAAATTTAGCACTTAAATAAAGCGAAATCACTGATTTCAGATCAATTAGTGCATTATTTATGGAGAATAACAATGCTAACTAAAAAATTTTTTAAAACCAAAGATGAAACTGAAGTCACTTTTGAATTTAATAGAAGTGACGTAACAACAGCCGCACTCGTGGGTGATTTTAATGACTGGCAAGCCATTGAAATGAAGTTTAATAAAAAAACACAAAGTTTTAAAACCAAGCTGAGATTACCTAAAGGCGGCATTTTTCATTTTCGTTACCTGTTAAATGCAACTGAGTGGGAAAATGATTATCAAGCTGACCAATACTTACCCAATGCATTTGGCAGTGAAAATAGTGTCGTAGTCACTACGCTTTAAAATGTAACTGAAGCCATGGTTATGATGGGCAAGTATTGAGTAAAGCCTATGTCTTTTATTTTATAAACGATGAATACTATTTTAATGGACTAAAGTCAAAAGCTAATTTTTACTTCAAGTTTAGCTTTTGATGATTTAATTTATAACAAACTTTAATTTATTACTCTAATTTATTACTTTAATTAAGATGGCACTCTGTATAAATTAAATGATAGTCATCTGTCTTACGTTACTGGAGAAACATGGAACATTATAGAATGGAGCCCGGCAGTGTCTATCCAATAGGCGCAACTGTTAGCGAGACTGGGGTTAATTTTGCTATTTTTTCAGCTCATGCTGAAAAAATTGAACTGTGTATTTTTGACCAATATGGCAGCAAAGAATTAAAACGCTTTGTTTTACCTCAGCGTGAACATGATATTTGGCATGGTTTTCTTAAAGGGGCTAAAGCCGGTTTAGTTTATGGTTATCGCGTTTATGGGCCTTATAATCCAGAGTTTGGTCATCGCTTTAATCATCATAAATTATTGTTAGATCCCTATGCAAAAACATTAACAGGTAACTTTTCATGGTCAGATCGTCACTTTGCTTATAATGTTAATGATCCTAAAAAAGATTTATCGTTTGATGCTAGAGATAATGCCGATGTAATGCTCAAAGCTATGGTTACGGACGTCTGTGCAACACTTGTGCAAAGAAAGCCCATCGCGTGGAAAAACACCGTTATTTATGAAGGACATGTTAAAGGGCTAACGGCACTTAACCCTCAAGTGCCTGAACAGTTACGTGGTTCTTTTTTAGGTATTAGTCATCCGGCGATGATCGCTCATTATCGTGCTATTGGCATCACAACGATAGAATTACTACCGGTACAGCAATTCATTTCAGAGCAATTTCTAACGGACAAAAAACTGTCTAATTATTGGGGCTATAACTCACTGGCGTTTTTTGTGCCCCATCAAGATTACTTAAACCAAAATCAAATACTTGATTTTCAACGCATGGTTGATGAACTACATCAGGCAGGTTTTGAAGTATTAATTGATGTGGTTTACAACCATACCTGTGAGGGTAATAGATTAGGCCCAACGCTAAGCTTTAGAGGTATAGATAACCTTTCTTACTATCGCTTAAACTCTGCTGAACCCCGATATTACATTAACGACACTGGCTGCGGGAATACCCTGAACATCAGTCATCCCCGTGTATTGCAAATGGTGATGGACAGTTTACGTTATTGGGTTCAGGTGATGGGTGTTGACGGCTTTAGGTTTGATTTAGCCACTATTTTAGGACGAGAGCTACATGGTTTTGATAAAAGTAATGGCTTTTTAGACGCTGTTTTACAAGATCCTATTCTCAATAGTGTAAAAATGATTGCCGAGCCATGGGATATTGGTCCCGGAGGCTACCAATTAGGCGGGTTTCCAGCGCCGTGGTCTGAATGGAACGACCGTTATCGAGATACCATGAGACGTTATTGGCGAGGCGATAAAGGCTTGTTGCCTGAATTTGCCCGCAGAATTCATGGCTCAAGTGATATTTTTGAACACAGTGGTCGCCAACCCTTTGCTAGCATCAATTTTCTTTGCAGTCATGATGGTAATACTTTACGTGATTTAGTCAGTTATCAAGACCGCCATAATGAAGCTAACGGTGAAAAAAATCGCGATGGTCATTCCGATAATTTTGCTCATAATTACGGCATAGAAGGTGAAACGAGCGATGAGGAAATTTTGTCGCTGAGATTACGGCAAATAAAAAATATGATGGCAACGCTTATGTTGTCTCAAGGCGTACCTATGCTACTGGCAGGCGATGAAATAGGGCGTAGTCAACAGGGCAATAACAATGCTTATTGCCAAGACAATGAAATAAATTGGTTAGATTGGGATGAAAACGCGCTCTATGCGCAAGAACTTAAATTATTTACTGTGAGCTTAACTGCACTCAGAAAACGCTTTTCTATGTTAAGCCATGATCGTTTTATTCATAAAGATGATAAAAAATCTGCCGTGGATATCACTTGGTTCCATCCGTCAGGATTCGCCATGCAAAAAGATCATTGGCATTCTCATCATGCGGCAACATTAGGTTATTTGATACAAGATAAAGCACCAGATACGCCGGTTATTCTCTGCCTTTTTCACGCCGGATCAGAGTCGATAGAATTTCAATTGCCAGAGATTGAGACCATAAAACACTGGCAAGTTATGATTGATACAACGTCGAGCAGCGAGCAAGCAGAAGTACGAAATATACCGGCAGAACGACTGATTACCATGGCACCATTTTCAACCATTGTTTTATTAAATGATTGCTTATAAAAATAAATAGGATGTACGGATTGATGAATAAAAAAAATACTCAATGTGAAATTACTGCATCAGATGATAGTGTGCTGATGAATGAACACACCTTTTCAGAAGACTTAGCTCGACATTTTCATTTTTCATTAGGTCGTGACAAAATGCAAAAGTCTCACCTATACCTTTATAACGCGCTTGCGATCACCATTCGTGACCGTTTAGTGGCACAATGGCGAGCAACTAGGGAATCTCGAGGTCATCAGCGTTGTGTGGGTTATATTTCATTAGAATTTTTAATGGGCCGTACACTTAATAACGCTATTTTAAATTTAGATTTAGATGATACCGTTCGTGATGCTTTAAAAGGTTATTGCTGTGACTTAGAAGATGTTGAACAAGCAGAACATGACGCTGGCCTAGGTAACGGTGGTTTAGGACGTTTAGCAGCCTGTTTCTTAGATAGCTGTGCAAGTTTGTCTTTACCCGTTATAGGCTACGGTATTCGTTATGAATACGGCATGTTCAATCAAGAAATTAAAAATGGCGCGCAAGTTGAGCATCCTGATAATTGGTTACGTAATGGTAATCCATGGGAAATTGCCGCACCTGAAAAAACCATCAGAGTTAAATTTTTTGGTCATGTTGATGTGATTAAAGAGCGCAATGGGCAACAGCATCGCCAATGGAATAATACCCAAGACGTGCTTGCCGTGCCTTATGATATGCCGATTCCTGGCTATCAAAATGGTATTGTTAATACCTTAAGATTATGGAAGTCTGAAGCGACAGATGAATTTGATTTAGATGAATTTAACGCCGGTAGTTATACTGAATCGGTCGCTAAAAAGAATCTAGCTGAACAAATCACTATGGTACTTTATCCAAACGACAGTAGTGAAAATGGTAAAGAACTGCGCCTAAGACAACAGTACTTTTTATCTTCAGCGTCTCTGCAAGATACGATTAATAGTTATGTTGAAAACTGTGGTGACAACTTTGATCAATTTGTTGCACTGAATAGTTTTCAACTCAACGATACCCATCCAAGCATCGCTGTCGCTGAATTAATGCGTATTTTGATGGATGACTATTTTATGTCATGGGATGACGCCTGGAATATTACCTCACAAACAATGGCCTACACCAATCATACGCTATTACCTGAAGCGTTAGAGAGGTGGCCGGTTAGTTTATTTGCTAAGCTAATACCGCGTATTTTAGAAATTATTTATGAAATTAATGCCCGCTTTCTTCAACAGGTTGCTGTTGCATGGCCTGGAAATTCGAGTAAGCAACAAGCAATGTCATTAATTGAAGAAGGCCATGAACCACAGGTACGTATGGCACACTTAGCGATTGTGGGTAGTTATTCAGTTAATGGTGTCGCGGCTTTGCATACTAAACTGTTAAAAGCCGGATTATTTAATAACTTCTACCAACTTTGGCCTGAAAAATTCAATAATAAAACTAATGGTGTTACTCCACGCCGTTGGTTATCTCATTGCAATACCAGTTTAGCAAAACTTATCTCAAGTAAAATTGATAAAGGCTGGGTTGCTGATTTTGCTCATGTTGCTCAATTAAGTAAATTTGCTGAAGAGCATGCTTTTCAAGAAAAATGGCGAGCAAGTAAACAGGCCAATAAAGCCGTTTTAGCTGACTATGTAGAACAAGCAACAGGCGTTAAGTTTGCTGTTGATATGATGTTTGATGTGCAAGTTAAACGTATTCATGAATACAAACGTCAACTACTGAATATTTTGCATGTTATTGGCTTATATGATCGTATTCGCAAAGGCGATACCGCTGATATTACACCGCGATGCGTACTTATTGGCGGTAAAGCGGCTCCAGGCTATGTGATGGCGAAGGAGATTATTAAACTGATTAATAATGTCGCTGACACCATCAATTTAGACCCTAAAGCCGCTAAGTACTTAAAAGTTGCTTTTGTACCGAACTACAATGTTTCTGCGATGGAAATTATTTGCCCTGCAACTGACTTGTCTGAGCAAATATCAACGGCAGGTAAAGAAGCCTCAGGTACGGGTAACATGAAATTTATGATGAATGGTGCGCTAACCATAGGGACATTAGATGGCGCAAACATTGAAATTAGAGATGCCGTTGGCGCAGAAAACTTTTTCTTATTCGGCGCTCAAGCTCACGAAATTTCAGACATTCGAGCAAATTATCAACCTAACGACATTATCGCTAATTCCGCCACGTTATCGGCAGTAATGCACTTGTTAGAAAGTGGTCACTTTAATTTATTTGAACCCTGTATTTTCGATTCAATTATTAATGCTATTCGTGACCCGCATGATATGTGGTTAACCGCTTATGATTTTGACAGTTATTTTCAAGCTCAACGCCTTGTTGATAAAGCTTATAGCGATCAAACCTTGTGGACCAAAATGAGTATTTTAAACACTGCGGCTAGTGGTGTGTTTTCGAGCGATCATACGATTAGGCAATATCGAGATGAAATATGGAAGCTATAGTGATTTACTTAGTTAAAAAGTAAAGCGCTATTTCTTGAACGTTAATTGATGTTTATAAAGGATAAGTTATGCCCAATAATGTAGAAAGAAGAATAAGTAATTTAACAAAAGAGACTTATGCGTTGATTTTGGCGGGAGGCCGAGGTTCACGATTGTATGAATTAACAGACAAAAGAGCTAAGCCGGCAACGTTTTTTGGTGGTAAATTTAGGATCATCGACTTTCCTTTATCTAACTGTATTAATTCAGGCATTAGGCGCGTTGGTATTGCAACTCAATATAAATCACACTCGCTGATTCGTCATATCAGCCGTGGTTGGGGACACTTTAAAAAAGAATTAGGTGAGTCAATTGAAATTTTACCGGCATCACAGCAAAAGGGTGATGGTTGGTATCTAGGCACGGCAGATGCTGTTTTTCAAAACATTGATATCATCAGACATGAATTGCCAAAATACGTCATGATTTTATCAGGTGATCATGTTTATCGTATGGATTATGGTCCATTACTGGCGCAGCATGTTGCTAATGAAGCTGATATGACGGTTTGTTGTATTGAAACCTCGGTTGAAGAAGCGGCGGGTCAGTTCGGTGTAATGACCGTTGATGAAGACAGTCGTGTTTGTCGATTTGATGAAAAACCGGCCAATCCATCTGAAGTGCCTGGTAAACCTGGTGTTACATTAGCCTCAATGGGTAACTATGTTTTTAATACTGAGTTCTTATTTGAGCAACTAGAAAAAGATGCCGCAGAAGTAGGCTCAAGTGGCGATTTTGGTAATGACATTATTCCTAAAATAATCAAATCTCATCGGGTATTTGCTTTTCCATTTAAAGACCCTGATAGCGAAAAACAACCTTATTGGCGTGATGTGGGTACTTTAGATTCTTTCTGGGAAGCTAATATGGAATTAGTTGAGCCTGAGCCGCAACTTAATATGTATGATGAAAACTGGCCTATTTGGACTTTCCAAGAACAAACCGCCCCAGCTAAATTTGTTTTTGATCAAGACAATCGCCGCGGTATAGCGATTGACTCTACAGTATCTGGCGGCGTGGTTGTCTCGGGTTCTACAGTGAAACGCTCTTTATTATTTTCAAAAGTAAGAGTTAACTCTTACTGTGATATTGATGAAGCAGTTGTTTTACCAGGGGTTATTATTAATCGTAACAGTAAAATTAAAAAAGCCATTATCGATCGAAGCTGTGTTATTCCAGAAGGTATGGAAATTGGCATAAATCATGATGATGACCGTGCGAATGGCTTTAGGGTTACTAGTAAAGGTGTGGTTTTAGTCACTAGAGATATGCTTGAAAAACTAGAGAAGCCTACTAACTAGTTAGTGATAAGCATGATTAATTTAACGGGTAATTTCGAACATTGATGAAATTACCTAAGTTATTATCAATTTTACTTAACTTTTATAGCCGTTTACAAATGTTAGTTTGTCATGAATTATCGTCAGTAAACTTTTAGATTTTATTTTGATTAATTACAATTAATCTCTTGTTTTTAATGGTTTATTTTAAAGTCATAAAACATAAGTTGGTAAAAGTAATCACATAAAGAGTTAACGATATACTAGGAAGACACAATGAATAACCTAGCAAAAAGCTTGTTAGATAACGAGTCGGTTAAAGCAATAGTTAATCTGCAACATCAAGATGTTTTTTCTGTCTTAGGCATGCATAATCATCCAACAGTGAGCGGGTTAATTGTGCGAACTTTTTTACCTGGGGCACTCAGTGTCGAGGTAATAGATAGCAAAAATGATAAATTGGTGGCAACACTCAATAGAGTTGATCAAGCTGGACTTTTTGAAGGAAAATTAGGTCGAAGAAGAAATACATTTGATTACCGTTTACGCGTTTATTATAAAAATGAAAGCGTTATTGTCGATGACCCATATCGTTATCCCTCTTTATTAACGCCTCAAGACTTATACCTTTTTTGTGAAGGTACTGACGAACAAACCTATCAATGGATGGGCTCGCATGAAGTGACAGTAGATAATGTCCAAGGAACGCATTTTGTTTTGTGGGCGCCTAACGCGTCTCGTGTTTCTGTAGTGGGCGATTTTAACTTCTGGGATGGTCGACGTCATGTCATGCGCAAACATCTAAGCTCTGGTGTTTGGGAAATATTTCTCCCTAACGTTGCTGCTAGTGCCAGTTATAAATACGAAATAGCCGATCAAAACTTTCACATTCAACCTTTAAAAGCCGACCCCTATACTTTTTCTATGCAACTTGCCCCTGAAACTGCGTCTAAAGTTATGCAAAACAGTGACTATCAATGGCAAGACCAGCAGTGGATAAATGATCGCGACAGGTCATCTAATCATTACAATGGCGCGGTTTCTATTTACGAAGTGCATTTAGGCTCTTGGAAAAGAAACCAAGAAAATAATGCGGATCATATTCACGCACCAAGTTATTTAACTTACCGTGAATTAGCTGAGCAATTAGTCCCTTATGCCGTAGAAATGGGCTTTACCCATCTGCAACTTATGCCGGTAAGTGAATACCCTTTTGACGGTTCATGGGGTTATCAACCGATTGGACTTTTCGCACCTACGGCACGTTTTGGTAGTAGCGATGACTTTAAATTTTTTGTTGATTGTTGTCACCGCGCCGGTATTGGTTTGCTACTGGATTGGGTACCGGGGCATTTTCCAACGGATAAGCATGGCACGGGTCAGTTTGATGGCACTTGTCTTTATGAACACCAAGATGTTCGCAAAGGTTTTCATCCTGATTGGCAGACCCTTATTTATAACTACGGTCGCGCAGAAGTACAAAGCTACTTGATCAGTAATGCTATTTACTGGCTAGACCAATTCCATATCGATGGCTTACGCGTTGATGCCGTTGCCTCTATGTTGTATTTAGATTACAGCCGAGAAGCGGGCGAGTGGTTACCTAATATTCATGGCGGCCGAGAAAACTTAGAAGCGATTGAATTATTACAACAGGTTAATACTCGCTCTTATGCAAAGCATCCCGGTGTTATGATGATTGCTGAAGAATCAACCGCTTGGCCCGGTGTCTCTAAACCGGTTGACGCTGGTGGTTTAGGCTTTGGCTTTAAATGGAACATGGGCTGGATGAATGACACGTTAAAATTTATGGCGCGTGATCCCATTCATCGTCAACATCATCACAGCGAAATGACCTTCGGTTTAGTTTACAGTTTTAGTGAAAACTTTGTTTTGCCTATTAGTCATGATGAAGTGGTGCATGGTAAAGGTTCACTACTGAATAAAATGCCGGGCGATGACTGGCAAAAGTTTGCCAACTTACGCGCGTATTACGGCTTTATGTGGACTCATCCTGGGAAAAAATTATTGTTTATGGGCTGTGAATTTGCTCAACGTGAAGAATGGAATCATGACCAAAGTTTAGATTGGCATTTACTTGAACATGCTAATCATAAAGGCGTACAAACGCTGATTAAAGATCTTAATCACACTTATCGAAATATCCCAGCGTTATATGAGCTTGACTGCGATAATAGTGGTTTTGAATGGCTAGACTCACAAAATAGCAAACAATCAATCTTGATTTATTTAAGAAAAGGGCAAGCAGGTACGCCACCTGCTTTAGTTGTTGTTAATTTGACCCCCAGCAGTTACGAAAATTTTTCTGTTGGTGTGCCTTTGTCAGGTTTTTATCGAGAATGTTTAAATACTGACAGCAGCAACTATGGCGGTAGTAATATCGGCAATGGCGGTGGTGTCTACTCGGTAGCTGAGCCTTACGCAGGTCAAGATAACCTAGTTATTATGTCTGTTCCTCCTTTAGCAACCATGATTTTTGAATGGCAAGCAAAAGACTAAGTTGAAGTCATAAATTGCAGTCATAAATTGATCGCCAGCTAGCATTATCTTTCTAGTGATGAGGAGTGATAATGCGGCGTTGGGCAAGTGTTTTGTAGATCGGACTTCAGTCCGTCAAACGTTAAGCAGGGCATTAAACTGCTGGGCCAAAAAAATTACAGCGTTTTTTTCGACCAGCTTTTTCGACCAGCATTTATAGCAGAGCAGTTAAATTTTATTTAACCTGATGGATTAAAGTTCAACCTACAGGTGACTCTAGTCAAGACAGATTATTTTTAAGGGTAAGTTATGACCACTAAGCAAGCGAAGCAAAGCAAGCAAATAAAGACTCAAGCATTTACCGATCAAAAACCTGGTACTTCGGGTTTAAGAAAGAAAGTGACGCAGTTCCAGCAAACAGGTTACTTGGAAAACTTTGTGCAAGCGGTTTTTAATGCCATTGCGCCTTGTGCCGGAAAAAAATTGGTATTAGGCGGAGATGGACGATTTTATAACCGTGAAGCGATACAAGTAATTATCCGCATGGCGGTTGCCAATGGCTTTACTCATATTTTGGTCGGTCAGGGGGGCATTTTATCAACACCAGCAGCCTCTTGTGTGATCAGAAAAAACCAAGCTTGTGGTGGTATTATTTTATCTGCTAGTCATAACCCCGGAGGACCAGAAGAAGACTTTGGGATTAAATTCAATGGCGAAAATGGTGGACCTGCGCCTGAAAAATTAACCGATGCAATTTTTCAACAAACCTTAGCTATGGAGCAATACCTGAGTATTGACGCTAATGATGTTGAACTTGACCAACTCGGTACAGTGCAAATAGCAGAGTGTAAAATTGATATTATTGATCCCGTTAATGATTATGCCAATTTGATGGAGTCGATGTTTGATTTTACGGCCATGAAGCGCTTGCTTGCACAAGGCGACTTTCGTTTATGTTTCGATGCTATGCATGCGGTTAACGGCCCTTATGCCAAAGAAATACTTGAGAAACGCTTAGGTGCGCCCGATGGCTCTGTCATTAATGGTGTGCCATTAACCGACTTTGGTGGTGGTCATCCCGATCCTAACTTAGTGCATGCTCATGAGCTTGTGGCTTTATTATATGGTGATGATCCCTTTGATTTTGGCGCCGCCTCAGATGGTGATGGCGATCGCAATATGGTGTTGGGTAAGCAGTTTTATATTAATCCGTGCGACAGTTTAGCGATATTAACCGCCAATGCTGATTTAATACCGGCTTACGCTGAAGGTATTGCGGGTGTTGCGCGTTCAATGCCAACCAGTAGAGCGGTTGATCGAGTCGCCAAAGCGATGAATATACCCTGTTATGAAACACCAACCGGTTGGAAGTTCTTCGGTAATTTATTAGATGCGGGTAAAATCACCTTATGTGGCGAAGAAAGTTTCGGTACGGGTTCTGATCATATCAGAGAAAAAGATGGTTTATGGGCGGTATTGTTTTGGCTGAACTTAATCGCAGTAAAAAAACAGCCGGTCAGTGAAATTGTTAAAAACCATTGGTTGCAATATGGCCGTGATTATTTTACTCGCCATGATTATGAAGCGGTTGACAGTGACAATGCGCATGAAATGATCAGCCAACTTAAAGCCAAAATTGCAGATTTACCTGGTCAGGTATTTGCGGGTGTTAAAATAACATCAGCAGACGATTTTCAATATATCGATCCCGTTGATAAGAGTAAAACTACTGAACAAGGCGTTCGACTTTATTTAGACAATGGTGGACGTATTGTTTTCAGGCTTTCAGGTACAGGTACGCAAGGGGCCACTTTAAGAGTTTACTTAGATTGTTACCAGCAGGATCCAGCGCTGTTAGCACAAGAAACACAGCAAGCCCTTAGTGAGTTAATTCAAGTAGCAGAAACGGTAGCAGGCATTAAAAAATTTACTGGCAGAGAAAAGCCTGACGTGATCACATAACCCTGATAATGTGATTGCAATGGCGTACTAAGATTAGCTTTATCATTATTGTGTTAGCCTATTTTTTAAGTATAGAACTATAAGCATACTGCTGAAAAAACAACCAACAATATAAGAACAGATGAAAGGTATTGAAATGAAAATATTAATGGCGGCGGCAGAGAATGACGCTTTACCGCGCGGAAAAGTTGGTGGTATTGGTGACGTAGTTCGAGATATTCCACTCGCTTTAGCCAAAATAGGTCAAGAGGTTGATGTGGTCATGCCAGGTTATGGACGTTTTTCTAAGCTTGCCGGTGCCCAACATGTGACGGCATTAGAGGTTATGTTTGGTGGACAAGCGCAAACCGTTGATATTTTCAAAATTTCATTAACACCATCGCCAACGACTTCGTCAGGCACTTTATCAGGCTCTTTATCAGACACGTCAGCAAAAAAAGTGACGCAATGGGTGATTGAACATCCTTTGTTTGCCATTGGTGGCATAGGTGAAATTTACTGTGATGACCCCAGTAATCGGCCTTTTGCGTCTGACGCCAGCAAGTTTGCCTTATTTAGCGCAGCGGTTGCTAAAGCGGTTATCAGTGATGTTTTTGGTAAAATTGATGTAATACACTTACACGACTGGCATACCGCTATGGTGTCAGTATTGCGCGCTTACGATCCTCAATATCAAGCCTTAAAAGCCATTAAAACCGTTTACACCATTCACAATATAGCACTACAAGGTATTAGACCCCTTGATGGCGATGAATCATCATTAAAGGCTTGGTTTCCTGACTTAGCTTTCGATGAAAACCAAATCAAGGATCCTAGATACCACAACTGTTATAACCCGATGCGCTCTGGCATTAATCTGTCAGATAAAGTCCATGCAGTGTCACCTACTTATGCCAAAGAAATATTATTACCCAGTAATGACCAACAGGGATATTATGGCGGTGAAGGTTTAGAAAACGACTTGCGCCATGCTGCTGAAACAGGACGTTTGCACGGTATATTGAATGGTTGCGAATACCCAGATAAAGTCAATGTTCGCCTTAACCTAAAAGATTTAATAACGCTTTGCGAACAGGAAGTTATGCAGTGGCTAGCCGATAAGCCTTTAGTGGATAACGCACATTTAATCGCGATAACGCGCTTAAAACAACTGGCCGCGAAAAAGCATAAAAAACCGCCTTTAGTGTTAACGTCAGTTGGACGCATTACCGATCAAAAGGTACGGCTTTTTCAACAAGTAATGGCCAATGACGAAACCGCGTTAGAGCAGTTATTAACACACTTGTCTGATCAGGGTGTTTTTATCTTATTAGGCAGTGGCGATCATAAGCTAGAAGAATTTTTAGCCCAAGTTGCCTCGAAGCATAGTAATTTTATTTTCTTAAAAGGCTACTCAGAAGCGTTATCGATCAGTATGTATAATTCTGGCGATTTATTCTTAATGCCAAGCTCATTTGAACCTTGTGGTATCAGTCAAATGTTGGCAATGCGAGCAGGACAAGCCTGTTTAGCGCACAGCGTAGGTGGCTTGAGTGACACAATAAGCGATAATAAAAACGGTTTTACCTTCAATGGTGATAATCCGCTACAACAAGCTGAAAATATGCTCAGCCGTTTTCAGTCGGCATTAGCAATAAAACAAAAAAGCCCAAAAAGTTGGACTAAAATATCAACTAATGCTTTTAAATCAAGATACTTGTGGAGTGATGTTGCACATGACTACCTTAAACATTTATACCGTAATTAAGTCTGTTATTGCGCCTTAATCTGCTTTCTTTGCTGAGCGCTGAAACGGTATAGCGGAGGGGTTATATATTCTATACATCGCCACTTCACTAAGTGCTTTCAGTGGCAATAGTTTAAAGCACCTCATGTCAGCTAAAATTTTTTAAGGGTTTTAGTTTTAGCGACGAGTTATGGGTTAAGAAGGGCATTCAGCTGATATTTAATAAATTTCATCGATAAATTCGCTACTTAGGCTATTTTTCGCGTAGTATTTTAGTTAAGTCGACACACTTAACTTCTGAGCTTAATTCAGACTCATGAACGAGAAATAATATGCTAAAAAAATGTTCCCAATTACTTTTTTCACTCCTGATCAGCTTTGTTTGCTCGTTTACACTTTTAGCCAATAGTGCCGAACAGATGTGGCCTGGCAGTAAATATGATAACTCAATACCGACTTTTGCCGATGTTTTAGGTTATGACGTTGGCGAAAAAATCACTCATTACGGTGATATGCTGCGCTACTTTGAAGCGCTCGAACGTGCAGCGCCCAAGCAAATTAAATTATTTGAATACGGCCGTACATGGGAAGGCCGTAAGCTTATATATGTCGCCATTGGTAAAAGTGATGTTATTGATAATCTCGATGATTTTTCCAATAAAATGCAAAAGCTTTCTGATCCACGCATCACCGATAAAGAGGCGGCGAAACAGTTAATTGCTCAACTGCCTGCTTCAGTATGGTTAGGCTATGGCGTTCATGGCAATGAAATTAGTAGCACAGATGCGGCGATGATGACCGCTTATCATTTATTAGCCGCGCCCAATGAAGCGACTAATCGTAAAATTTTAGCAAACACCATCGTTTTTATTGATCCTTTACAAAATCCAGACGGGCGCAGCCGATTTACCAGTCGCTATTACGCCACCGTGGGCATGCAACACAGTGGCGACAGATTAAGCGCCGAGCATAACGAACCTTGGCCAAGTGGCCGTTCAAATCATTATCTATTTGACATGAACAGAGATTGGTTAGCGATAACACAACCTGAAACCGCGGGCCGTATTCGTGTGATGAATCATTATCGGCCATTAGTGGTGATTGATTTACATGAGATGGGCGGTGACAGCAGTTATTACTTTTCACCCGCCGCACAACCTTTTAACCCGCACATGACGCAAACTCAAATTGATAACATGACCGCTATTGGTAAAAACCATGGCAAACATTTTGACCGTCTAGGTTTTGATTATTTTACCCGTGAAGTCTTTGACGCTTTTTATCCTGGTTATGGTGATAGTTGGCCAACATTTTATGGTGCGTCTGCGTCAACCTATGAGGTTTCTTCTGCAAGAGGTGAGATCTTTAAAAAGAAAACCGGTGAAACGTTAACCTATAAAGATACCGTTCAACGACATTTTGTTGCTTCAATTTCTACAGCGGAAGGCGTTGCTGACCGTCACGATAAATTACTTAATGACTATTACAATTATCAAACCAGTGCGATTGCAGCAGGTAAAGAAAATAAAAAAGAACGGGTCTATATTTTACCTAACCGCAGAAATGTCGCAGGAGGTCATCGCCTTGCAACACTGATGGCGCAGCACGGCGTTGAAGTAAAACAAGCCGACAAGGCCTTTAAACAATGTGGTAAAAGCTATCAAGCCGGTGCTTATTTTATTGATACGGCTCAGCCTAAAGGTCGTTTTGTTACCACCACCTTTACCAAGCAAGTTGATATGGCACCTGCCTTTGTTAAAGAGCAAGAGCGTCGACGCGCAAGAAAATTAGCCGATGAAATCTATGATGTTACGGGTTGGTCATTACCGCTCATGTTCGATGTTGATGTTGACGCCTGTTCAAAAGCCGTCAAAGTAGCAAGCCATAGGGTTAAAAGTGATGACCCACTTATCGGCAAAGTGATTAATCCTGACGCTAGCGTTGCCTATTTGGTGTCTTGGGGTGATATGGCCGCCGGTCGATTTTTAACCGCAGCACTGCAGCAAAACATTATTGTTAAAAGTGCGGATAAAGCTTTTACCTTAGCTGAAAAAACATACAATGCCGGTACCTTGATCATCGAAAAGCGAACTAATGACGACGACTTAGCGACGAAAGTGATGAAAATAGCCAAAGCTTCAGGCGCGCAAGTTCAAGGGGTTAATTCAAGTTGGGTTACTCAAGGCCCAAGTTTTGGTAGTAGCAATACCGTTACCATGACAGCACCCAATATTGCTATGGCATGGGACGAACCTGTGAGTTCGCTAAGTGCAGGTAATACTCGCTTCGTTATTGAACGTCAGTTTAATTACCCCGTGACGGCAATACGTACCAACACGCTTAAAAGTGCCAATCTATCCAATTACCAAGTGCTTATTTTACCCTCGGGTGACTATAAAGAGTTGCTGGGCATCAGTGGCGCTGAAAATATCAAGCAATGGGTAAAACGTGGTGGCGTATTGATCACACTGGGTAGTGCAACGCAATTTGCTGCAGAGCATGATATAGCCTTGTTAGATGTCAAAAGAGAACGCGCGTTTAAAGACAATAAAGATGATAAATCAAACGCAGCTAAAGAGGTTAAAGAAGTTGAAGGCGAGTCTATGGTTGACGGGCAGTTATTTACCACTAAAAATGCGCTAGTGTCAGCCAGTGAAAATCCAAAAGAAAAACCTGACTTTGTTGCCGGCGTTTTGGCTAATATTGAAGTTGATCAAGAACATTGGCTAACGGCTGGGGTACATAACAAGCTTACCGCTATTGCCTATGGCAGCGATATATATGCGCCGATAAAACTAGCGTCAGGTAAAAACCTTGCTTGGTTTACTGAGGCAGAAAATGTGTTAGCAAGTGGTTATTTATGGGCAGAAAATAAAAAGCAATTGGCTTATAAACCTTACCTTATTCATCAACCTATGGAACAAGGCATGGTGATCGCTTTTACTCAAGAACCCACCACTAGAGCCTATTTAGATGGGCTAAATATTATGTTAATGAATACTATTTTCAGAGCCGCCGCCCACGCTAGACCATTGAGATAACAGCTAAGCTAATCGGTTCTATAGCGAGTGCAGCTATAGAACCCATGTATTTACCCCTTAGCGAGGTTAAGTAGGGCTTACTAAAATATCAACAGCCTGTATTCAAGTAAATTTTATTAAAGCGACGAAAGTCGCTTTTTTTCACCCTGAGTTTTTCGTTATATTACTTGCGATATACTTGAGTTAGTTACTCAGTTTCAAGTTATAAAGACTTGTTTAAAACTTGAAACTACTGGCCTTTATTCTAAAGCTGTATTAATAATTAATTACTGATTACCTTTAAACCATTACTATACCCATCACATTTCAATATGCAGAATTTAGCAGCTGAAAATTATCATTCATTCTAAGTCCTAAATTATCATTAATGCTACGCCCTAAAATATCAGCTATTTTAGGACGTGTTTGACTAAAAAATTCATCAATTTTATCTCTGAATTCCTTCGCGGCTGCAAAATATTTATTATTTTTGATATGCTCATTCATTACTTTCCATAGCCGCTCTATTGGGTTTAAATTTGGGCTGTAAGGCGGAAGATAAGGAAGCTACGAGGGGGGGGCTGGCTGATACTTATAGCCAATGCATTAATGAAGTGATTATAAAGTTAATGCTTTTGGCATTATTATATCAGAAGTTTATGCTCGGTTAGGCTGATAGAACCGTGCTTAAACTTGTCAGCTTGGTTGTTGGTTTCCGAACTAAGCCCTTTGACGTGGTTATTGAATTTTTTGTTTAGCAAGTAAGCTCTTTAAGTCACTTATTGTATCTATGTCACTAGATAGAGTAAATTGCTGGGGGTGACTAGCAGAGTATAGCGCGGTATTATCTGGCGAATATTGCGTGAATAGCCATAACCCTTTTTGTCCTTTTTTAAACTTTATTGTTGAACTTATTCGAGGAGCCTCTACCTTGCGTATAGCAATGAGTAAAAAGTCATCTTGAAAATAGCCATCTAAAACAGTTTCAACCTTAATAATACCAACGATAAGTTGTTTACCTGTTTCTTGAGCTGCTACACGAGTAGTTCCAATAAATTCGCCGATAACAGCAAGCTTAGATTGGGCCACAAGCTCTTCAGGGCTTAGTTTTATCCAAGAAGCTAACGCGATAGAAGGACTGAGCAAAAAACACATCAGCACAATAATAAATTTATTGAAGTTCATCATAACCCCTTACAGATGGCATTATATTTTTTAGAAAGTAAAAATGAAAAACGTACTGAAAATTAATCATCATTACGTTCTCATTATTCATATATAGCACAGTGTAATCGATATAAAGGCTATTTTTGTATTTTTTTACGCCTTGAAACCATCATTCCGACAAGGCCTAATAAAAACAGCCCTAAAATAGAAGGCTCAGGCACCTGTAAGCTACTACAAAGGTAAAGTGAACATACGGCATTAACATCCTCTGTGCTAAGGGCTGAGAAAATACCTGACGAACTAATTGTCGGATCCATGATATAGCCACTACCTGAAGTGGTGTGGCCTAAACCAATGGAGTGACCAATTTCATGCACTGCAATTCGGGTGATATCATAAGCACTTGAACCTTGGGTGTTACCAATCTCCCAAGAAAAATTTTCATCATTCATATGCAAATCGCCAGCGATAATATCTGAGTTAATATCATCAGGGAAATATGCATGAGCTAGGGTTCCTGGATCAAAATCATTATTGTCCCCATGAGCTACATTTGCAAAAGAGATGTCAATAGAGTCAAATTGCCTTTCTAGTGAAGTTTCAGTGAAGGTTAGGTTACCGTTAGTCGCATCAGACCAAGCATCAAACGCAATCAAAAAGGCAGAATGAATGCTGCTTTCCAGAAGCCCATTATCTGTGGTCATAGTACCAAAAAAATATTTAACATCAAATGAGCCTTGACCTGAACCATCCCATCCTTCACCAACAGTGGATATCGTGCCTGCAGTTACCGAGTTGGCAAAAACTAGTGTTATGAATAAGTTAAACATTATCAGTGTCTTACTAAGTTTTAATCGACTTCTTGATATTAGTGATAAATTCATTTTATGTTATCTTCCTTTAAATCAGATGTTATTATTGTTGCATGTAGCGCAACAGATTGAATAATTAAGGCCACTAGGGTTAATGGGTTAATTATTTTTTAAACATAATAAATTTCCTTTTTTCTTTCACCATAAATTTTGAAAGAAAATAGCTGTATGTATCTTAAAATAGCTGCACGTATCTTAGAGTATAAGTCGTATATGCAAAAAAAGTACCGCACATTACTATTGTTTTTAATTACAGCGACTTATGTGATTTATAATTTTATAAGAAATGCCTGTTGTAAAAAAAGCTGACACTTTTTAGCATGAATGGGGTTTTGTGTTCTTCATATTTAATAATTTTTTAACCGATTTATATATTTTAAACATTTTATACTTAGGGATTAATTAAAAAATAACAGACTTATCATGATGAAGATAAGAATGTAGCTATGATGAGGGCACGCAGATATCTTATAAATCGCGGCAACCTGAATGCAGGCCTGAGTCTATTTAATTATGTAAAAAATCCTGACATAACGAGAAAAAGTTGATCAAAGTAGGAGGATAGCTAAGTAATCACGAGAGTATAAGAAGAATAAACGCCCTTTTCTTGACAACTTTACTCTAAGTAATCGAAGCAAAGAAATAGGGTGTCAGGTCTTGCCTTTTGCCTCTATGATGGAGTAAGTTAGGCCAAACTAATTTCAAAAGGAGTTTGAAATATCTAGACCATATAAGAATGGAATACGCAGGCGCGCTTTACCACGTCACTTCTCGTGGTGATCGTCAAGAAGATAGCTATGAAGAAGATGCAGATCGTAGGCTTTTTCTCTCAGTTTTAGGTGATGTGTGTTTAAGCTACAACTGGTTCAGCAATATGACCTTTAGCTGACTGTAAAAAATACTGACACTATGGCAAAAGACAAGACCTGACACCCTTTGTGTGCTGTAATACAATCTGGACAAAAAAATAAAACAATTTAAATTCAGATGGTTAAGTGGGTTTTTAGTGTTTATTATAATAAATGCTGTATTATTAGATGCCTTAGTAACACACTTCTAGATGCCTTAGTAACACACTTCGAAAAATCATACTGACTTCCATATAAAAGGGAATTACATCGTTTACGCTAGTAGTTAATTCATTGGAAAATATATGACAAGATTTTTAGTTGGAATGTGAGGAGGCACTAAGTTGTCAGTTGTAGTAAAAACTTCATTATTAAACTTGTAAGATAAAGTTCTGCCTAATTCAATCTAATCCTGTTCATTTTATACTAATTAACATTATCACTCTAAAATATAACCAAACTAATTAGCCACTATTTCTTCTTTGGATTAATAGTTTATTACTTCATCTATTCTTATATCATTAAAACGATTTTTTATATTTTGATAAATTGTTAGACAATTTGTTACGTTCAGTTAATGTTAACAGTAAGTTAATTATTAGGGGTATGTTATGGAAATAATATTATATTTAATAGAATTCATCGCTATAATTTTATTCGTCTTATTATTTGTTTTTATTTTTAAGTCTAATAATAACGTGGCTGATAAAATAAATAAAAAACCTTTATTATTTGACTTGTTTTTTTATGATGATAAATAAAAAACTATTAATTAAATTTTTTATTTTGATATTTTTCTCTAGCTTTTTGCATTCGTTTGATTAATGGATTTTGTAGAACTTCACCAGTATTGGTGTTAACAAGTATTGGTGACTGAGAGCATACAAAACCTACAGAATTATTGTCGTTATCATAAAATACTCTTACTTCACCTGAGGGAAAATACGACCATGCCTTTAAACGTGAATGTGCCATTCTGAATCATCAAAAGTTTTTTCGTTCGTATCATCTAACTTGTTAATAGATTTGCTTCTCATTTCCATGAGGTTGTTATCTCTATCCATTTGAGATTTTTTTCATTGAAGAGTTAATTATTTTAATTTAGATTATCAGATTTTAGCAAGTAGCGGAAATATTAATATTGGCACAGCTCACTTCCGCTTTGCGCACAAAATGATCGTTAATAATTCAAAAGTGTATGACATTGATGGTGGCTAAACGGACTATTTATTGTGATAAATATTAGTCAGCTGACCTAAGAAACCACCGATAGCTAACTTACGTTTAACGCATAGCATTGTGAGCTTCCAACATTAGTTGATTTTCCTATTTGGTTTTTCCATATTTATTTTAATAGTTTCAACTTTACTCAACTTTACTCAGCTTCTACACCTAGCTTTATAGCTTGCTTTGTGTATTTGTTTTCAACGGTGAAAAAGTACTGCGGTGTAACTGCCAACACAGCAGATAAATCAAACTATAAAGCACCATTGCTCCAGCAAGTACGCCATGCCAGGTGCCATACTGCCAGCAGGCAATTAAGTAAAACCCTCCTAGGCTACCGCCAACATAGTAGTGTACAAGGTATAACGCAGTGGCAGTGGCTTTCGCTACAGTCGCTTTTTGACTTACCCATGCATAAGCAAGTGAGTGGGTGAAAAAAGCGCCAGAACTAATAAGTAATAAACCCATAAGCATTGCGGGTAATGAGTCATAAGCTGCAACCCACATACCTATTGCACTAATTGTTGTGCCTAATACTATGCCACTAATCGGGCTGTAAATTTGGCTCCAACGGCCACTTAACTTTGCGGTAATTGTACCGGTGAGATAACAAAGGAAAATCATCGAGGTTAAGCTGATTGACAGCGAATAGGGTGGTGCGACAAGACGAAATCCCATTACCGTGTAAAGGTTAACAAACAATGAGAAATTTAGTCCACCAATCATCATAGCCAACCATAATTTACGCTCTTTCAAGTGATTAATAACATGACGACTATGAACGCGAAACTGCCCCTTTGTTGGGATGAAATTTTGCTGCTCGGGTAACAGTTGATTAACGAGCAACGCACCGAATAAACTGAAAATAGCCATACCTACTACTGCGAGTTCCCATCCCCAATATTCAGTGATAAAGCCACCATATAAACGCCCAAAAATTCCGCCTAATGAATTAGCACTAATATAGCCACCGATCGCAAGTATTAAGGCTGTTGGGGTAAATTCTTCAGCCATATATGCCACTGCAACGGCTATAAAACCTGCAAGAGAGATGCCCATCACCGCGCGTGTTAGCGTTAACGTGAGCAATGAATCGGCTAGCAACATGGCTATACCCGTAAATGGTAATAAGAAAAGACTGAGTATCATGACCTTACGATGGCCAATCATTTCTGAACCGATAGCCCATGGCACAAGCGTAAGCGCTAACGTTAACGTACACGCCGCCAGTAACCAGTTAATTTCAATGGCACTGGCGCTAAAGGTTTCTGCCATTAAGGGCAACATAGGTTGGAACATGTACAAGTTGCAAAATACGAGGAAAGACCCTAAGGCTAACGCAAAGCTTGCGCGGCGGTAAGCGGGTGTTTTTATTTCAATCAAGGTGATGAGACTCAGACAGTGACATTTAATAACGCTCACGGTTAAAAAAATAATTAAACAGTAGCAATACTATAAAGATAATAAATGTGTATTGATAACGATAACTCTTGTAATCAAGGTTATCGTTATTAAAATTAACGACAGCCATAGGGATTTGAGCGAATAATATACTTGTGGTGATGTTATCGTTGGTATTAATTTTTAGGATGTATTACTTAGCTTACCTTAACTTAACAATGCCATGTGCCCAATAAAAAAAATAACGGCTATTATGTTAAGTTTTCTCTAACTGCTTATCGGCTAATACTTGCTGCAACTGATTATTGGCTTCTTCCGTGAAAAGTAAGGAGGTTGACACTTCTTTAATATATTCATCATCAATGGCGCTATGCGCGAGTCTTAGCTCAAGTTGGCTGATAATTTTTGCTTCATAAACATAACAGGCTAGAGGCATTTTATGGTGCAATGTGGGTAATAATGCTGCACGTTTAACTTTTGCTTGTAAGGCTAATGCGTCTAATATTGAATCAGGAAAATTCCAATGTTTAGCAATAAAATAAGTCAGCTTCTTTGATTCTTTAGCCATCAATTTTTTAAATAAAGTAGAGTTTGGCTGACAATCTGGATGAACAATAGCAAACGCATCAGTGAGTAACTGATAAATGACAAGGTCGCCTAAATTACAAATTAAACCAATAAAGTAAGCCTGAGCTGCACTATCTTTTATGGACGACTTAGCAACCAGTGCTTTTGCTGTTATACCGGTAGATAAGCTATGTTGCCATATTTTCTGACCATATTGTCTAAAGTAGATAGTTGAATTGGGTACTAGCTTATTAACAAAGCCGTTAATAACACCTTCTGATAAACCGTTGGCACCTAACAGCAAAAAAGCAGATTTAAGATCCGTGATCTCTTTATTGTTACGATTATAATAAACAGAATTAGCTAACTCGATAACTTTTGCGGCAATGGCGGGCTCTTGCTGAATTAATTGGATTAAAGCTTCAGTATCAAAGTCTTGGTTATTTATTTGCTCAATAATTTTTGTTAAAGATAAGGGTAATATAGGTAATACATCTAAAATTAATTTTGGGTTTTTCAATAAACCTTGTATTTTTGATGATATAAGTTGCGATAGTTCATGATCATTTGGTGACTCTACCTGGTTAGATTCGCCTAATAGATAGTCATAAAAATTTTGTTGATATTCATCTTCAAATGAGTAAAACATCAGTCCATCGTGGTTTTTATTGTTGTTTATATTAGGGTTTGTATTAGCCTGCTGATTTTTAATTTCTTTTTCTGAATCAACACCTTGTCTGCTTTCTTCGAAAAAATATACATTTGGGGTGCTACTTTCAGGTTTTTGAAATAGTTGACTTAATAGTTTGTTGAACATAGCTATAAAAAACACTTAAAGAGTTAAAAGGATGTCAGTATTGAAAAAGGCCACTAAGTTAACATCCAAGTTTTGACCGAGCTTTTTTCTTATTATTGTAATTTTATTTTGCTTAATAATAACTTAATTGTGTAGACAAAATTAGTTTTATTTTTTAATAAACATATGTTTGAGCCAGATAAATATAAAATTTAGCCTGAGTTGATGCGGTAATTAATAGCTGACTTAATGAGTGAATTAACCAGTGAATTAAGCGCTTAAAAATCAGCCACTATAGCGATTAAAATATCAACTTGAAACTGGCGTTAATTACATCATCACCAATGACAAAAATGTGCCTGACCCAGCTATTTTTTGCGCTAGTGCTCAAGGCTAATGTTGATAAAGCCACTGAGCTGAAACTATTGTTTAGTGCCAGCATATGCGAGTTATTATTAGTGCCGATATTAGTGCAGATATTAGTGCTGTTAATATTAACGTCATCAGTGTTATTTTTAGCACGCTAGTGAACAGGTGAAAATATTAGCTTTAGCTCGAGGTTAGCACCAAATTATCATTTTAATTACTCTGAGCAAGCTATGACAACATTATTGCTACTATCTTAGACATTATCGGGGTATTTTTCTTGTCGCTTGTCTTTACCCGTGTAAAATACCAGCATTATTTCTTTGTTGTTTATTGTGTAAAACTTATCTATGTTCGAATTAAAATATCAAACCCCTAAAGCTTGGGCCGATGCAGTGCTGAATGACTTCGACACCTTCTTAACTGATCATGCCGCAGCAGAAAAAAAAGCCTCAGGTATGGCCATGTCGATGATCTCTCATTATCCAGATCGAAAATCAGTAGTGAAAGCCATGGCGGACTTAGCTATTGAAGAACTTATTCACTTTAAACAGGTACTAAAATTAATTTATGCCCGTGGTGGACAATTAGGCGCGGATGAAAAAGACCCTTACATTAACCAAATTAGAAAGGTTTTTCGTAACGGTAGTGATGTGTTTTTTATGGACCGATTAATCGTGGGCGGCGTCATTGAAGCCCGTGGTCATGAACGATTTTTTTTGATTTCACAAGCGCTACCAGAAGGCAAAGACAAAGAGTTTTATCAAACTATCGCTAAATCAGAAGAAAAGCATAAAAATTTATTTATTGAATTAGCTTATGAATATTTTCCTAAAGCAGACGTTGATCAGCGTTTGGCCGAAGTTTTAGACATTGAAGCAGACATTTGTGCGGCGCTACCTTTTCGTGCGGCCTTGCATTAATGTGCAATGCGGTATTTAGGTCATCGCCTTGAAACTGATTTTTTCTTCAAGTACTACAAAGGCACGTAAGCTTTTAAGGTAATAAGCACCATGAATAACAACAGCGCTGCGCAACAACAGCATAAAACATGCGCTAAATATTTAGCCCATTATGCTGAGCCAGAAGTACGATTGCTAGCGTCGTTTCCAGAACAGGGCAACTATCAGCACGTGCTTGTTATTCCAGCCTTTGAAGAGTCTGCGCAATTTATTGACCGATTTATTGCCTCGACACTGGTTGAGCAACAGTGTTTGTTAATCGTGGTAATTAATCAGCCCGACAACGATTTTGGCCGTCAGCATCAACAAGCGCAAAGTGACTTAGCGCAAAGTATTACTGAACGGGGTGAACTGATTTGGCAGCAAGGTAATTTAAGCTTAATTGACCTTTGCCATTCAAGTCGCCATAAAAAGGTTAATGCGTCAATCTTAATGGTTAATCGTTACAGCCAACCCATTCCTGGGGATCAAGGCGTAGGTTTAGCAAGAAAAATTGGCGCAGACTTAGCGATAAAATTATTTACTCAAGGTCATATTAATGCTTCGTGGGTACATTCAACAGACGCTGACGCCTATCTGCCTGATAATTACTTTACCGCTCATGCTGTTAATAATTTAGCGCTTAAGCATGCCGTTGCTACTTGTTGTAATTTTTATCATCACAGTGAACACCAAGCCATTCATCAAGCCAATTTACGCTACGAAAACGCTTTACGCTATTACGTTGCTGGTTTGCACTATGCGCAATCACCTTATGCTTATTTTACTATTGGCAGTATTTTATCTTTTGATATGCTGGCCTACTGTCAGGCACGGGGGTTTCCTAAACGCAATGCCGGTGAAGACTTTTACCTGTTAAACAAGCTGGCTAAATTGGGTGAGGTGGCTTACTTAGCTGAAGTAACGATAAAATTAGAAGCTAGGCCTTCACAGCGTGTGCCTTTTGGTACTGGGCCAGCAGTGCAAAATATCATGCAACTTGTCGAACAAGGGCAAGATTATCAATACTATAATCCAGCAGTTTTTGTGCAATTAAAAGCCTGTTTACAGGCATTTGAACGGCTATGGCAATATCGACAACAACCTGAGCTATGGCTAGCTTTTTTACCTGAAAAGAGCCAGCAGGCTTTAACTAACATAGGTTTACTGAATTTTGTGGCTAAGCAACAAGTGAGCAAACAAGCACAATTTAACAAACAACTGACGGTATGGTTTGATAGTTTTAAAACTTTGAAGTTTATTCACGCGCTACGCGACTTAGGTTTAGAGAATATAGCCCTAGAACAAGCGATAGCTGATGCGCCATTTGGTATTGGTTAGTTACCCCAGCTTTTTTACTATCAATGGCCTATCAATCGGCTCTATCATTCAGCTCTATCAATCGGGTCAGAGTTGTTAATATGTTCAATCTAAAGAAATAAACAAGTGTAAGCTAGGGTTTATTCTATTGAGTTAAATGAAATCAGTGTTGCGCGAAAAAATAAAGCGCTTCAAAAAAGATAAAGCCAGCGTAAACTGATTTTTTATTACGTTAATCAAACTGATAGTTATTTGAGAGTTATTGGGTAGTGATTATTGACTTACTTTTAGTAAAGCTAGCTATGAAAGATAATTATTGACGCTATTAATGACATAAAATAGGCAGTCAGAACGGGCAATATGGCTTTGATTTGACGCCATGAAAATTTTCAAGTTGGTTGTACAGAGCAATTTATTATCAACCATTTTAAAGTACTGTTCGATCACGTTTACGTCTTGGTCGTTTAACATTTCAAGGTTTTCTAAACCCTTATCATCAAGCCAGCCTAATAGCAGCCCCTCACAGCATCCACCGTAGTTAAATTGTTCAATATTTTGTCGCAAGGTTACGCCACTATAGCCTTCGTCACGTTTGCTAAAGGATAGTTTTCGCTCTGCCTTGACGACTAAGCGCAAAGGTTTGTAAAGAATTTTCACGGCCTTATTTTGTGGTAAAGTAGCATGACCATCGAACAGGGTGAATTTTTTGATACCATTATAAGCAACATCATGTGCTTGGTCATCACAACGACCACCACACTCAATCGTAACTACCGGGCAGGAGAAGTTCAGCTCCATCATAGCGCCAATGCTAATATCAGATAAAATCAAGGTATCGCAAAAATAAGACGTAATCGACAACACATTGGGATTAATCAGCGTACTGACGGCAAAGGCAGGGCCATTACCTGAAGTATTATGTAAATCAATAATGGCTGTAGGGTTAACCTCGCGTATGGCATTTTCTATTAATTTCGCTCGTTGAATATAGCCATCAATATTTTTATTTTTTCCATCAATACCGCCTCGAATGGTTTTTTCGTTAAAACAGCGATTTAAATCAATGCCTTCGGGCAGGTACCTGTGATGAAATAAATGCTGATAAGTCGCTGCTTCAACCGATGAAATAATGATGCGAATATTCGTTTTAGGTCGAGGTAATCTATTTCCTGTGGTGAGCCATCTATGTATGGCAATTAGCCCTGACGGTTCATTACCCTGTAATAATGTTGAAATAACTCGCCATTCATTATTGTTTTCGCCATGGATATCTATAACGGTAGGGCCAATTAACGATAACAAAAATTGCTGATGATCGGCATGTAATGTAAGACTACATGGGTTAACTAAATAGCTTATTTCGCTAAAATCGACATCCATAACTTATCTCCGAAATGCGACCTATAATCGCGCATGTTTGTTGAGTCAGTTGTTGTTAATGATAAAGGTAAACTCGACCATTACTCGGCCATTATTCGACCTATATTCGAGAGTGAAAGCACAACTGAGCTAAAAATAGCGCTATATCAAGAGCAAGTTTATGCTTATTTGCTGTCTCGATTTACACATTTGGCTAGCATGCCACAAGGCCATATTGTCGTTTGTTGACTAAGGTCAAATAAGCGGCTTTTTTTTGCTCTATTCTTTGGTCAATGACATTTTTTTTGATTTCAATACTATTTTTCAGGGTTTTACTACTGCACTTACTACGGCATCTACTGCTACATTTAGTGTGCACATAATCTAATGATGATTTATTTAACTGGGTATTCGTTGAATAATTAATTATGCCAATGTTTCAATAAGAAGGAACGACAAGTATGCAAACCCTGGTTGCCAATGTTTTGGCTCAAATTGAATCTGTCGTTATTGGCAAACCTCATCAAGTGAAATTATCCTTGGCGTGTTTGTTTGCTAAAGGCCATATTTTAATTGAAGACTTACCCGGTATGGGCAAAACTACCTTAGCTAACACCTTAGCCTTAACTTTAGGCTTGTCATATCAACGTATTCAATTTACGTCAGATTTGATGCCAGCCGATGTTATTGGTATTGCTATTTTTGATGAAGCGACAAAGTTATTTCAATTACATCCGGGCGCGATATTTAATCAAGTGGTGTTAGCTGACGAAGTGAACCGCGCCAGTCCTAAAACCCAAAGTGCTTTGCTAGAGGCTATGGAGGAAGGGCGAGTGAGTGTTGATGGTGTAACCCATCTATTACCTGAGCCATTTTTTGTTATAGCGACACAAAACCCCATGTCACATGCGGGCACTTACCCGTTGCCAGAGTCGCAATTAGACCGTTTTATGATGCGAATTTCTTTAGGATTTCCTAGCATAGATGCCGAACGTGAAATTTTACAATCCATAACATCACACCGCGATGTTATCGCTATTAAGCCTTTTCTTGGTGTTGAGCAATTACGAGAAATACAACAGCATATTGCTACTATTTGTGTTGCGCCTGCTATTGTAGATTATGTGATTGCACTATGTAGAGTGAGCCGACAAAGTGAGTTGCAAGCTAAGGCGTTATCGCCGCGTGCAGGAAAATCATTGCTGGCAGCCGCAAAGTCATGGGCTTTTATGCAAAATCGTGATTATGTTATACCCGAAGATATTCAAGCGGTATTCTCCCCAGTATGTGAACATAGACTAGCGCCACAACAACATCATATGTTTGAGCAAGCGGATGAAATTTCTCAGCAAATATTGTTGCAGGTTGATCCGACGAATCCGTTGCTTTAAGACTGCATTTTAAATAAATAAGTTAAATCATGGCGTTACGTGATTGTATTAAGTTATGAAGTTAAGTGATTGCCATCGAGTGAAAAGGAGCGTTAATTGTTAAGCAAAGGAAAAAACACCGTGCTCTCTTCGATAAGCTCAGGGTCGATAATCGCTAGCTTGAAAGGCGTATTGCATAAGCACTTTAATGCTTGGCTAACTCGTCGAATTCCGCAAGCTAGTCGACAACAAATCAATCATCGTAATATTTTTATTATTCCCACACGTTTTGGTGTGGGTTTGTTAATGTTTATGCTATTGCTGTTTTTACTGGGCACCAATTATCAGAATAATGTCATTATATTGATCAGCTATCTACTAGTCAGTTTTTTCATTGTGGTTTTGCACCATAGTTTTTTTAATCTTTCTGGCTTACAGTTTCAAGCGAAAAATTCATTGCAAGGCTTTGTTGATTCAACGCTGTATTTTCCACTAGTGATCACCAGTAAAAAAGTGCGCTTTACTATTAGCTTTTCTTTTGATCAAGCAAGGGTAAAGACCGAACAAGTACTTGATCACAGCGTGGAGGAAAATAAACCAAGCAAGGGTAAACCAAGCAAGAGTGCGCTTAGCAAAACAACACTGGCACAACTCGATATAGGTGAAAACAACATTCGGATACCTTATCGGGTTTGTCAACGAGGCCAATACCCACTGGATCGCGTGTTAATTATCAGCGAATTTGGCTTTGGGCTATTTAAAACTTGGACCCGATTAGACTTTGCTCAGCAAGTTACCGCTTATCCAAAGCCTATCGCCAATGCTTGGACCGATAAGCAACAAAACCTGGCGATTGAAGTGGCGGAAAATAACCTTGAAAGTTACCAAGACAGTTTTCAACCGGGCCAAGATGAATTTCACCAATTGCAACATTATCAGCTAGGTGAACCCCTGAGTCGTGTGGCATGGAAGCATGTGGCACAAGGACAAGGTTGGTTAACAAAACAATATCAACAAGCCTTATCAGGCAAGTTGCAGTTAGACTTTGAGCACCTGCCAAACGGCACACTTGAACAGCGGTTAAGTTGGTTAAGTTATGCGATTAAAGACTGTAGTACTAAGCAAATTGCCTTTTCATTGAAACTACCCAACCAAGTGGTTGAGTATGACCATAGTGCACAACATACCTTAAAATGCTTAACCGCATTGGCACGTTATTGAGTGCATGATGACAAAAATAATTAAACCCAGCGCAGAACAAGGGCCTAAGCACAGTCTTAAACAAAAGCTTACACCTAGCAAAAGTAAAAATCCTAGCGAAAATAGTGATCTACAGCTTACTAGTCAAATGTATTTTTGTTTATTAATTTTTCAGCTACTTAACCTTTCAACCTTATTTATACAGTTGCACCTGCTATATGTGTTGTTTGCCACTTTTGCCTTGGCGCTGCAGCTTATTGTGCATTTGAATATTGCGCGCAAAGGCGCTCTGGCATCAAGGTTGAGCCAATCGATAAAAAGCTATGTAACACCTAAAATACTACCGTCTTGGTTGATTCTATTATTAGCTATTTCAGGTAGTGTGGCTATCGCTGTTGCGGGGCAAACATTAGGGCTTTTGCTGAGCATGATGCATTTATTATGCTTCGCTTATAGTTTAAAGATGTTTGAAATACCGAGGCGAAAAGATTTATATCAACTGGTGGTATTAGGTGTTTTTGTTGCCACCTCTTCATTAATTTTTATTCAATCTATTTATTTTTCACTGGCCGTCATTGTTTTGGTTTTTGGCAATTTCATGATTCTACTTAACTTATTTGCACCAACAATGGCGGTATTAGCACAAGCTAAATTAGTCGCTAAACTCAGCTTATATTCAGTGCCTTTAGCGGTGGCGTTATTTGTCGGATTTCCCAAGCTCAGCCCTTTTTGGCAAGTGCCCAGTGTTGAATCAGCAAAAGTGGGTCTTTCTGATAGCGTAAAAATTGGCGATATTGCGCAATTAGCTTTGTCGGATGAATTGGCGTTTCGAGTCAGTTTTCAAAACAGTAACCCTAAACATGCACAGCTGTATTGGCGGGCGATGGTATTAGATGATTTTGATGGCATAACTTGGCGACAAAGCCGTCGAGACGTAACTCAAAATAGTCAAAGTGGTCAAAGTAGTTATGGTTCAGCTACCTTGGAGCATGCGAACAGTTCAGCCGATATTGAACTAGGTGGCACAGGATTAACCTATCAGGTGATTGCTGAGCCTAGTTTTCAATCTTGGTTATTTGCGCTCGATTTCGCCACCAGTGAGCAAGGCAATATTGGCCGGCGTAATGACTTTGCCTTGTTTTATCGCGGTATTATTAGTCAAACATTAAGCTATCAAGTCACCAGTTATCCAGCAGCCAAAATGTCAGCGACATTGTCTGATGCTAGCCGTGCTTTAAATTTGCTATTAAGCACTGACAACAACCCTAAATTGCTCGCTAAAGGCCAACAATTGCGTCAGCAGTATCCTGATGACCGGCAGTTAATTAATCAGGTGTTAACTGAACTTAATGAAGAAAACTATTATTACACCTTGCAGCCGCCTCGGCTGAATAATAATAGTTTAGACCAGTTTTATTTCGACACTCGGGCGGGATTTTGCGAGCATTATGCCAGTAGCTTTACTTATTTAATGCGTGCTGCCGGCATTCCTGCTCGCATGGTGGTTGGTTACTTAGGCGGCGAGTTCAATCTCAGTGGTAATTATTTAAGTGTTTATCAGCGCAATGCCCATGCTTGGTCTGAGGTCTGGTTACCTAACAGCGGTTGGCAGCGCATAGACCCAACGGCAGCGGTTGATCCAGAACGTGTTGAAAGGGGATTTTCGACTAGCTTAATGCAGGAGTATGATGATTTATCTTCCGGACTTTTTTCGCTGCAAGCGTTACGTTCAATGTGGTGGTATAAGCAACTTAAAATGCAAATTGACGCCATTGACTACCAATGGACACGTTGGGTTATTGGTTATACTGGCCAAAAGCAATCGCGTGTTATGGCGCAGCTGTTAGCGAGTTTAAAGCAGGGTAAAAATGTTTTATATTTTTTGCTGATATTAGCTGGCGCCGTCTTGCTGTTTTATGGCTATAAAGTTGTTAAGGGCAAGGCGAAAGGGAAACCTGAGGATAAAATTAAAGCCCTGTATTTAAAAACCTTAAAATTAATGGCGCAGCATCAATTGGTCAAAGCAAGGTCGATGACCGCGCAACAGTTTGCTGATGTTATTGCTACAGCTCGACCTGAGTTGTCAGCGAACTTTTGTGCTATATCAAACGGCTTTGCACAACTAAGCTATCAAAGGTTTGCTGATGATATTAGCCAACAAGAGCGTGATAAGCAGTTAATAAAACTACAACTTAGCTATCGGCAACTTCGTTGGCAATTATGGCTAGCCAAGCTTGGCATTGGCTAGTATTCATTGGCTAATGTTAAAAGGCTAATATAAAAAGGCAATAGCTAATATTAATGCTGTTTTGATTTTAACCAAACCACTATGCCAACAATAACAAAGAAAAATAGGCTGAAAAATAATATCACCATGACCTGACGTTTTTGTTTACTGGTTAAATCTAAGCGTTCAACCTTTATAACCTTCGCACTTAAAAAATTCTGATAGTCTGTCTCGGCTAACCAGTTAACAATATTTAGCCCCATTTTGGCATTACTGTATTGATTAATATACACATTAGTTAAAAAGTCTGCGTCGGTGAAAACAATCATTCGGGTATCAGAACGGGGCGCTTGCACTTTATTCGGGCTAGCAGTTATCTCTTTATGCTCTTCAAGTACCACATAAGAAATGGGCACTGGACCAGGGGTGTCTATACCTTGATCATATTGAATCGCTAAATTTCTGTTGGTTTCTGCCCAACTTTTTTCTGTTGATGCTGTCGCGGCAATAACCGCTAACTTAATGCTTGGGCGACGTTGGGCTAACATCTCAATGGAACGCGGCCTAACGTAAAAGGTATAATCTAAACCTTGGGTAATAGCTTTATGCTTTTGGTAGTTTTTGGTGGCAGGACTGCCAACATCGTTACCGACATGGTTGGTTAAATCCACCACAATGTCAGATTTAACCTTAAGTCCCCACTGATTAATAATGCTATTTAATGACGGATTTTGCTCTAGCTGTTCTGCGGTTAGTAGCTTATCAGGCGTAGTAACTCTGGTATGTTCAATGAGAAATAAGGCATCACCTCCGGCGGTTAAATAATCAATGATTAACTTATCCTCTTGTGTTGTAAGTTCAGTGCGAGCACCGGCAATAACCAGCACATCGCAATCAGCAGGGATCGACTGAGTTATACCTAACATCAGTGGTTTACTGTTCATATTGTTATCAGCCAATAACTGTTTAAAGGTCGATAAACCGACATTGTCGGTGTTTGCCAGTGAATATTCACCGTGGCCAGTGAGAAAGTAAAGCTGTCTTGGCGGGCTACTAGCGCGAGCAATAGCATTAGTGAGTTTTTCTTCTGTCAGTGCGTCATCGCTAAAATCAACATCTTTACGGCCATTAATTGACTGCACAATAACTTTACGTTCGGCACCACTGACCACATTGCCAAACTTAGCGGCGAATGAAATTTTCTCTATCGGGTCAATTATTTGCGTGCTGATCAGGCCAGCAGAAAGCCTTTCATATTCCTTAAATAAATCTTGTAAATATTTGGGTGGCAAACCGACATAAAACGCGGTTAATTCAACTTTTTCTTTCAGTGTGCTAATAAACTCGATAGTGTTTTTAGTTAAGGTGTGTTGTTGACTTGCCGTGACATCCCATCGCGTGGTTATGCTATTGGCAGCATAATGACTGATAGCCAGAAAACCTATACTCGCGATAATCATAGCAAAAATAATACAGACTTTTTTCCCTCGCGCGCCAATAAAGCTGGGCTTAGCCTTGCCTTGATCAGTGGCAGCTGAATTAGTGGCATTGAACGCTGCTTTTATCGCCTTAGCATCCGCATGATTAAGCTGACTGTATAGCTTGAGCAAAACAAAAAATGCCATGCCGCCGCCTAATGTAAGGCCACTAGCAAGACTTAATGACAGCAAAGAAAATTGTGCATCGATATAAAATAACGCTAAACCTAATATAAATAGCAAGAGCGCTGCGCCAATCAACGCAGGCAATAACTTTTTAAGCAGTAAATTTTTATTGTTTTTAATCATCATTTATTGCCACAACCTATGGTTGATACTCAAGCCAGTTAATACCAAGCAGAGCACAATACCGGCTAAGTAATAGATAACATCGCTGGCCGTGATAATACCCATAGCGAAATTTTCAAGATGGCTACGCGTGCTGAGTTGGATCAGAAAGTTTTCTGCAAAGCCGGTGAAATACTTGGTAAAGCTGATTGAAAAATACAGTGAGAATAGGATCAGGTACGAGGTCATCGCGGCAATAATTTGATTTCGTGTCCACGACGAAGTCAGTAAACCTATGGCGATGAAAAGTGCGCCTTCTAACCAAATACCCACATAACCCGATAAAATACTGTAAGGGTCGGGATTGCCATAATACTCAACAATAAAATAATAAATGCCAGTGATGCTAATTAACAGTGAGTAAAAAATTAGCATACTAAAGTATTTACCTAACACTATCATACTCGGTGTTAAGGGGGCAGTGAGCAAGAACTCCATGGTGCCGTTAGCTTTTTCTTCAGCAAATAACTTCATGGTTAACAAGGGGATGATAAAAATAAACATAAACTCCATCACTTGAAAGATATCTCGTAATGACACTTCTCTATTTTGCTCTATCAGCATAAAAAAAAGCACATTAAATAACAACAAACAAGCAATGAGAATAATGTAGGCCACAGGGCTACTAAAGTAGCTATGTAGCTCTTTTTTGGTCAGTGCGATAATTTTATTCATCAGTAATTACTTACATTTTGGCTTGGCGTTTGTATGGATGTTCTTGATGATACAGACGCTGACTCTTGGTGATGGTTAAAAAATATTTGCTCTAAGGTTAATGCTTGAGCTTGGCTACTTTCATCTTTGGCACTGTTTTTATGAGCGGTATTTATATTGCCTTTAACTAGATTATCGCTGTCGATGTTAGCTTGCTGATTTGTGCCTTTTAGCAAGGTTTGTAATGACTGATCAATAATAAGTTGCCCAGATTTAATCATTAAAATACGTTGGGCTATTTTTTCAATTTCAGGCAAAGTATGTGTGCTCAGTAACACGGTTCTTTGTTCTTTTTGGTTGTTAATAAGTGCTAACACTTGTTGAACTTGCATGGGGTCAAGGCCACTGGTGGGTTCATCTAAAATAAGTAATTTAGGCTCGTGAATAATCGCTTGAGCAATACCCACTCTTTGTTTATAGCCTTTAGATAAGGTTGAAATAGTTTTGTGTTTAACCTGCTCTAATTGGCAGTCTTCTAATACTTTAGCGAGCTGAACGGCTTGTTTTTTCGCGGAAACGCCTTTTATTTCAGCCGCAAACTTTACATACTGCAACACGGTCATATTGGTATACAAAGGCGGATTTTCGGGTAGGTAACCAATTTTTTGCCGAATAGTTAACGAGTGTTTAGTAATGTCGTCGCCATCAATGAAAATTCTGCCAGAAGAAGGGGCAAGAAAAGCGGTTATCATGCGCATTAAGGTTGTTTTACCCGCGCCATTTTTACCTAAAAAGCCAACAATATCGCCTTGGTTAATTTCAAAGCTAACATTATCTACCGCCTGCAGTGCGCCAAAGTTTTTACTGATATGCTCAACTGTTAAAATACTCACTCAATAGCCTTTTATAATTACGCTTAATAAATCTGACTTCAATATTATTTGATCATAAATATTTGATCATAAATATTATTGTTAACACAGATTATCTATGACATTACTCATGTCTGCTAGTTTTTATGCTTATGTCAATTAAGCTGCAGCCTCTAGTTTGAAACTATGATCTAATTGAGAGTGTGTTACAAAATTATAGCGATGTAAAACAGCAAGAATACTCACAGTTGGACTTAGCCCCTAGTAAAATAGCATTAATAACGCGCGGTTAAAAAACACGATTAACCAATAAAAAATACTAAAGCAGTGTAGCACGAACAAACTATTTTAGTGTCTTATAAACAACACCTTGCTACTATTTACTAGATATAAGTATCAAGATTTTTTTGCATGATTTTGGCGGTACATTTACTTGGCAATATTATTTATAAAAAGTGATTTTTTCATATTATCCAATTTTAGTCATTGTTGTGATAGACAGTTAACTATTATTTCTTTTTGAGGTGAAAAATAAGGCAAGTAGTTAGTTTTATCTATAAGCGAGCATTGGTAATAGTGGCAAATTTTTGTTATTAATATATAAAATAAATCAGAGGAAAGTTTCCCCTGATTAAATGCTTAGGTGAATTTAATTATGAAGATAGTGTACTCCAACGAAAGTCTTTTACTGGTTAGTAATGTTAAAAATCTTATTGAAGCACAAGGAATAAGTACCTTTATTAAAAATGAATTTTCTCAGGGCGCTATAGGAGAAATCTCCGCTTTCGATTCGTGGCCTGAAGTTTGGGTTACAGATGATGCCGACTTGGAACGTGCGACAAAAATATTAGACTCATCACAGAGTGACATTGATGGCGAGGACTGGACCTGCACAAACTGCTCAGAGAAAAATGCCCAGTCTTTTGAGATATGTTGGAATTGCGCGTCTGAAAATTCATAACAACACGCTATGAGGTGGAGCACAGCTCTAGATTTCAACTTACAGCAAAGGTTAATAATAGCGAGCTACTGGGTTTAATCGCGGCAAATTATTTTTTTAATAAGGTTAATTGACTTGGTCTAATGTCCACGAACTAACAGACATTCTTTTAATGAACCCCGTTACGATAAGTGTTGCATTTACCGCTAGCACAGTGAGTCCAATTCGTTTGATAAAGGTCACAAAAGTTTAGTGCAAAGCATTAGCATTATATTATTAACCTATTGGTACTTTTTAGTAGATGAATTTATATAGCGCTATGTGGCAAGTAAATAAATTAAAGGTCGTTGTTTAATGTTTAAAAAAGTGTTGTTGTTATTTATCGTCATTAGTTTAACCAGTTGTAAGAGCCTACCTAACCTCAGTTCAATTCGTAGTGCTGAAAGCCTAATTAAACAAATAAATGCTAACGATACTGATCTTATTACCGTTGCTCATCAAGCGATTGAAACTAATCGACTTATTCAGAAAGATGTCAATAATATCAAAGTGTTACTTAAAGAGTTAAGTCAGCATGTAGGTGATGTGTGGGGCGAAGCTAAGCCTCAAATACCGAGCAATAAAAAGCTGGTTAAATATACTAACGACTATCAAGCGCGTGCCATTGTTGATTTTGAAAAAGGCAGTATTTTAATTGAAACGTTAGCGGCTCAGTCTCAGGCTAAAACCTTGCACAATTTACAGCGTGCGATTGTGACTACTTTATTAGCAACATCAGATCCTCGAAAAACTGATATATTTTCAAGCGAAGCGCCACAACTCTCCGGCAGACCATATTTGTACCAACAGGTGCTTGATCGCGACAATAAGCCTATTCAATATCAATGGCGTGCTAATCGATTTTCTAAGTATTTAACAGAATTTAATTTACAGAAATACAACAAAAATCGAAAACAAATTTATGCTGTTAGCATTAAAATGGTTGAAAAACATCAACACTTACGTGAACAAAAATACAGTAAGCATGTACTTGCGGCGGCTAATCGTTATCAAATATCACCAGAGTTGATCTACGGCATCATTGAAACCGAAAGTAGTTTTAACCCATTTGCTGTAAGTACAGCTAATGCCTATGGTTTGATGCAAGTTGTGCCTAGTAGCGCTGGCGCTGATGTTTTTCAACGTATTAAAAAGAAAAAAGGTATGCCAAGCAAGCAGCAACTCTTTGATCCTGCGTTTAATATTGATATTGGCTCAGCCTATTTACACATTCTCAATAACAATTATTTGAAAGATGTCAGCAATGCCACCAGTCGTCATTACGCCATTATCTCAGCTTACAATGGCGGCAGCGGCAATGTATTAAAAACCTTTCATGGTAATCGTAAAACCGCGATGAAAGTACTCAATACTAAATCGCCTAAAGTGGTTTATTATCTGCTGACTAAAAAGCACCCTAAGGTAGAATCTCGTCGTTATTTAGAGAAGGTAACTAAGGCTGAAAAAACATATTTGTAAATAGCTCTGTTGTACAGCACGTTTATTAGGTGATGAAAGTTACGGTTTAGTGGGGTAGAGAGAAAATGAGCATGTTAGCCAACATGGCTTTTACGGGTAATAATATAGTGTTAGGCGTTTTTTTGTAGGTCGGACTTTAGTCCGTCAACCGTAAAGCGGTTAATTACTGTCATGGGCCAAATATGAATAGCCAAATATTTATCACTGGTTATTATCACTAATTTAGTAAAATGTATGTGAAAAAAATATATTTTGGCAGGGAGAGTTACAGGGAACTTTGTTTCTGTGTGGATATCAGTATTAACACAAGCTATGGTTCGTTATAATGCTAGCTCAATAAGTTAGAGTCCCACATCCTTTTATTTCAGTAATTCTAGGTGGGAATCAAGACTAAAAAATACATACGGGCAGGGCATAGAATTGACAATTAACTGGCATGATTTAATCGCAAAAGCATGGAAGGATCGCAAAGTTTTACATGAGTCTGATGAATTTGATTGTTGGCGTGTTTTTCATGGTTACGCTGAAGGCGCAAAAGGTGTTGTGATTGAAAAATTCGGTACTATGGCTGTGGTTGAATATAAAGAGGATATTCGTGACGATCTTGATGCGATTAAAGATGCACTGCTACAGCACTTTCCCTTCACGCTAATTCTCGCCAAAGGTGACCAATTACTTGGGTTACGGTTGAAGGAAAGAATGTTTGCACTGCATGGTGATTTTTCCGACGCTCCAGAATTTGTTAAAGAATATGGTGTTTATTACAGTTTACTACCGGATGCGATGCATAACTGCGGTTTGTATCTTGATGCGCGTCCAGTGCGAAAATGGTTAGCTGATCATAGTGAGGGGCGCCGTGTTCTCAACTTATTTTCATTTACTGGTAGTCTAGGTATTGCTGCTTTAAAAGGTGGTGCAAAAGCCGCTATTCATTTGGATAAGTCGAAAGACTTGTTACCCCGTATCGAAAAAAGCTACGAAAAAAATGGCCTTGACCTTGGCACTCGCAGCTTTATACAGGGTGATATCTATAAGCATTTACCTAAAGCAATAAAGCGTGGCCAGACCTTCGACGGGATTATTTTAGATCCGCCGCCAAAAGTGTATAAGTCACCTCATTCAGAGCATCAACCTAAAGGGCAAGACTTTGCAAGATTGGTCAGTCTATGCTCAAAGCTTTTAAACCCAGGAGGCTGGTTGATTTGCATGTTTCATCGCTTTGATGCAACGTGGGATCAGTCAGATGCCGAAATTATTACCGCATCGACTCATACCTTGAAAATGATTGATCGGTTTACCAGTGAGTGTGACTTTCCTGATGAGAATGTCGATCGAAAGCTCAGAGTGACAGTGTTTGAAAAGATCTAAGCTATGTATCGCTAGCGTATAGACCAAAAAACTGTGGCCAAATAAACGATTTTATTTTTTCGCTGTACTGCTAAAATAGATTAGCACAGTCGTCGATAAAATCATGTGTATAACAAGGGAAATCTGTCTAATGGATTTTCCGCTTATTTTATTATGGCTCATCACTGGCTTGGTACTAAGGCGTTGTTCTTGAGTTTGGCAAAAAAATTTAGAATGATGTCTCTATAAAGCTAGCCCATAATATTGAAGCCCGCGGTATATCTACTTACCGGAAAAATTAATGAGGGTATCTATAAGTTAACTAATACCTATAGTTAATTGAAAAACCTCAAACCCTCTACTAAAATTAATATACCAGTTTAAAGCACCTAGTTGGCAGCGTAGTAGCTGATAACTGTTATGCGTACGTTATATTTTTTCTGCAAAATTTAATGAAATTTATCAAGGTATGCTTAGTGCAAAGTCAGATAGGCTGTTTAACCGTGTATCTGACATTTCATTTTCAACTTTCTTATTAGGTTTTTCAGGCTTTGACTCAAGCTTATTTAACGTTTCATCCCCTGGTGGTTTTAGCCGTTCCAAAGATAATGCTTATAGTTGAAGTGACAGAACAGCAGGTTGTGATTAATCGCCGGTAACAAACTAAGCAAGTTTTTTAATTTTTGGCTAGCTCATGTCTACATTTTAGCCAACTATGACCAGCTATTATTTAGGTATTATATTGTTATAAGAGCAGATTGAAGTATTGCTTCGTATCATAAATTATTATTTTTTGCGTGAGTTAACGACATGATGAGAAAAATTAAACGACATGTGCGCTTTAAAAAGTTCATTGATGATATAGCGCTTCATACGCCCTTTAAAAAAATGGTGTTTTTATTAGTTGTGTTGTGGTTAATGTTTTCTGCGGGTATATACCTGGCAGAGCGGGGTATTGAAGCAACGTCAATTAATTCTTATGGGGAGGCGTTATATTGGGGGGTAGCTGCATTTTCTACCGCTGGAATTGCTGATGCACCAATATCTGGTAAGGCTCAGTTAGTTGGAGGCCTATGGATAGTTATTGGTTCAATGTTATTTTTTGGCACCATAGTAGCAACTGTTACTACTTATTTTATGAGACCAATGCAGCGGCCCTATAAACAGATTATTGATACCATAGAATACAACCTCGAACAGTTAAATGACTTGACGTTTGATGAGCTCGATTTATTAAAAGATACAGTCGACACACTCATTGTTCATGTTGAACAGCTAAAGAAAAAACAGTCAAAAAAGTAATCAACATCTAAGGTGACACTTCAGCCGGGTTGCTACAACCAATACTACTTAGAAATTGCTCAAGCTATAAAGTTAGCCGGTTGTAATCCAGTTAATCCAGCTGATGCAGTAGAGGTTTTAAACATACTTGAATTAGCGGAAATAAGCAGTGAGAGTGGTAAAAAATGATGATATATACAGCTAAAATTATGAATGACTAAAATAGAACAAATAAAATTTGTTTTTTGCGGCTGTGTCGCTTACTTTAGCCAGCTATGTTTTCTTGCGAAGTAGCTGTAAGGTTTAAAATGAATATTCTTTGTCCAAATTGTCAAAAGGCACTTATTTCAAAAAGTGATGTAAACAAGTTATTACCACTTAAACGGTTTGGACTCTCTGAGGTAAAGTGTAAAAGCTGCGGTAGCCTTTGTGTTTCAACAGGAAAGTCCAAAAGTATCTGGTTTGCTATTTTTTTAGCGACATTAATATTTTTAATGCTTACGGGTAAGCAACTGGTAGAATTTAGCGGCTACGACTCAGACGTCCGTATTGTTGTACTGCTTGTGGTTTATTTCTTCGTCAATTGGCTTTTTTCTTATATCTGGCCAAAAGTTATCTCTATAGAGTTAAAAGCGGGCACTGAGTGACACCAAGCTTACTAATTTCCTGATCATTTCACCTAGTTAAGACAAGTCGCTGCGGCGTTATTGATTTAAGCAAAAGTCACTAAAATTTTGTGATCCTACGCCGCACTTAAGACGATTAACCCAATAGAGGTAATGTATTTATCAGCCCTATTTTATCAGGTGATTTATAATAAAGGCGTTATTCTACTGTTCGGTTAGCTTGTCGTTAATTGGTTACTAAACGTTTGCCCCATCTAGGTTGGACTTCAGTCCATCAGGTTTTAAAAAATAGCGCTCAGTTTGAAGTTTTGAACTGTCAGATTTAAAGAAAAATAGCTTTCAGTTTATTGGTCTGTTTGGCTTTATCCCACTAGGTTTTGTCTTCGCTGTAAGCTTGACGGACTAAAGTCCGACCTACAAAAAAATTATCACATTATGCCTATAGACTAGTCAAAACTGTTCAAAATGTTCCCAACATTGTTGTTAAGAGAATAACCATCATCATGGTATCGCGTCTTGATCTTATTTCCTCGTTTCACGCTGAAACTACACCTTAAAATAGCTTGGGTATCACACGGATCTTAAATAATATCTTTGGTTTAACTTCAAATGAAGCGAAAGGTGTTTAGTTTATCTAATACGCTTTTTATTCAATGATTTTCAATACCTATGAGACAACAACCGCTAGTGTTATCGTCCGTGATGTGGTTAAATTTAACTATAAAAACCCTGGCTAAAAAGGCGCGCACTTGTTCTATCTTTATCCCGCTAACAAAATGGAAAATTTGTTAGTGCTGCTTGATAAAATTCAGCAACTCTCCCCACTTCCTGTTTTCGCTCAAGACACTGTTATTGTGCAAAATGCCGGTATGCAACATTGGCTGAATATGTCACTGGCCGAGCAGCGAGGCATTAGCATGAATATGCGTTATGCCTTACCATCACAATTTTTGTGGAATTTAATTAGAAATTTAGCCAGCGATGAAGACGTGCCTGAGCAATCGCCTTATTCACGAGAAGTACTTGCTTGGCGCATCGATACTTTATTAGCCTCAAATGAAGTCATTGATGATGTCTCGTTTCAAGTAGCCAGTGATTACTGGCAGGCTAAAGCCAATAACTCTGAAAATGTTAACAATACGGCTAATAAAAACGCCGCTGGTCAAAGTTACAGTGATGCTGAGCAGTTAAAACGTTATCAGTTGTCTTGTCAGTTAGCTGATTTATATGAGCAATATTTAATATTTCGTCCTGAATGGATCCACGCTTGGCACCAAGGTGAATTTAGCGCTTTTGATCAACAAGCGAGTGAGCATTCAACAGTATCAGATGATAATCAACAACCTATTGAAAGTAATGCTATTTGGCAAGGCAAGCTTTGGTATTTATTGGTGCGCGAACAACCTTATAATCCCCGTGAACTGGTCGCACTGGCGATAAAAAACTTAAATAACCTTGACCGATTAACAGCACAAGCGTTACCGCATCGCTTATCATTTTTTGGCATTAATGCCATGGCGCCACTTTGGCTTGAGTTTATTAATGCCTTAAGTGAGAAAATTGATGTGCATTTTTTCCATTTAAACCCTTGTTATGCTTATTGGGGCGATGTGGTGACAGAAAAAAATGCTATTGAAGCTTGGCTCAAAGGCACAGACTTTTCGGCGGAACAAGTCAATGAGGTGAGTGATGAAAGTATCGATAAGCAAAGTCTTAATGCTGATTTAGCCGATATAAACCAGCCAGTAGGTAATCCTCTCTTAGCCAACTTGGGCCAGCAAGGCCGAGAATTTATGGCGCTTTTATACCAGTACAGCACAATCAATATTGAGGTTTTTGAATCAGCCGTTGCAGACTTAAATAGCGCTGAGCAAGCCAACCCTAGTCCTGAAGCCATTTCAAAAATCATGTCACAAGCCAAGGTTTTAGCGAGTGTTCAGCAAGACATTTTATCTTTGTCAGACGCTCGCCATCAAGAGCCGCAAAGCCCTGAACAAGCGCCAAAAGTTGATGGCTCAATTTTGATCACCAGTGCTCACAGTGCGTTGCGTGAAGTGCAGGGTTTACACGACTGGTTATTACATCAATTTAATCAAGACAAAAGCTTAACGCCAAAAGACGTATTAGTAATGTGCCCGCAAGTTGAGCAATATGCACCTTATGTTAATGCCGTTTTTACTCGAGGCTGGCAAGATGTTGCTGACGAAGTGCCACCGCTACCTTGTTCGATTGCTGATCGCATTAGTAAAGACGCCGAGCCGTTAGTAGCCGCGTTTGCCCAGTTGTTAACCTTGCCCGACAGCCGCTTTCAAGTGTCAAGTTTAATTGCTTTATTACGCTTGCCAGCGATGCAATCTCGCTTTGGTATTAACCTTGACGATATCGAAAAAATCACCCATTGGCTTGAACTTTCTTGTGTGCATTGGGGTTTAGATAAGGCCCATAAACAACAAGTGTTAACGCAAAGCCAAGCGGGTGATGTGAGGGAACAGCATCATAAGCAAGTAAATGAACCAGTGGCTTCAGATCTCAACAGCGCCAGTAACAGTTTTACTTGGCAACAAGGTTTAAGCCGTTTAATGCGCGGTTTTGCTTTTGCAGATCATAGTGTGATTTACCAAAATCAGCTGCTATTGCCCACCATCGAAGGCAGCGACAGTGAGCTACTGGGCAAACTCATGTTGATTATTGAGCAGTTACAGCTAACCGCTATTAGCATGTCAAAAGCACGCACAGCCGTGCAATGGCAGCAATTTTTGTTTGACCTATTGCAACAACTTTTTGATGACGAAAGCGATAATGGTTTGAACATTATTCGCACCGCCATTGAGTCGTTAGTGGAATATTGTCAGCATGGCGCTTACGACAGCGCAATTAGTTTGGCGGTTATTCGTGACTTTTTAAATAGCCACTTCAGTCAGCCCGATCCGGGTCGACAGTTTATGATTGGGCAAGTTACCTTTTGTTCTATGCTGCCTATGCGCAGTATTCCCTTTAAAATCATTGCGGTATTAGGCTTGAACGATGGCGAATTTCCACGTCAACGCCAACCACTCAGTTTTGATTTAATGACCACCACACCCGCGCAACTGGGTGACAGATCGCGCCGTGGTGACGACCGATATTTATTTTTAGAGGCGATAATTTCTGCCCGCCAAGCTTTGTATTTAAGCTATCAAGGTAAAAATATTAAGAACAATAAAGACCGTCAACCGTCGTTGGTATTAAAAGAGCTGATGGAATATCTTGCTCGCGGTTATGGTTGGCAGTTACTCGGTTTAAACGCCGAAGCGGCAACTAATGTAGAGGGCCAAGTTAGACAATTACCTATGCAGGCGTTTAGCGAGAAAAATTACCTAGGTGCATTTGCCAGCTTTGATGCCAACTGGTTACACTTGCGCCAAGCAAAAGTTGAACTTGGCCATGCGACTACTCATGCATCAGAACATAGTGTTGTAAATATTTCGACAAATGTTTCAACAAATAGCACAGAGCATAACCTAGAAGACAGTGCAGAAAATAACATCATAACAGCCCTTGATACCTACACAGCTGGCAATCCTGAAATTTTATCAGCTAATGATGTTATTCGCTTTTATCAGCATCCTGGGCGTTATTATGCTCAACGAGCACTTTATTTGTATTTAGACAACAGCAATACATTGATTAATGACGTAGAGCCTTTTGTACCTAACCGACTCGATAGCTACTTGCTAAGACAAGACTTGCTGAGCTATTACCTAGCACCGGCGCAAAGTAAACAAAGCTGTGATGAGATATTACTTAGCGCTAAGCTGTCAGGAAACTTGCCCGACTTACCCAGTACTGACGAGCTAATACAAGGTTGGCAAAAAGACAGCGAAGACTTCAGCCAATTCATTATCACTGAATTAGCGCAAAATGCAGGCTTAACCATTGAGCCCATAGATTGTAGCGTCACGCTAAACTTAGCTGATGCTTTAACCAATAAAGTACTTTTTGATGACAGCCTATATTCAAGCAATGAACTAGCCAGCTTAAAAACTGTGTTACCTAAAAGCTTAACCCTTGAGAGTAAATTAACTATTGTTGATAACAAGGCGGTGTTTTATCGCAGTAGTAGTGCGAAAGCGAAAGACTTATTTACCTTGTATTTACACCAACTTATTGTTCAAGTTGCACAAGTTGAGGCTTTACAAAGCAACTCAGCATCAGCAAAAGCCCCATTATATGCCAATGTGGCCGCGACACATGGTTACTATTTTGACACCAAAAGCCAAAAGCCAAGCCAATTCTACTTTAGTGATATTAATGATGCCAAAGGGCAACTATTACGCTTAATCGTAACCTTTTATCTAGGCCAGCAGCAACCACTATTACTTAATGGTGATATTGCAGAGAAAATACGCAAGAGCAAAGTTTTTGAGCAAACGCAGTTTGAGCAGTTTTGGTCTGACACTAATAGCTTTCAAGCCTTTGGTGATGATGCCTATGTACAATATTTTTGGCCACAATGTCCTGATTATCAAAAAATTTCACCCAGATTACTTGCTTTGTATCAGCCCATGTTCGATGCCCTGCAGTCAGTAAAGGTAGCAGCGAAAGGGCAGGGAGCTAAAAAATGAAAAATTTAAACGCCAATACTATTGAGCTCCAAGGCAAACATTTAATTGAAGCCAGTGCCGGTACAGGTAAAACGCATAATATCACCCGAATATTTTTACGCTTATTGTTAGAGCGAGAATTACCGATTGAACAGATTTTGGTGATGACTTTCACCAAAGACGCGACAGAAGAAATTCGTGGTCGTATTGATGATTTTATTCGAGAAAGTTTGCACAGCTGGGATAGGTTAATTGTTCAAGATGCTTACTTTAAAACCTTGAACCAAAATCTGGTTAATAAAAATATTGGTAGTCGTGAAGTCAAAGCGCGCTTAAGCCAAGCCTTATTGTATATCGACGAAGCCGCTATTTTTACCATTCATGGTTTTTGTAAGCGTGTGCTGAACCAATATGCTTTTGCCAGCGGTATTAGCTTTAATGCCCAAATGGAAACTAACACCCAAGATATTACTTTAGAAGCCTGCCAAGACTGGTATCGGGTGTTGGCATTAGGGGCCGAAAATAACGGCCAAGCCTTTAAGTTGGTCAGCGAATTTTGGCCAGAGCCGGGTACTTTTATTAATCAGTTTTCTAAAGCGTTAGCGACAAAAAACGTCTTGAACGTGCAAGACCCAGAAAATATTAGCGTTGAATTTAAAGGCTTAGTTGAACAAGCTATTGCTAGTTTAGATGCCAATATAACCATGTTAACCACCGCGCTAATTGAGGTTAAAAAGGGCGTTGAACAAGAAAAGCGCCAACAAGAATTAACACTATTACTCAATTGGTTAGCAGAGCTATCGGCTGATGTAGCAGGTAAGCATGGCAAAATGCCTGATGCTTTTATTGATGGTCGACGTTACGGCCGCTCAAAAGTAAAAAGTGAATTAATGGAAATTTTTACCGCGGTCAATAGGGTTAAAAAACAACATCCTGATTTAGCAAAACAGATTAATCGCGCACAAGCCTTGTTGGTGGTGAGAAAGGGCATTTATCATATCCGCGCAGAAATCACCCGAAAAAAACTGCAAGCGAATGTGATGGGCTTTGACGATTTAATTAGCACGTTAAATGATTGTTTGACGCATAAATCAGGGCAAGCGCCTGATCAGGTGTTAGCCAATAGTATATTTGCTCAATTCCCTGTTGCGCTGGTTGATGAGTTTCAAGATACCGACCCGCAACAGTTCTCGATATTAAAAGCAATTTATTATCATCAGCCAGCTGCTGCACTTTACATGATAGGTGATCCGAAACAAGCCATTTATGGTTTTCGTGGTGGCGATATTTTTGCCTACCTTTCAGCGCGAAACGACTGCGACCATCAGTGGTTAATGGATACCAATTGGCGCTCAAGTGCTGCCATGATCACCGGCTATAATCGTTTGTTTTACGGTAATAAATTATCTGATGATGCAGTTGATGTTTTTGGTTATCAAATTCCTTATTTACCGGTGAAAGCCTCAGCCAAGGCGCATGAAAAAGTGTTTTCAGATAGCGAATTTAATGCCCTACAGTTTATTCATTTTAATGTTGAAACTGATACTAAAAGCAAAGACGGTAAGGAAAAAGCCGTTAAACAAGGCTATCGCACCCAAATGTCGGCTTGGTGTGCCAATGAAATTGTCAGGCTATTAGCTCGCCCTGAACTTAACATGGCGAGTGGCGATATTGCTTTATTGGTACGCGACGGTGCTGAAGCGGCTGACATCAAATTTGCCTTAAACCAATGTGGTTTAGCTAGCGTGTTTATGAGTAATCGCGCCAACTTATTGCAAAGTGATGAAACCAAACACTTACTGCAATTATTAAAAGGTATTTTGTTTTTAGAGAATGACCGTTTATATACCGCCGCATTAGCCAGCCCATTAATGGGCTTTAATCGTGAAAAATTATTGCAACTACAGCACGACGAACAACAATGGCAAGCCTTAAAAATTAGCTTTGAAAAACTGCGTAATGAATGGCAGTTTAAAGGCTTTATCAGTATGGCATTGCAGTTAATGCATCAACATTTTCATATTGAGATTAGTGCTGCAGATAACTGCGCTGACGATAAGCATAATGCGGATAGAATATTAACCAATTTATTGCACTTGTTTGAATTGTTACAAGGGGCAAGTCAACGACATCGTCAACCGCAAGAGCTGTTATTTTGGTTTGAACAACAAAGTCAGATAGACAACCCAGAAGTTGAAGCTGAGCTACGTTTAGAAAGTGACGAAAACCTGATCCGTATTATTACGCAACATGGCTCTAAGGGCATGGAATATCCGGTGGTGTTTGTGCCGTTTGCCACGCGTCATAAAGACCCGCTTAAGTTCGGTAATCGTCAGGTCAGTTTTATTGAATTTCATGATGAAAACGGCGTGCTACAACAGAGCCTAGACGGTAACGACGATGCGAAAACCCGCATGGCGTCAGAAGCTTATGCAGAAGCTATTCGGCTGTTATATGTAGCGGTTACTCGCGCGGAAAAACGCTGTTATATTCTCAGCACGGCTTTCGACCATTATGAAAATTCTCCCTTAGGTAAAACGCTAAAATGGTCAGCAGATACTGATATGGCAACCAGCTTGCAGCAATTAGCGCAAGACAATCCTGATGAAATAGCCCTTGCAGTGTTAGACAACTATTTAGGCGAAGAAAGCTTATCACAAGAAACCTTATCAAAAGAAACGCTATCAAATGAAACCTTAGCTAAGCAAACTTCAGTCACGGGCAATACCCATACCCAAAGCACTAATGATGAAATCAATGCCAAGCTTATCGTTGAAAATCAAGCTCAAGTAGCGCGTTTTAATGGTAAAATTGAGCGTGATTGGTGGTTAAGTTCATTCTCCGCTTTGAGTAAAAATCTACGTCATAATGGTGTTTCTTCGCCTGATCGAGATAATCAAGAAACCGAACTTGCTGATCAAGGCGATAATACCTACAACGCACTATCAAGTCATATTAACGAGTTACGTTTTACCTTAACCAAAGGTGCACAAACCGGTAACTTACTGCATGATATTTTAGAACAAACCGACTTTTCAGCCCCTGATTGGCAAAAAAGCTGCCATTGGCCACTGGTAAAATATGGCGCTATAGATGGCGTAATAGAAAATGCTGCAGATAGCACGTTAAATAGTTCAATTGAGAGTGGCGAAAATACGGCGCAAAGCCATGGCCAAACACGGTTAATAAAATGGTTAGAAGAGGTATTACACACGCCACTTAACGCTAATAACTCTTGGTCTTTAGCTCAGCTTGAGTGGCAAGATACCTTAAGAGAAACCGAATTTTATTACCCAATGCGCTCGGCAAGCAGTCGCTTATTAACAAAACTGCTGACCGAGCATAGAAATAGTAATACTAGTAGCAAAATAGCTAAAAATCATCGAGTGCATCTGCCTTCTTATCATCAACTTAAAGGTATGATGCATGGCTTTATCGATTTGATTTTTCAGGCCGATGGCAAATATTATGTTTGTGATTATAAGTCTAGCCATTTAGGCGATCACTATAGTGATTATAACGAGGTGGCTATGCGTCATAATATCGAGAAAAATCATTACGACTTACAATATCTTATTTATGCTTTGGCATTACACCGTCATCTAAAATATGCCTTGGCTGATTATGATCCCGAACAGCATTTTGGCGGTATTTATTATTTGTATTTACGTGGTATGAGCAACCAAAATCAGCATCAAGATTGTGGTGTTTATTATCGCCAAATTACCCTCGCAGAATTAGATCAACTTGATGATATTTTTGCTGGAGAAACCACTAATGCCTGAAGCCATGATTAACCATAAAGCACAAAGTGAAAATATTTATGCATCGTTTCAACATGCGTCAAGTCAACTTGATGGTTTGGTTGCCGTGGACTATTTTTTCGCTAAAGAAATCAGCCAGTGTTTGGGTTTTTACCTGACTCATAACTTAGCGGATAAACAGACTAATGATATGTCGAGTGAAGAACCGAGTGACGTATCGAATTATGTGCCAAGTGATGAACAACTGTTATCAAATCAACAACAATGGTTTCATTTGTTAATCGCTTTAAGTGCGAGTCTGCGAGACGGTCATAGTTGTTTACCCTTAGCGCAAGTCGCAGGTAAACGACTCTTTAGTGATGGCACAAGTCAAAATGCGGGTGTGAACGAAACCCCCATAAACAACTTAGTGGTTACAACAGATACTAAGGGCTTTATATTTGCAGATCTTAAAACCCTAACGGCGCTGATGGAACAACTGCCCTTAGCAAACTTGGAGCAAAAAATAGAGGCTGAGCAGCAACCGATAGTGTTAAGTCATCAGCGGCTTTATTTACGGCGCTATTATCAATTTGAGCAAGAGCTAAAACAGTTAGTGCGGGAGCGACGTAACAGTCGACAGAGGCAAGTTGAATCAGCAGAAAATATCCAGCAAGCAAAATGTGAACTTGATACCATCAAAAGCATTGTCAGCACTTTGTTTCCTGATTTAGCCGCACAGAATGACTTACCCAGTAGCGCCATTGACTGGCAAGGCGTTGCCGTAGCCAATGCGATGAATAAAGACTTTGCCATTATTGCCGGTGGTCCGGGTACAGGCAAAACTTATACCGTGACTAAACTGCTTGCTGCCTTGGTCATGTTAGCCATAGCAGATAGCGAAAACTCAAGTCAAGCTAGCCAAAACTTAACGGATGAAAGCTCAAGCGACTCAAACTTAAATAGGGCAAATTTTACGGCCCCACGAATCGCCTTAGTCGCGCCAACAGGCAAAGCGGCACAACGCTTATCAGAATCAATCACCAATGCGGTTCAAGGTTTTCGTGGTAGTATTGCTGATCAAGTATTAGACCTTATTCCAGAGCAAGCAAAGACCCTACATAGATTATTAGGCGTTATTCCTGATCAGGTCAATTTTCGCCATCATCAAGAAAATAAACTCGCGATAGATATTTTACTAATTGATGAAGTCTCTATGGTCGATTTACCTATGATGACGCGAATTTTTCGCGCCTTACCCGCCACCACTAAAGTCATTTTATTGGGTGATGCTGATCAATTACCTTCAGTGGCGGTTGGCAGTGTTTTAGCTGATTTTGCACCGCGTCCACACTTAGGTTACAGCGCTTTAAATCATCAATATTTAGCCCAAGTAACCGGTTATCAAACGCTGACAAAAGATAGCAGCGTATTAGCGGCAGATGAGCAATACAGCGCCGGAGATTGCGTCACCTTTTTAATGAAAAGTCGTCGCTTTGATGGCGAAGGTGGCATAGGTAAAATCGCCAATTATGTTATTAAAGGCCAATATCAAGAAAGTTGGCAGTTATTGCAACCCAGCGAGCCACTGAGTAACGAGAAACAACTCACCTTATTATCGGGCACTATTGAAACTTGGCTGACACCCTTGGTTGAGCAGTATTACCTAGGCCTTTGTCAATGCGAGAAGGTTGAAGAGGCTTTTGCCTTGTTGGCCAAATTTAGAATTTTATCGTCAACTCGTAAGGGCCCACAAGGGGTCGAAAGCCTAAATGCTTTAGTAATTGATATATTGCGTAATAAAGGGGTAATTCCTTTTAATCGCTTTGAATCAAGTAACACCTTATATGCTAGCCAACCGATAATGATCAGTGAAAATGACTATCGCTTGGGTGTATACAATGGCGATATTGGCTTGCTATGGCGTAATAGCCAAGGGCATTTAATGGCAGTATTTGAGAATACACAGGGCGGTTATGACTGGATAATGCCGTCGCGTTTACCTAAATTTGAAACGGTTTATGCGATGACTATCCATAAAACTCAAGGTAGTGAGTTCGAACATGTCGTTATGGTGCTGCCCGAGCAAAAAGACAATAGATTATTGTCGCGTGAATTATTATATACTGGCATTACTCGAGCTAAGCTGCAGTTAAGTATTGCTAGCAGTCAGAGCGTTTGGCAAAGTGGCGTAAATCAGCAAGTTAAACGCCATTCTGGCTTGGCAATAAATTAGCCTTTATCACCCTAGTTGTTCATCTTTATTGAAATTATAGAAGTAAGTTAAGAAATGAAATTAAAAGACATTGAAAAACCCGTTTACCGTAAACACCTCAATATTATTATTGTCAGCTTTATTGCCAGTTTGCTTATTTTAGCTTTGGCTTATGGACAAGCTTTGATCATGCTATTTGCTGATGTTGGCAATATAAGCCCAGAGCCCGCAGTTAAAGCGGCAGCTGAGTTGACAAAGGATGGCGCCGCATCAGAAAGTAATTTTAGGTATAATTTTATTGGGGTATTATTGGCATTATTAACCTGTGTTTTTGCTTTGCATCGCCTACGAGCCAGTGCATTTTTTAGTGAAGTGTATTATGTTTGGCAAATTAAGCAGCAACAAAACGCGATATATCGTAAACTGAAAAAAATAAAAGCCGCCGCTGCCAATGACAATGTTAATGCACTGATTATTTTAAATTTTTATTATGCCAGTTTAAAGCAAATTTATTTATTAGATGACAACACCTTAACCATGTCTAAACTTGATAAAGATATTAGTGAGTTGAATACGCGAATAGAAAATAAAAATTTAACACTCTCTACTGATCAGTTTAATAAATCACTGTTGGCAGATTACTAAAATACCCATGTGAGTGATATGTCATGAGAGGTTAGCTTATAGCTTAGGTTAGGTCGCAATATCCTAGTCTAAGCAGTAGTCTTTTACCTTAATAAGGCCGTAGCATAATTTATAGTAAGGGTTTTAATATCAGTGCGGTAAATTGTACGAACTAATTAAATGATCACGCACTATGAACAAGGCTCATTTTTGATCTTAAGGTTACACCTGAGCTTGTTATTGAATAAAAATACAGGAAAATATACCGCGCATGAAGAAGTTAAAAAATGAAGCTGAATTATTGAAAAAAGCCATTGTTATTGGTGAAGGTTACGCGAAAAATCGTGGCTATAAAGGCTTTTCAACCACTAACGCCGCAAAGGACAAAATTGAAAGCTTATATCGATTATTGGTCAATGATAAACTTATTCAACCTTTGCCAAAAGATGCTGAAGACTTGGCCAGCATGAAACATAAGTTATCGTTATGGATTGCCAAACAGTTACCCGCAGATCATCCGTTACTGAAATAACGAGGCATGTATCTCTGGTGTTAACTTAGCGGGCATAATGCTTAGCTTAGATTAGTGGCTTTGATATGAGTGCCGTGTTCATCGTAACGATTTTACAGTACATTTTTATAGTACATCCTTGATAGTCATAGAGAAGCAAACAAGTTATATGAATCGTAAAAAGAAAATTAACCAAACCTTAAAATCAAAAATTAAGAAAATGAATGCTAAGCTGCAAAACTCAAGCAAGCCTAAGTATGTTTCTAAGGCCGACCGGGTGGCTGTTGCAGAAAAAGAAGCTGAAACTCATTTAGCTGATTGCGCGGAAAAATCGCCTGAAAGTGTTGGTGATAGTGCTGCTAATAGCGTTACTGATAGTGGCTCATAATAAGCTATAAATTATTAACAAGTGCACAAAATTAGCAAAGTTAAAACCGACTAAATACCGACTTACAAAACATTACTCAAGGCGATACAATCACCCGTAGGTACTATGTAGGTTGGACTTTAGTCCATCAAGTTAAATGAAATTTAACCCTGTTGGCATAGGTACAGAGCGATAAAACAATACACAGCTGTAGATTTTTGTTGGTCCATCAGATTAATCACTCGCTTAACGATTGACGGACTAAAGTCCGACCTACAAAAATCACCCAACGCTAAATGATCACTAAACGTGACATTATCACCCGTAGGCCTTATGTAGGTTGGACTTTAGTCCATCAAGTTAAATGGAATTTAACCCTGTTGGCATAGAGACTGAGCGATAAAAAATACACAGCTGCAGATTTTTTTGGTCCATCAGATTAATCACTCGTTTAACAGTTAACGGACTGAAATCCGAACGACAAAAAATCAGCGAACTTTACCACTTTTTACGCGCTACAAAGGGCTTGTGCTGTTCAGTTTTATGAGTTTGATTATAAATTTTTCGATGAACATTTTTACCCATTAAAATTCTAATTTGATAATAAGATTCACTAAATAACGCCCAACCTTTGCTACCTTGCCAACTCTTGTTATAAAGCTTTTTATTGGCTGCGATCGCGTCAGGTGATTGTTGCATTAAAGCCAGGGCGAAGGCTTGTGCATCGGCTAGAGGGCTTGCTGTGATTTCAGTGACTAAATTTAAGGCCAGCGCCTGTTGGCCGGTCAACGCTTCTGCTGTCATAGCGAGCTTTTTTGCTTGATCAATCGCGAGGAGGTCGCGCAATGCTATTGTGCCGCCCATATCAGGTATTAAGCCCCATTTACCTTCTAGAATAGATAATGAGCTGTCTGGTGTAGCAAACCTAAAATCTGCTCCTAAGGCTATTTGTAAACCGCCGCCCCAACATCTGCCATGAATAGCGCAAATAACGGGTACGGGAATATCCTGCCAACCGGTAGACACTACTTGCGCTAAGTTGGCATGCCAAGGTAAGACCTTAAATAGCAGTTTGATCATGCTCATTGGCGATTTCATAATAGATTTAACATCTAAGCCAGAGCAAAAGTCGTCACCATTACCTGATAAAATAACCGCACGAATATCACGATTTTTACCCAGTGTTTTGATGGTCTGTCGAATGGCGATAAACATGGGCATATCTAAGGCATTAAGCTTATCCGCACGATTAAGTTTAACGTGGGCAATATTATGGGTGATCTCTACACTTACGCGTTGCTCAGTCATGGCTGTCCTAGCTCAATAGCCTATTAGGCTATAAATATTATGCTAACGTTATTTGATGGTATGACCAGTACCATAGCGAAAGCGTTTATTAATGTCTACATTGAGTTAGCTTTGTCTGGGCTGAAAACTTGTAAAAGTAGAGAATTTATCGCACATTGTTAGCTGAGATCGTTAGCCGATAGGGTTAGCATATTATTAGCACCTAATTATTGTGGCAATATTATACAAAGCGTTGCAGCGATATAACATTAAAAATTACGGCGAAATCACATGAAAAACAAATTATTGTTCTCAACTGTTTTAACCTTAGCAAGCGTGCCGCTGTTTATGCATGCTGCTGCGCAAGCTCACCAAGAGCCGGTTTTTGCTATCGCTATACACGGCGGCGCAGGCACAATAAATAAAAGTAAAATGACTACAGAAAAGCGTAACGCCTATGAAACTAAGTTAAAACAAGCGCGTGATGCCGGTTATGCTCTGTTAGCAGATGGAAAATCTAGTCAAGCGGCTGTTATTGCCGCTATTCAAATATTAGAAAATTCGCCATTGTTCAATGCCGGCAAGGGCGCAGTTTACACTTTTGATGGCGAGCATGAACTTGATGCCTCGATAATGAACGGTAAAACCTTAAATGCCGGCGCTGTATCAGGAGTGAAAACCATCAAAAGCCCAATAGCGTTAGCTGAAGCCGTGATGGAAAAGTCGGTTCATGTCATGCTCAGTGGCGAAGGGGCGGAAGTTTTTGCGAAACAACAAGGCTTAGCAAGTGTTGAAAATAGCTATTTTGATACAGATGCAAGATACCAGTCGTTATTAAAAGCTAAAAAGCAGTTAGAAGAGCAAGAAAAAGCGCTGAAAAACTTTCAAGCTGCTCATCAAACACTGGGTAATGAATATAAATTTGGCACAGTGGGCGCGGTGGCACTGGATAAATCAGGGACATTAACAGCAGGGACTAGCACAGGCGGCATGACCGCGAAACGTTTTGGGCGTATTGGTGATGCACCCATTATTGGTGCGGGTACATACGCGAATAATGACAGCTGTGCTGTTTCAGCAACAGGTCACGGTGAATATTTTATTCGCTATCATGTCGCCGCAGATATCTGTGCTCGTATGCAGTATCAGGGCATTAGTCTTGAGAAAGCCGCAGACGTAGTGATAAATGATGTTTTAGTTAAAGCGGGAGGCTCAGGTGGTATTATCGCGATTGATACGGCGGGTAATATTACTATGCCATTCAATAGCACAGGTATGTATCGTGCGAGTAAATCGTCAAATGGTGCAGAATTTATTGGGATATTTAAAGATGATTAACAAATTGATGACTTTGCATACGAGACTTATTTCAAAAAACAGATTGGTTTCAAAAAATAGATTGGTTTCAAAAAAAATAGTCGTGGCAAAAAATAGCGTGACGTCGAAAGGAGAAATTACCTCAAGGCGCTTTATTAATGGGCCTCACATAAGCCACTTGAAAAGCTTGCTAGGCTTATCTATCGCTATGGTACTTGTCGGCTGTTCAGATGACGTGGGTAAAGTTAGCCTGGGATTATTTACCACAAAAGACGTGGTTATCAACGCTAAGCAAGACCCGATTGTCACTGGGGTAACCTGTCATATTAGTCATGTTGAAGCCGATTTAGATTTTTCTGATCCATCAGATATGAGTATTGCCTGTCGACAAACGGGTGAGATATCCGCGCAAGCTTTAGCAAAAATTGATCGCTCAAAAAATGGGGAAGTAGTCTTTAAAGAGTCAAAAAGTATTTTATTTAAAAGCTTAAAAGTCAGACGTATTTATGATGCTGAAAATAAAAGCCTTATTTACCTGTCTTATTCAACGAAAGAGTCGTCTGGTAGTCATCACCATTCATTATCAACTGTGCCTTTATACAATACTAAAGCTTGGCAATGGGCCTTGGCTCAAGATGTGAAAAATTAGGCGTTTAAGGCCTTTAACTGATGAAAGTGAAGCATTAACCTGTGGGTTATAACCCATGTTAACTTTTGATTTTATTTGTAGTGTTGTTAACTTGATAACCCATAAAATCAAAGAGTAAAGATTTAAAAAGTAGTATAAATTATGTTAGTAAAACTGTTTAGTCCGAAAGAAATTATTGATGAAAATACCCAAAACTGGATATTTGATACCTTTGCATGGGCCATTGAAAATTTTGAAATTAATGTGCTTAAAAATGATAGTCGTTTAATACTACCGACCAATGAGTTTTATCCTGGCAAAGTTAGCAGTATTGATGAAATGGCTCAAGCTATGTTCATCAACACCAAAAATTACGCGGGCATGCAAAAGTGGCCGATACAACTTTCATCAGCTACACCGGAATCAAATACCGCCATTGAAGATTTGAGTTTAGGGCCAATTATTAGAGGCGATCATGCTGAGGTTGCCATAAGCAATGGCAATGAAGCCTTAATACTTGGATTTACCCCCAACCAAGTAAATCAACCACAAGACTTAATTGCCGCTATTAGCCAAACACTGGCCAGTATTTTGGTGATTTCAAACAAGGTTATGCCGCCAGGGGGTAAAGAATATTTACCACAAGCGACAGATCTTGTCGCTTGTTTTATGGGCTTTGGTGTTATTTTTGCCAATACAGCTTATCAATTTAAAGGCGGTTGTGGCGCTTGTAATAATGCCAGTTTAAACCGCCAAGCGTCATTAACCGAACCTGAAACTTTATATGCATTAGCCCTTTTTTGCGTCTTAAAAAAAGAGTCAATGAAAAATGTTAAATACCATCTAAAGTCACATTTGAAAAAAGATTTTGTTAACGCTTATAAAAGCATTGAACAATCGCTTTCAAGCACGACACAACCGGCCTTATTAGCTTTGGTTAGTGAATAGTTTACAAAAACTAAAAACTGTAAATGTTGAGCTATATAGCTCAACAGGGCTGTTAGGTTATGAAGTCAACTGCTTAGGGTTAGAGAGAAAGTTAGTACTTTAATTAAAATTGCTTTTACGGGTGATTATCAACGTATCGCTATTTTTTGTCCTTTCTGTAGGTCGGACTTTAGTCCGTCAACCGTTTAGTCAGTGGTAAATCTGATGGGTTAATTCAGATCTGTCGTGGGTATTTTTATTTGGCTATGTGTTAAGCACGGTTAAATTGCATTTAACTTGATGGGCTAAAGTTCAACCTACAAAGGCCCGGATAAAACTTATGGGTAATTGCGTCGCGTTTGGCGATTTTTTGTAGGTCGGACTTTAGTCCGTCAACCGTTTAGTCAGTGGTTAATCTGATTGGTTAACTCAGATCTGTCGCGGGTATTTTTTATTTGGCTATGTGTAAGCACAGTTAAATTTCATTTAACTTGATGGACCGAAGTTCAACCTACATAGAGCCTAAGGGTGATTAGATAGCGTTGTGCAATTGTTTTTTAGGTCTATCTTCACTCTGTCAACCGTTAAGCGGGCAATTTTCAATTAGAGCGGGTATATACTTATTCATTTGCTATTGCTTACCTGTTAATATAGCTTTTTTGTTATCTGTTTTGAGTCTGTCTTGTCTACTGCAATCACCGCAACTTCCACTGCTACTAAAAAAGCTAATAAAAACGTCACCGTAAAATCCCTTTTTAACCTTTTAGAACAGGTTAAATTATCTGATAAAGCGCGCATTAAAAAGCGCTTATTAGGTGTTAAAAGTATTACTGACCAGAGTAAGCAAGAAAAAAGCTTACAGCAAATAGCGGCATTGATTGAACAATCGATAGAAAATAAACAATTTCGTCTCGCTAACGTACCTAAATTTAGTTACCCGGAAGCTTTACCGGTTTCACAAAATGTTGATGTTATTGCTAAAGCTATTGATGAAAATCAAGTGGTTATTATTGCGGGCGAAACTGGCTCAGGTAAAACCACCCAAATTCCTAAGATATGTTTGCAGCTTGGCCGTGGTATTGACGGTATTATTGGTCATACTCAACCCCGACGTATCGCTGCTAGAACGGTAGCCAACCGTATTGCAGAAGAACTCAACACCAAGTTAGGTGACGCCGTTGGCTATAAAGTGCGCTTTAATGACCAAGTGGGCAAGCAAAGCTATATCAAGTTAATGACCGACGGTATTTTGTTGGCAGAGATGCAAAAAGACCGTTTGTTACGTCAATACGACACCTTGATCATTGATGAAGCGCATGAACGTAGTTTAAACATTGATTTTATTCTGGGTTATTTACGCCAAATTCTCCCTAAACGTCCTGATCTAAAAATCATCATTACTTCGGCAACCATTGATCCTGAAAAGTTTGCCCAACATTTTGCCAGTGCTGCTGGTGTTCCTGCCCCCATTATTGAAGTATCGGGTCGAACTTTTCCGGTTGAAATGCGTTATCGGCCACTGAACGAGGCAAGTGATGAAAGCAATGATGATGGTGATGTTATTTCAGGCATTCTTAATGCGGTTGATGAGTTAGGCACCGATGACAGTGGCGATATATTAGTGTTTCTCAACGGTGAACGAGAAATTCGAGATACCGCACGCTCATTAGAAAAAGCAAACTTACGCCACACTAATGTGCTGCCGCTATACTCTCGTTTAACCGTTGCCGAACAAAATTTAATATTTAAACCCCATACTGGCCGTAATATCGTGTTAGCCACCAACGTTGCTGAAACCAGTTTAACCGTGCCGGGCATTAAATATGTTATTGACCCGGGCACCGCAAGAATTTCTCGCTATAGTTACCGCACCAAAGTGCAACGCTTGCCGATAGAGGCTATTTCTCAAGCCAGTGCTAACCAACGTGCTGGTCGTTGTGGCCGTGTATCGTCAGGGGTCTGTATTCGTCTTTATTCAGAAGAAGACTTTCTAAACCGCCCTGAATTTACCGACCCTGAAATACTGCGCACTAATTTAGCGACCGTTATATTGCAAATGTTGTCCTTAGATCTAGGCGAGATTGCTGACTTTCCATTTGTTCAACCACCGGATAAGCGCAATATTACTGATGGGGTGAAATTATTAGAAGAGCTGGCCGCGATAGACGCGAAAGCAAATAAAGTGACCTTAACGCCAATAGGGCGCTCGTTAGCAAAATTTCCTATTGATCCACGTTTAGCTAAAATGATTTTAACTGCGGCAGACTTTGGCTGTATTGAACAAATATTTATTATTGTCAGTGCCTTAAGTATTCAAGACCCACGTGAACGTCCACACGAAAAGCAACAAGCAGCAGATGAAAAACATAGCCGCTTTAAGAACAAACAATCTGATTTTGTTGGTTTATTAAAACTGTGGAGTTATGTTGAAGAACAACAAAAGCAACTAACCAACAATCAATTTCGTCGCATGTGCCAAAAAGAATTCTTGTCCTATGTGCGTATTCGAGAGTGGCAAGACATTTACAGCCAGCTAACGCATTCGTTACGCGAGTTAAAAATTCCGATGAGCCGCATCGAAGTAGACTTATCAGAAGAAGCTGAAAAAAGCGCCACTAATCCAAATGTAGATATTGTGCATCAAGCGATATTGTCAGGTTTACTCAGTCATTTAGGTCAACAAGATGAAAACCGAGAATATAAAGGCGCACGTGGCAGTACCTTCTTTATTTTCCCAGGCTCTGCCTTAGCTAAAAAATCGCCTAAATGGTTAATGGCGGCAGAGCTAGTTGAAACCAGCCGTTTATTTGCCCGTATGGCCGCAAAAATTGACCCTTTGTGGATTGAACCCCTTGCTCAACATTTAGTTAAACGTAGCTACAGTGAACCGCATTGGGAGAAAAAGCAGGGCGCTGTGATGGGCTTTGAGCAAGTATCACTCTACGGCCTGATTATTGTTGCTAAGCGTAGTGTACACTTTAATCAAATTGAACCTGATACCTGTCGTGAAATTTTTATCCGCGAGGCGTTAGTTAATGGTGAAAGCACGATTAAAGAGGGATTTTTAAAAGATAATTGTCAATTAGTGAATGAAATTGAAGCATTAGAGCAAAAAGCCCGACGCAGAGATTTTTTGATTGAAGAGCAGAAATTAGTCGACTTTTATACTGAAAAACTACCAGAAAGCATTACTTGTCAACGCAGCTTTTTAGCATGGTGGAAAAAGCAAAAACAAGCCGACGCCAAACTATTAAACTTTACCAAAGCCTTTTTGTTAAAAGAAAGTGCGGTTAAGTTATCGGCCACTGAATATCCTGAAACCTGGCAGCAGGGCAGTTTAACCTTACCGCTGAGTTATCATTTTAACCCGGGCGATGTCGACGATGGTATTAGTGTTTTGATACCGCTAGGGATATTAAATCAAGTGGAAAATATTGGTTTTGACTGGTTGATCCCCGCTTTACGGCTTGAGCTTATCACGGCATTAATTCGAGCTTTACCTAAAGCATTAAGGCGTAATTTTGTGCCTGCGCCTAATTACGCCGAAGCTTGTTTAGCGGCAATCACTAACGCTGATGTCGCATTAACTACCGCCATTGAAAAACAGTTGTTAAGAATGACCGGTGCTCGTCTACCTGAAGACGCTTGGCAAGGTTTAGCGCTAGTACCGCATTTATCGATGAATTTTAAAATTGTTAATGAACATGGCAAATTGATCCAACAAGGCCGCAAGCTCGACGAATTAAAAGACAGTTTACAAGGTAAGGTGCAAGCGTCGATTAAAAAGGTCGCTGACAAAGGTATTGAACGCAGTAATATCGACCAGTGGGACTTTAAAAGCTTGCCAAAAAGCTATGAAAAGACAGTCGCTAATATCACCATAAAAGCCTTTCCAGCTTTAGTGGATAAAAATAAGTCTGTTGCTATCGAGTTATTTGAACATGAAAGTTTAGCTGAACAAGCCATGCTTGACGGGGTCAGTCGACTTGTTTTACTGAGTATACCGTCGCCAATAAAATATTTGCAGGAAAAGTTACCCAATAAAGCTAAATTAGGGCTGTATTTTAATCCCTTTGGTTCGATAACTGATTTGTTAGATGACTGCATTGTTGCTGGCTGTCAATTTTTAGTTAGCGAATACGGCGACTTACCTCGTGCTCAAGCAGAGTTTGAGGCTTGTAAAGAACATGTTCGTGCAGAAATTGCGGATTGTGTCTTAAGTGCGGCGATTAAAGTCGAGCGAGTATTAAGTCTGGCGCACGATGTACGCAAAAAAATGAAAGGTAAAATGTCGTTAAATGTTGTGCAATCTCATGGTGATATTAAAAGCCAATTAGAGGCTCTAGTTTTTAAGGGCTTTATCACTAAAGCGGGATACCAACGTTTGGATGATATTGCCCGTTATTTAAGCGCCATGTTACGACGATTAGAAAAGTTACAAATAGACCCTAATCAAGACAGGTTGAAAATGTTAGAGCTTGAAAAAGTACAAAAATCATTAGCTACAGTCATTGCTCAACAGCCTAAGGGTCAACCAATAAGTAAAGCCTTAATGCAAGGTTATTGGCTGATAGAAGAGTTGCGGGTATCACTTTTTGCACAAAATTTAAAAACACCTTTTCCAATTTCAGCTAAAAGAATATTGAACTACATCAAAGAACATGCATAATATTAGTCAATAGTTTGACAGTTATCGTTACCATAAGTATAAGTATAAGTGAAAGCGTACTAACGATAAAAACACAATGGAGTAGTGATGGCTAATTACGATGATAAACGGAATTTTTATCGCATGATGTTAAACAGTGAAGTAACCTTGACCATTATTGACGATGAAGCTAATAGTAAGGCTTTAGTCACATGTCGTGATTTAAGTGCAACCGGTATAGCGATTGAGATGCAGCACCCATTAGAAATAAATACAGCGGTGCGTATCAGTGTTCAGTCGGTCAACAATGCTGTGCAACCCTTAAATGCTACAGGCAAAGTAGTGAGAGTGACGGAAGATAGCCCAAACTGTTATCTGATTGGCGTTAATATTACTGAGATCGATTAAATTAGCCGAAATTAGTAGTTAGAAAAAAGTTTAGCTACTAATCTTTAGCCACTAATAACTAGTGGCTAAAGATGGTTTTATATAGCCAAGTTACTCAACTTGGCAGACTAAACCTTTAAGATAGTAACCTTCAGGGTAGTTTGACGATACCGGATGATCCGCGGCTTGGTGTAATCGGTCAACAAAGTAAGCATTTCTTTTCGCGTCTAATGCCCCATCAGCAACCACTTTTTGAAATAAACTTGATTCCATTAAACCAGAGCAAGAAAAAGTTAATAAAATACCATTAGGGTTAAGCAACTGCATGGCTAACATATTGATATCTTTGTAGCCACGACATGCACCCGTCAGTTGAGCCTTTGATTCAACAAACTTAGGTGGGTCGAGAATTATCATGTCGAAAGTACGTTTTTCTTCGCGGTATTGACGCAATAATTTAAAAACATCCGCTTTAACGAATGAGATGTTTTTATCTTCTAACTGATTAAGCTCAACGTTTTTCTTAGCTAAGTCTAATGCTGATTCAGACACATCAACATTAATGACTTCTTTAGCGCCACCCGCTGCACAATGTAGCGCAAAAGTGCCGGTATAAGAAAAACAGTTTAATACACTCTTATCACGGGCATACTTACCTGCGGCAAGACGAGATTCACGTTGATCTAAATAAAACCCCGTTTTATGACCCTTAGCCACATCAACATGAATTTTAATACCGTACTCTTCAATAATACATTCTGTTGACGCTTGTGGTTCGGTTAACCAACCTGTTACTGGCTCTAAACCTTCTTTTTTACGAACATCAACATCTGAACGCTCATAAATATGGCAACCCGGATAAAGTTCTTTAAGGCATTCAACTAAGGTATAGCGGTGCAAGTCGGCTCCTGCGCTCAGTAATTGGCAAACAATTAAGTTGTCGTATTTATCTATGGTGATACCAGGCAGGCCATCAGACTCGCCAGCAATAAGTCGATAGCCGGTTAAACCGTCTCTTTCGATAAACCAATCGCGTCTTTTTTGCGCACTTAACAATTTATTACGAAAAAAACTGCTATCAATTTCTTCATCAATATCAAAACTCCAAACCCGAATTCTAATTTGAGATTCTGGAGAATATGCGCCTTTAGCGAGCCAGTTGCCTTTGTTGTCATAGACATCAACCGTGTCACCAAGTAATGGGTTACCTTTGATTTTGTTAATTGCTTGAGAAAAAATCCAAGGATGTTTTCGGCGTAATGATTTCTCACGAGCAACTTTTAAATAAATTCTTGCTGACATAGGCCTATACTTATAATTACAATAATAATGGCGCGAGTGTAGTCAATGCATGGCGAGGGTGCAATGGTCAATTTTAACTATTTTTCATTTCAAAACTTTGATGGGAATGAAAGTTAACAATAACAATAACAATAGCAATAAGCTTAATTTAAGGTGAAAAATAATGGATGTAAGTTACATGGCACATGTCAGTGGCAAGGTTCAAGGCGTTTACTTTCGGGTTTCTAGCCAACAGGTTGCGATTGAACATAGTTTAAGTGGTTACGCGCGTAATTTAACTAATGGCGATGTAGAAGTGCTAGTGTGCGGTGAAAAGAAAAATATTGATAAAATGCTAAAGTGGCTAGCAAAAGGTCCTCCAGAAGCACAAGTGGTGAAGGTTGACGCTAAGCAAGTACCATTTCAGGAACATAATTTTTTTTCGATTGGCTAATTTTATATTTTTATCAATGTACACAAACCTGCACATTAAAGCATAGCGGATATTTTATTTTGATCTAAACTTTATCACATTGGTATTTAAGGTTAATTAAGGCAAACTAGCTATTATAAAAAACCGTGGATAAAAGGAAATAAATTGCGTTATATAGCCATTAATGAACAGCAGCAGTTAAGTCTAGATGAAATTGATAAGCCAGTAATAAGTGACGATGAATGCTTAATCAAAGTCAGGGCTATTGGTGTTAATCGCGCAGATATTTTGCAAAAAAAAGGCCAGTATCCACCTCCTCCTGGTGAATCAAGCATACTCGGCATTGAAGCTTGTGGTGAACTTGTTGCTATTGGCGGGTTACAAACCCGTTGGAATGTTGGCGATAAGGTTTTTGCTATTGTGCCTGGTGGCGCCTACTCAGAATACGTTAAAGTCAAAACCGATCACTTAATAAAGCTGCCTGAAAATTTAAGCTATGCCCAAGGCGCGGCAACAGCCGAAGTTTATTTAACCGCTTATCAATGTTTATTTTCCATCGCTGACTTACAGCCAAATGCTAAGGTACTTCTTCATGCCGGTGCTAGTGGTGTAGGCACGGCGGCTATTCAACTAGCTAAACAACTTAATTGCTCAGTAACCGTTACTGTCGGTCATGAAGACAAAGTAGCGGCTTGTAAAGCACTGGGCGCGGATGAAGCGATAAATTATCACCAAACTGACTTTGTGACTTGGGCAGAACAACAAAAACAAAGCTATGACGTTATTATCGATGTGGTTGCCGGCGAGTATGTTAACAAAAACATTAGGGTATGTGCGCTAGATGGCCATATTGTTATCTTGTCTATGCTAGGTGGCCGTTTTGCGAAAAATATTGATGTCGCTAAAATGCTTGCTAAGCGAGTAAACCTACATGCCACCACATTACGTAGCCGAAGTAATGAATATAAAACCCAGTTAATTAAAGCATTTACGCAAGACTTTTATCATTGCCTTGAAGTGGGCTCAATCAGCCCGGTTATTTACCAAGAATATAGCTGGCATGAGGCAGAAGTTGCCCATCAGGTTATGTTGAATAATGAAAACATTGGCAAACTAATACTCACTGTAGATTAGTGCCATGAGCATTAGTGCTCGACGGTAAGTTCAGTGCTTAAATTGCGTACTTTAACATTAACACCCGTGGCAACTAGGTTTTTAAAAAAGTCATAAATTTGGCAAGATGAAAGTTGTTTACAGACAATTTCATACTTTAAAATGGCCGGTTTGTGACTTTGCAGTGCCGCCTGATTCAGCCAATAAAGTGCTTTGCTAAGGTTTTTTTCTACGTATTGTCCATTAATATACATTTGTGCAAGGTTCACTTGTCCTTGTGCAAAGTTGTAGTTTGCAGAGGTAGTAAATAACTCAAATGCTTGTTTTAAATTGGTTTCACTGAACCGCTGGTTAAGGAAAGCCTCACCCGTTAAATTCTCTCTTCGACCTTGAATAAAAATATTACTACGATATTTTCTTGGCTCAGGCCCTACGCGCTGTCCTAAAAGTTTGTCGTTAATAGGTCGCATCGCTTGATAAATAGCACCGGAAGCCAATTTTTGTTGAATTTCTTGATGGTTATAATCAAAGCGCTTAGCCTCGAAGTAGTCTTTATAAGTTAGCTGGCCATAATAAATACTGTTGATGGTCGCGTGTTGGTTGGGATAATAAAAACTGCCATAAACTAAGGTAATAATGTCACCCGTGATATCAACTACTTTGGCAATACGATATTTTTCATTGGGTCTTAGGTTATGGCTTACTATACGAAAATCAAACAAATAAATATCATTGATTTTTGGTATTGCTACTATTTGGCGAGTTTGTTGTTGATCACGATTAGTTTTATAAATAACATAATAGCTGTAATAGGCCAGACATAATAATACGGGGATTAATAATGATTTTTTTGAAGATATAAAGTGCTTAAATTTCGGTATAAAAGCCGATAGCTCGAGTCGCTGAACTTGCACGTTGTTACTATTTTCAACCCTACTTGCTTTAAACATTATATGTCCCTATAAAGATGAATTAGCCTGACAAAACACTATTAGTAAACCATCATGAACCCTGAAAAATATGTGTTGTTATTATGGTTCACATCAACTCTAACATTTTCAATGGCAATATTATTAAAATATTGGGAATGCGGGTTAAATAAATGAATAGAGTCAAGACAGTAAATGCTAGGTGGTGTAAACCCTGCACTTTGGATTAGCCGGGTCTATCCAACATCCATTATTTTCAAATCCGGGTCTATCCAACATCCATTATTTTCAAATAGAGCCTTAATTTGTTTTCTTCCCTTAGCGTTAGGTGATTTTTCTGTCGGTTTTTTGTAGGTTGGACTTTAGTCCGACAACTGTTAAGCGTGCTATTAACAAGATCGGGCCACCAAACATTTGCAGCAGGTGTTTTTTCGCTCGGCATTTACAACAAACACAGGTAAATTTAATTTAACCCGATGGACTAAAGTCCAACCTACATTGAACCCACATAAAGCCTACGGGTGATGATGTAGCATTAGGTAATTGTTTTTTAGGTGTTTTGTAGGACGGACTTTAGTCTGTCAACTGTTAAGCTGGCTATAAACGTGATGGGACCAACAAACATTTACAGCAGGTGTTTTTTCGCTCGGCATTTATAACAAACACAGTTAAATCTCATTTAACCTGATGGACTAAAGTCCAACCTACATTGAATCGACATAAAGCCTATGGGTGATAATGTAGCATTAGGTAATTGTTTTTTAGGTGTTTTGTAGGACGGACTTTAGTCTGTCAAATGTTAAGCGGGCCATTAACGAGATGGGACCAACAAATATTTGCAGCAGGTATTATTTTTTGGTCGCTCGTATTGATGCTCAAGGCAGTTAAATTTAACTTAACGTGATGGGATAAAAGTCCAACTTACATTTTTAGTTAACTATCTTAACCAACATATTGAAATCGTTTGAGCTGCTTTCCATCTCTTTCAATAATTTCATCAAACATAGCAAGGGGCCTAACCCAAATCGCTCTTTCACCGTATTCAGGTTGATAAACCACCATAGTTTCTTCAGTTTCACTGTGCGTTGCTAAGTGTAGTACTTGGTAAAAATTACCTTTAAAGTGTTGATAACGTCCGGCTTTTAGCATGAATAATCTCATTGTTTCTAGTTTGTTAGTTTTGTCGACCATTGTTGTGAAATTTTACTGTCACTGGCTTTGGCTTCTAACCATTTACTGCCTTCACTGGTTAACTCTTTTTTCCAAAACGGGGCTTTGGTTTTTAAAAAATCGATAAGAAATTCGCAAGCAGCAAAGGCCGCTTTTCGATGTGGACTCGTAACACCAATAAAGACAATTTGTTCACCAAGGGTTAGATCGCCAACACGATGTATAATAGTCACCTTATTAAGCGGCCAGTGTTCGCGCGCTTCAGCCTCTATTTCACCCAATACCTTCTCTGTCATGCCAGGGTAGTGCTCTAGCGATAATCCTTGCACTCCAAGCCCTTCATTAAAGTCTCGGACTTTACCAACAAAAGTGACTACAGCGCCATCTTGGTTGTCATCTGCGAGTTTTTGATACTCATCTGCAACAACAAAATCATTCTGTTGTACGTTGATCATATTAGCCTCCGGTAACAGGAGGGAAAAAAGCGACTTCATCACCGGCATTGACACTATGTGACCAATCGGTGATCTGCTGATTAACCGCAACAAGTAAGCTATCAGCCGACATAACCTTGGCCCATAAATCATCTGTGTTAGCGAGTTGTTGTCGAATTAGCTCTGTTGTCATATTTTCACTGGCCGATATTTGCAAGCTATCGGTGGATAATTGTTCGCGTAGGCGAGCAAAAAACAAAATTTTTATCATGATTAGCTCCTTTCTTTAGTCGCAGGGTTATGAAGATAGCTGCCTGATTTTCCACCTTGTTTTTCACATAAATGGATATTGGTAATAATCATGTCTTTTTGTACCGCTTTACACATATCATAAATCGTCAGGGCTGCGGTTGAAGCGGCAGTTAATGCTTCCATTTCTACCCCTGTTTTACCTGAAAGCTTACAAAGCGCAGTGATTTTTACCCGGTTTTGCTTTGGCTCTGCAATTATGTCGACTGCTATTTTTGTCAGCATAAGCGGGTGACAAAGCGGAATAAGCTCACTGGTTTTTTTTGCCGCCATAATGCCAGCAATTCTGGCGGTCGCAAATACGTCACCTTTATGATGTTTTCCTTTGACAATCATCGCGAGGGTTTGCGCTGACATTTCAATATAGGCTTGAGCAATGGCGGTACGTTCAGTAACAATTTTTTCAGTTACATCAACCATATGGGCATCACCATTAGCATTGATATGAGTAAATTCGTCGCTCATCAAAAAATATTCTCTTAATTATTAGCTATTCAGCTTTATGTAAATTCACCGTTTATAGTACCTTATCTGAAGGTTTATTTAGTGATTTATATTAAAAAAAATGATTTGATATTAGTATCAAGTGATTAATAAAGTATTTATTAAAAATTGCAGTGAGCGTATTTAATTTAAGGTATCAGTAGGATGATTTTGATTTAGCTGTATTTAGGTGCTATTTGAAGTTTTCATCGTTGTTAGATTAAAATAACGTTGATTTTAGAGAGATTAGAAGGGTATATAAAATTGGTTGCGGGAGCAGGATTTGAACCTACGACCTTCGGGTTATGAGCCCGACGAGCTACCAGACTGCTCCATCCCGCGTCCGAATGGTTTAAGTAAACACTTAAACAAGCCAAGTTGTTTTAATTCAAACTTAAGAATTGGTTGCGGGAGCAGGATTTGAACCTACGACCTTCGGGTTATGAGCCCGACGAGCTACCAGACTGCTCCATCCCGCGTCCGAATGGCTTAATAAATTAGCCAAGACAACTTGTTTTAATTCTAGCTTAAGAATGCTTTAAATTGGCGGTTAACTGCTTGCCTTAAAGCGAGGCGTATAATAAGGATACATCATCTTATTTGCAACATGTTTTATGCTTTTTTTAGCGATTAATTTCATTTATTTATGACTTGTTGTTTTTTTGCGCGCGAATGACTCGTATTTCAGACGATTAGTTGAAATCAGGCTGAATTTAAAATAAACAGCGCTTAACTTGCCAGATATTGTTAGATAGTTTGCGCTAATTTGTAAAAGGCCTATAAGTAGCACGTGTCTTTGTTTATAATCGCGGCATAAATTAGATTGGGAAACCTATATGCAGCAATTTTTAGCATTAACCTCACCAGGTATAGAAATATTACTGGCGCAAGAACTTAAAGATTTGAAAGCCGAACAAGTTGTTCAAAAGCCTGAGGGCGTTTATTTCACTTCAACGATTGAACATGCGTATCACATTTGTCTGCGCTGTCGCTTATCCACTCGCATACTGCTGAAATTGGCTGAAGGTGACGCCAGCAATAAAGATGAGCTTTATGCGGTAGCAAAGTCAATCACTTGGTCGGAAATGTTCTCTGTAGATAATACCTTTGCTATTGATTTTGTTGGTACAAGCGATGAAATTAGAAACAGTCAATTTGGTGCCTTAACGGTTAAAGATGCGGTTGTTGACCATTTTCGCGATTTAAACCAAGAACGTCCTTCAGTTGATAAGTCAGCGCCACAGATAAGTTTTCAAGCACGTTTGTTAAAGCAAAAAGTTGTTATTTATTTAGACTTCTCTGGCCGTAGTTTATTTAAAAGGGGCTATCGAGAGCATTCGGGTGCTGCGCCATTAAAAGAACATTTAGCGGCCGCTATCATTACTCGTTCTGGTTGGTTAGAAGATACCTCTAAGCCTTTAGTTGACCCTATGTGTGGTTCTGGAACTATAGTGATAGAGGCGGTATTAATGGCAGCGGGTTATGCACCTGGCATTGATAGAGCGCAATGGGGCTTTGATTTTTGGTTAGGGCATCAGCCTGCCGCCTGGAAATCAGCAAGGTCTGCTGCCATTGAACAATCACATGTTGGTTTAACGCAGCTTAAAACTAAAGTGTTTGGTCTTGACCTTGATAACCGAGTATTACAAACCGCCCAGCAAAATGCTAAAAATGCCGGCGTACAAAGATTTATTGAATTCTCGTGTAAAAATGCTAATGACATAAAAAATGCCTTTGGTCCTAAAGGTACTATCTTATTTAACCCACCCTACGGTGAACGAATAGGTGAATTACCTGAACTGGTAGAAAGCTTTGCTTTGTTAGGGCAGAAGTTTAAATCTCATTTTGTTAACTGGCGAGTGGCTGTTTTAACCGCCAATGCTGAATTGTTAGCCATGATGAAAATGGTGACTTTAAAACGTTATAAGTTTAAAAATGGCCCGTTAGATTGCCAATTTGCACTTTATAATTTAGATGATAAGCAAGTATCAAGCAGCAATGTTGATACTGAATTTGATGGTAAAGACTCAGACTTTGGTAATCGCTTATTAAAAAATAAGAAAAACTTGAAAGGCTGGCTTAAGCAAGAAGACATAGAATGTTATCGTTTATATGATGCCGATATTCCTGAGTATAATGTAGCGGTTGATGTTTATGGCGATCACTTGGTTATTCATGAGTATACGGCGCCCGCCATTATTGAGCCTGAAAAAGTGGCGAAAAGATTACAAGAAGTGGTTTATTTTGCCCCTAAGGTGCTTGGCGTGCCCACCGATAAAGTTATTATTAAAACGCGGGCAAAGCAAAAGGGCAAAGATCAGTACCAACGGGTTGAACAAACCAAAAAATCTATGGTGGTGCATGAATATGGCGCGAAATTAAAAGTAAACCTTTGGGATTATTTAGATACCGGGCTGTTTCTTGATCACCGTAAAACTCGCCAAATCGTTGCGAAAAAATCAGCGGGTAAATCATTATTGAATTTGTTTGCCTATACAGGTTCGGTTTCTTTGCAAGCGGCATTGCATGGCGCGGATACGGTAACCACGGTTGATATGTCGAAAACTTATTTAAGTTGGGCACAAGATAATTTTGTACTGAATAATCTCAGTGGTCATAAATATGACTTTATTCAAGCGGATTGTTTGCAATGGTTGAAGAAAAATGAGCAAAAATTTGATCTAGTGTTTATTGACCCACCCACTTTCTCTAATTCAAAGCGCATGGGGGAAAGTTTTGACGTGCAACGTGATCACATTAGTTTAATTACTGATGGAGTAAAATCACTTGCTGCGGGTGGTGAGTTAATTTTTACCAATAATAAGCGTAATTTTAAAATGGATTTTGACGCTATTTCTGCCTTAAATTTACAGGTGCAAGAAATAAGCGAGAAAACACGAGATAAAGACTTTCAACGCAACAAGCATATTCATAACAGTTGGTTGATTACACGTAAGGTGTAAGGTGAGTTAATATGTCGGTAAAATTTAATCTTTATGGCAGCGAAGGCTGTCATTTATGTGAAGAGGCTTTGGCATTATGCCTAGCCGTTATGCCAGCAGCAGATATTTGCGTGATCGATATACTCGATGACGATAAGCTAGTTACGCTGTATCGTGTTCACATTCCTGTTTTAGAACGTATTTCGAGCCAAGAAAAATTATTTTGGCCATTTGAACAAGCACAAGTTTTGGAGTTACTGTAGTTTATGGAATTAATTCGTATTTCCCAAGGTGAATTAGCCTTCGGCGAAGACAAAGTTTTAGATAAAGCGGACCTGAGTGTACAAACTGGCGAACGAATTTGTTTAGTCGGTAGAAATGGTGCTGGAAAATCAACCTTAATGAAGGTATTAATGGGTTTTCAAACCTTAGATGATGGCCAAGTGCTTAAATCTAGCACTATGCAAGTCGCGATGTTAGAGCAAGATCCTCCAGAAACTTCAGATATCAGTGTTTTTGATTATATTGCCCAAGGTGTAAAGGAAAATGCGGATTTAATTAAGCGTTATCATGCGATTATTCATGATGTTACTGAAGACCCATCAGACAAAAATCTCAATAAATTAGCCAATGTTCAAGATCAACTTGAAGTGGCAAACGCTTGGCAAGATGAACAACGTATCGAGCAAGTGATGACAACCTTGGCGCTGATTCCGGATGATAAAATTTGTGACCTTTCAGGTGGTTGGTTACGTAAGGTCGCATTAGCTAAGGCCTTAGTGACCGCACCTGATATTTTATTGCTTGACGAACCCACTAACCATTTAGATATTAAAAGTGTTTTATGGTTAGAGTCATTTTTAAAAGACTTTGCTGGCACGATACTTTTTATTAGTCATGATAGAGCATTTATTCGTGGTGTATCGACACGTATTATCGACCTTGATCGTGGTATTTTGAAAAGCTACCCAGGTAACTATGATCTGTACATAGAGCAAAAAGCGCATGACTTGCAGGTTGAATCACAACAAAACTCGCTATTTGATAAGAAGCTGGCAGAAGAAGAAGTGTGGATCAGACAAGGTGTAAAAGCTCGTCGTACACGCAATGAAGGTCGAGTAAGAGCACTTGAGAAACTTAGAGGTGAACGCCAAGCTCGTCGCGAGGTTCGCAATCAAAGTACGATGAATATCACCCAAGGCGACCGTTCAGGTAAGCTGGTATTTGAAGCGGAAGATATAACTATCGCTTTTGATGATAAAGTTATTATCAAAAATTTAGATTTATTGATCACCCGTAATGACCGTATAGCCTTTATTGGTGCAAACGGTACGGGTAAGTCGACCTTGATTAAAATGATTATGGGCAATCTTGAAGCTACCAGCGGTAAAATGCGCTCAGGTGTTAATTTAGATATCGCTTATTTTGATCAACATCGTGAAGCCTTAGATCTTAACCAAACCGTGCAAGAAATTGTGGGTGAAGGTAAGCAAGACGTTGTGGTAAACGGTAAACCACGACATGTATTAGGTTACCTACAAGACTTCCTTTTTAGTCCTAAGCGTGCACGAACACCGGTTAGAGCCTTATCGGGTGGTGAAAAAAATCGCTTGTTACTTGCTCGGTTATTTTTACGCCCCAGTAACCTATTGATTTTGGATGAGCCAACCAATGATTTGGATATTGAAACCTTAGAGCTATTGGAAGAAGTCGTTGCAAATTACGCAGGAACGGTTATTTTAGTTAGCCATGATCGCGACTTTGTTAATAACTGTGTCAATAGTTGCTTGTATTTTGATGGTACCGGTCACGTTTCACAAATCGTTGGTGGCTATGATGATGTTGATGATTACTTAGCTTATAAAGAGAAGCAACGTGAAACAGCGACTAAAGCCGTTGTTAAAGTTGCTGTGGCTGAAAAAGCCGAGAGCAAGGTTAATACCCCAGTTAAGAAAAAACGCTCATTTAAAGAGAAAACAGAGTTAGAAAACTTACCTGGGATTATTGATGAACTTGAAACATCAATTGCTGACTTGCAGGAAAAGGTCAATCACGCTGACTTTTTTAGTCAAAGCCAAGAGCAAAGTAATAATATATTGAACCAGTTAGCTATACATGAGTCAAAACTCGAAGTTGCCTACGCTAGATGGCAAGAATTAGATGATTAATAACAAAAGTGAGTTTAGTAGTTACATGAACAAATTTGTAAAATCAATTTTAGCATTAGGTATCACTAGTGCATTAGGACTATCCGCGGTTAATGCAGCAACTTACCAAGTTATTGATAAAGGTAATGTTTCCTCATTAAAATACACTTATTCACAACAGGAAAATAATAACGGTGAAGCTGCTATTTCTGGCACTGACATTTATAACTTTCCCGTTCAGTTTCAATATCTTGATGAAGAGGACTATGACTTTATCGTTATTTTAGCTGAGCGAAGTCATGAAGGTGTGCACGACTTAGTTAATATTGAAGATGAAGAGGCTTTACGCGCAGGCAATCCAACGGCTAATGATCTATCATGGGTGATAAGGTTTTTAAGTTCAAGAGCCGGTAATAGCCTTTATCAAGAAGTTGGTGATGTTTTTGCCATGACTAACTTTAATGGTCAAACAGAATTATTTAATGTATTTGATGAAAATATTCCTAATACAGATATTCTTACCCGTTCGACAAAAGAATTCATTAGTGGCATTACCAATGAAGGTTGGGTATATGGCAATGCCTCAGCGCCTTACTTACCGCTTGATTTTACTAAAAGTGATGATGAAGAAGTAACACACTGGTTACGTGCATTTACCACCCGTGGTTTTTTCTCGTCTGACGGTGGTGCTAGTATCATCGAAATCATTCCTCCTAGTGAGACAGATTTACCTGAAGATCAACGTTTTGGTGGTGAATCAGCCATATTAGATATTAGTGAATCTCACTTTGCGGTTGGTTATGCTAGTACGAGTATTGATCAAAATGCCATTGACTTTATCAACGATGAAACCGGTGGTTGTGCTGATCCAGACATACTTGCTGATTTACCGTTTAAAGTCTGTGTGCAGCAGATTATTGCTGAGGTTTATAATACTGAAGCAATAAAATGGTCAATTGATGAACAAGGTATCATTAGCTCAGAAATATTAGGACAGTTAGTTACTCCTCATGTTGATGATGTACGTGAATATACTAACTATGCTCAAGCGATTAATAATCAAGGTGTAGCGGTTGGTTATGCTCATGGCTGGGTTAATGAAAATGTAACTGAACCCAGTGCAAGAGAACGCCGCAGTATATATGCAGTAGTATATAAAAACGGTGAAGTTATGGACTTTACTGAGGATCACGGCAAGTACTTTGATTCGCGTACCTATGACATTAATGATGCAGGTATAGCAATAGGGCATGTTAATGCTTTTATTAATGGTAACCAAAGAACTAAGTTTTATCATGTTGATACCAATGCTGAAACGATGGAAATGATTTTACCAACAGATTTTTTCAACGGTAGTTCGAGTACAGCTCGCGCTATTAATGAAAGTGGTAAAATAGTAGGTGAAGGTGAGGTTGAAACGCATAACGACAACACCAGCACGCCGAGAAGAACACATGGTTTTTTATATGATATTACCAGTGAAACTTTTACCGATCTTAATGACTTCTTAGCTTGTGGTAGTGATTATACGATTATTGAAGCACGTGATATTAATGATGCCAATGAAGTTTCAGCAACCGCATTGATCAGAGTTCCTCGTCGTGATTCAAAAGGTGAATTAATGCTGGATGAGCAAGGCGCACAGCTACTTGAAGATGTTGTTCGTGCAGTAACCTTGAAGCCTATAGCGGGAGAGCTTGAAGATTGTAGTGCCGTTGAAGAGAAAATAGAACGTCAAGGTGCAGGTTTTGGTTTAAGTAGTATTTTATTGTTAATGTTTGCCGGTTTAGCGCGCAGATTGACAGGGAAGAGAAAGCTTAAGCAGTAAACAAGCCTAGGCTTTTTAAAAACCCGGTAACAGATTTTGTTACCGGGTTTTTTAGTTCTGAATATTAAAAAATTGCCTAACGCTACATGTTCACCCGTAAGCCATATCTAGGTGATATTTATGACCTATACGGGTTCAATACAGGTTGGACTTTAGTTCATCAAGTTAAATAGTTAAAGTCCCCCCAGAATCGTCTATGTAGCAAATTATATTATTACTTCACACTCAATGCTTTTTCACCGCGAGCAATACCGACACAGCCAGATCTCACTGATTCTATGATTTCTGTTTCGTTGGCGAGTGTGGAGATAAAAGCATTGATTTTCTCTGCATTACCCGTCAGTTGAACGGTGTAAACCTGCTTACCAATATCAATGACAGAGCCTCTAAAGATATCAGTTATACGTTTTACTTCACTGCGTGACTTTTCGTTCATTGCCAAGACTTTAATCAGTAGTAATTCACGCTCGACATGACTTCGTTCGGTTAAATCAGTTACTTTAATAACATCGATAAGTTTATTGACTTGTTTAACTATCTGCTCAAGTATTTTGTCATTACCTTTGGTGACAATAGTGATACGAGATAAGCTATCATCATCAGTGGGTGCAACAGTTAAACTTTCAATATTAAATGCTCGTTGAGAAAACAACCCGACAATACGTGAAAGTGATCCTGCTTCGTTCTCTAATAATACGGCTAAGATTCTGCGCATTAGCTTTTCACTCCTTTTTTGATCCACATTTCATCAATAGCACCAGTACGTATTTGCATCGGATAGACATGCTCATTTTCATCAACGAGCACATCGACAAAAACTAGTCGGTTTTTAATCGCAAAAGCCTCTTGAATTTTTTCGTCTAATTCATCAAGCTTATTAATTTGCATGCCTACATGACCATAGGACTCAGCCAATTTAACAAAATCGGGTAAAGATTCCATGTACGAAGAGGAGTGACGTCCACCATAGACCATATCTTGCCATTGACGCACCATGCCTAAAGAGCGGTTGTTCAATGAGATAATGACCACAGATAAATTATACTGCAAACAAGTTGATAGCTCTTGTATGTTCATCTGTATTGAACCGTCTCCGGTAATACAAATAACATGGCTATCAGGAAAGGCTAATTTTACGCCCATTGCAGCAGGTAAGCCAAAGCCCATAGTGCCTAGACCACCTGAATTTATCCACTGACGTGGCTTAGCATACGGATAATATTGCGCGGCAAACATTTGGTGCTGTCCAACATCAGAACATACGTAGGCATCACCTTGTGTTGCTTTATACATGGATTCAATAACACGCTGTGGTTTTATTACGCCATCAGTTTGTTCGTAGCTAAAACTTTTAACTGCTCGCCATTGTGCAATTTGTTGCCACCACGTTTGGTTTTCTTCTTTGTTAACACTAAATTGCTTTTCTTCCAGTTCAACAAGCAACTGTTTAATCACAATATCAAGTAAGCCAACAACAGGGATATGAGCATTAATAGTTTTAGATATCGAGGTGGGATCAATATCAACATGCACAATGGTGGCATCTGGACAAAATTTCTTTACATTGTTAGTAACACGGTCATCAAACCTTGCCCCTAAAGCGAGAATAACATCAGCATTTGCCATGGCTCTATTCGCTTCTAAGCTACCATGCATACCTAACATACCAATAAAGTTTTCATGTAAACCTGATATAGCACCTAATCCCATTAAGGTATTGGTCACAGGTGCGTTAAGTTTTTCAACTAATTCAGTCAGTAATTCTGCCGCATTCGCTATGATTACGCCGCCGCCAGCATAAACCACAAGACGTTTTGCTTTGCTTATTGCTTGTACCGCTTTCTTAATTTGACGGTGATGGCCTTTGACGTTTGGATTGTACGAGCGCATGTTCACTTCTGCGCTAAATTTAAACTCTGCAGTGTGTTGCGGCATTAAAATATCTTTAGGTAGCTCGATAACCACAGGACCTGGTCGACCGGTACTGGCAATATAAAATGCTTTTGCAATAGTGTTAGGTATGTCGACAACACTACGACAGTTAAAGCTATGCTTTACTATTGGGCGAGAGCAACCAACAATATCGGTTTCTTGAAAGGCGTCGTCTCCAATCAGTCCGGTAGGCACTTGGCCTGAAAGTACCACCATAGGAATAGAGTCCATATACGCGGTTGCAATGCCGGTAATACAATTAGTAGCACCTGGCCCTGATGTAGCTAACACAAAGCCTACTTCACCGGTAGCGCGGGCAAAACCGTCTGCCATGTGAGTAGCGGCCTGTTCATGGCGAACAAGAATGTGCTCAACATCATCTTGTCGAAAGAGTGCATCATAAATATCTAATACAGTACCTCCGGGATAGCCAAATAAATATTTTACCTTAAGTGCTGCTAGGGTTTTAACCACTAGTTCGGCACCTGAGAATTGCTCTTTTGTCATATGTAATCCCTTTAATAAATAAAATCTGCTGTTAATAATATCAATTGAAATAAATAGCGATAAAAAAACCCCCGTTCTTTTCAGAGCGAGGGTTTATTGTTGTTATTTTTTTTACTTTATTTTTACACACAATATCGCCCGCACCTTGGTTTTGAGACCAAGACGAGAATGAAGAGAGATAGCAGCGTATTAACGAAGTTCATGTTAAAAATTATTTGTGTAAAAAGTAATGACTACAGTTTTAAGGGGTTTGTCTAGATGTGTCAATGTAAAGTTGATAATTTCTGATTATTTCTGATAAATATTTACCACTTGTACTACTTAAAAATAAAGTTTTGTCATTAATTTGCTATTAATCTGGCCATATAATTAGGTTTGCGTTGCTTAATAGTTCAAGGTTACTTATATTAATCTTACTAATTTCATGATCATTTCCCCTCGTTTAAACAACCTACTAGCGCGTTATTTATTTAATAATTAGCACAACTAGTTATTAAATAAACGCCTTGTGTTTGGCTGTTTTTCCTGGATGTAAAGTAGAGCAACTAATTAATAACACTAGTATTAATAGTTAGGTTTAGTTATTAAAATGCTATTATTTTTTATCTATACTTTATTGTTAAATTAATAATTTTATTGATAAGTGATCTGTTATTAGTGGTTATTTTTTATTATTATGTAAGTAGAGTAATGTAATGACATTTTTCAGCAGCGGACTAACATTTTTATGATAGGCTGCTATCTTAAGTTTTAAATACATCAAAGTTATTTGGAAGGATTTATGTTAAAAAATAAACTAATCATAATGTTAGCACTTGTTGGTGCAATGGCTGGCTGTGTATCAAACCAGCAAGCTAGAGTTGACTTTGATCGCAATAGTGAGATTACTACAACGAATTATAAAACATTTGCTTGGCTGAACGAGAGCAAAATTTTAGCTGAGTCTGTTGATGCTAACCCAGTGATGAAAGTCAGAATTGATAATGCCATTGAACAAGCTTTCATTGCTAAAGGCTATCAGTTAGTTAATGATGCAGAGCAGGCTGATTTCACCATTTCATATACCATGGGTAGTCGAGATAAAGTAAAAGTTGATTCTTTACCCGTGATGTATCGCACCAGCTTTATGTGGGGCAGTCGTTTTTACGGCGGTATGGGAACTGATACGCGCGTGCGAAATATTACTGAAGGAAAATTGGCAATAGATGTATATGATGTCAAAAGTCACCAACCAGTATGGCACGGATGGGCAGTTAAGCGCATTAAGTCGTCTGAACAAGACAACCCAAGTAAAGCCATTAAAATGGTTGTTGAACAGCTTGTTGCTCAGTTTTAGTCAAGCTTATTTAGCCTTTAGCAACGAATAACCTCTTTAAAAAGCGCAGATAATCTGCGTTTTTTATTTAAAAAATTTAATACTCTGTTGGGGTTACTTTTATTTTTTCTGAGGTATAAGCAAACTCTATGTGCTTATCGCTAGGTTCACAAACCATCCTATGCATACTGAGGCCTTTACCGTTGAAGATTCTATCATTAGGCTCGGTATCGAGTTACATCGCTGATGCAACACCTTTAGTATTTCTTCATTAGCGACCGTTAATGCTAGATGATGTAATTTAATATTTTTTATATTAAATTCAACAACACCCTCAATACTTTTAGTTTGCCATAAGGTAACAAAGACTGATGGCTAGTCGTGGTAGCTATTGGCGTGTTTCCAGCCTAAGGTAACCATGTCAAAAACAGCGCTAGCTGTATTGATTTTACCTAGACTTTAAATGGATGCTCAACCAAGTTAAATTTGGTATTGTCTTCGCCAAAAATAAAGACATGACATTGTTGCCAAGCGTCGGGTATTTTCCAAGTATTATTGTTTTCAATGGAATAAACATGACGTTTATTAGCACAGCGAATATCAATTTTGTTTAACTTACCCTTGATGTTGGTCAGGGTAAATTCATTTCGTACTAAGGCATAATGCCAGTAGTCATCACTGCGAATATCGGCGTCAACAATAAGTTCTTTCTCTGAATGAATAAATTCATCAACTTGTTTAATCAATGCTTGATAATGTGCTAAATAAGGTTTTGCAACGGAATTTTTTTCAATTCTTTTATAAATGTCATAAGCATTTTTAAATTTATTTAGCTGGAGTTCTAATACAAAGCGTTGAGCTAATAATGATAGTTCGTATTCAGTATTTTTATCGTCAGTAGCAAGCTTTATTTTTGTCAAATGAGCAAGTTGCATGGCATCGTTGCCTATCGCTTTTGCGTATTCGGCATTTAATAATTGCAAAAAATTATGCTCTGATAAGTGCATGTACTCTATCTTTGTAAACTTACTCAGCAGCGCTTTTGTTTTTACATAATCCTTTTCTGCTAAGGCATCTTTCGTTTTGTGATACAAACTGTTAAATCGGCGGGTGACCTTTTTAGTGCCATTTTTGTGCATTCTAAAATCGAATTGCACACTATTAACACATTGCTGTATTGGTTCACCATTTTCAATAGCTGGCTGATACTGCCACTTCATGACTGCTTTTTTAGCCGCTAAGGTAATATCTTTACTGCCTGATGTTTCCTGCGTGATCACGTTGGAAACACTACCATCTTTTTCGATGACAAAGTTAAATGTAGCCCAACCTTCACGACCGTTACGTGCGGCAGAAATTGGGTATTTAGGTTCAACTCTAATTTTGGGCTTGGGTTCAGTTGAGGTACTTAAAAGCTGAGACAGCTCTATAGCGGCTGCGCTGTTGCAAAGTAAGAGTGCGAGTAATAACTTAATAATAATTTTTTTCATTTGAACATCCGTGTATATATATAATATAAGTTAAGTGACCACAAAGATGATATCTTCAAAATATAGTTGTGTCACTTAACCTATTGAAAAATTTAGGTAAGATAATAAGTAAACTACCCGTGCTTTGAGATTACTAAATCAGTAATGGCTTTTGCTGTTTCTAAGGGCTGCTCCATAGGAAAACAGTGATGTCGGCCAAATTTTTGCCATTGAATATTTTTATTGATTTTTGCTGCTCTTTTTACTGCTTTTGGAATAAAAAAATAACTTTTATTGGCCATTAATATCTCTACGGGTATCTTTATATTGTATATCGCTCGCCAGAGTCCCTTTGGATAAGAGCCAAAAATTGACGCTTCCCAACTTGGCTGACAACTGAGCGTCACTGAGTCTTGATGACCAACATGAGTGGAAAAATCGCAATAATCGCTTATTACTTGGGGATGCCAAGCTTTATAAAAAGATTTGCCAGCAATATTTTCTTTCATATTAGCCAAGCTTGGCCATATTGCTGTGCGATTAGCGACTGATCTGACTAATGAGCTTCTTCGCCATGCGCCAGTTGCCCGCATGAGTTGCTGCGCTATAATCATTTCAGTTTGAAATAAAACGGGATCGAGTAAAATAATTTCGCTGAATAAATCTGGATATTTAACGGCGGCTAGTAGCGTTATAACACCGCCCATTGAATGTCCAATACCCACCAAAGGACCATTTTCTTTAACATTAGCCTGAAGATAAATGGCATCAGCGATGGTATTGGCCATTTTTTGCCAGTTGGGCATGTGCGTTGTTGGCTGTGTTGAATAGCCATGACCGGGTACATCGGTTAACCAAATTGACCAGTCTTTGGGTAATTGTGATGCCATGGCGGCTAAGGTCATGGCTGAAAAGCCAGTGCCGTGTAACAAGTGAATACGTTTAGCGTCTTTAGCACCGGCACGATAGTAACCATTTACTGTCATTGCGCTGTTAGATTTTTGTTGCCATTGTTGAGTATTTTCAAGTAGTAAACTGTTAGATGAAAGCATTGTTTCAAAAGATGAGCATTCAGACATTAATATTGTTAACGATAAAGGAGAATTGTAAATAACATAGCAACATACTGATCGGATGTGAATGTATTTTGCCTAGGTATTACACTTATTATGATATTAAGCAGAGTATAAGCTTGGCGTTAACTAAGTGAGAGCTAGGGTAAAAATTATCCTTTAAGTGGATAAGCTCGATTATATTTCCCTTTCATCGCAGAATATATATTCTTTAGGTGGGCTCTGGTTAATTCTATTGATATAATATCCTTAATTATATTATTTAAACTTAAATTTTTTAGGGGTTCTGTGGATGTCGGAAGTAGAAAACCGTCCAACAAATTTTATTCGTCAAATTATTGATGCCGATCTTGCTAGTGGCAAGCATAGCCAAGTACAAACTCGTTTTCCACCTGAGCCCAATGGTTATTTACACATAGGTCATGCGAAATCAATTTGTTTAAACTTTGGTATTGCTCAAGATTACCAAGGTTTATGTAACTTGCGTTTTGATGACACTAACCCTGAAAAAGAAGATATTGATTATGTAAATTCTATTCAAACAGACGTTAAATGGTTAGGTTTTGAATGGGCGGGTGATATTCATTATTCTTCAGATTATTTTGATCGTTTATATGGTTATGCCGTTGAGCTTATCGAAAAAGGTTTAGCCTACGTTTGTTTTTTAAATGCTGAAGAAACGCGTGAATATCGTGGCACGTTAAAGCAAGCAGGAAAAAACAGCCCTTATCGTGCAACTTCAGTTGAAGAGAACCTGGCTTTATTTGAAAAAATGAAAGCAGGTGATTTCAAAGAAGGACAGTGTGCGCTGCGCGCTAAAATCGACATGGCGTCAAGCTTCATGTGTATGCGTGATCCCATTATTTATCGGGTTAAATTTGCTCATCATCATCAAACCGGTGATAAGTGGTGCATTTATCCCATGTACGATTTTACTCATTGTATTTCAGACGCCATTGAAGGCATTACGCATTCAATATGTACGTTAGAATTTCAAGACAATCGTCGTTTGTATGATTGGGTTATCGACAATATTTCAATTGAAACTACCCCTCGTCAATATGAGTTTTCACGTTTAAATCTTGAATATACCGTGATGAGTAAACGTAAGCTGAACAACCTTGTGGAAGAGAAGTTAGTCAGTGGTTGGGATGATCCTCGTATGCCGACCATCGCTGGCTTTCGTCGTAAAGGTTTTACGCCTGGCTCGTTACGTGAATTTGCTAAGCGCATCGGCGTAACGAAAATGGATAACACGGTTGAAATGAGCGTTTTAGAAGCTTGTATTCGTGAAGACTTAAATGACAATGCCCCACGCGCTATGGCAGTGCTTGACCCGATTAAGTTAGTCATTGAAAACTATCCTGCAGATACAGTTGAAAACCTTAAGGTTAAAAACCATCCTAGCGATGAGAGCTTTGGTTCACGTATTGTGCCATTTGCTAAAGAGCTTTACATTGAAGCGGAAGATTTTCGTGAAGAAGCTAATAAAAAATATAAACGTTTAGTGCTAGACAAAGCGGTACGTTTACGTGGTGCTTATGTAGTAACCGCCACGCGTTGCGATAAAGATGAAGACGGCAAGGTAACGACAGTTTATTGTCAATATGACAGCGAAACTTTAGGTAAAAACCCCACTGATGGCACTAAGCCTAAAGGTGTTATTCATTGGGTTGCGGCAGCGCAAAGTCTTGATGCAGAAATTCGTTTGTATGAGCGCTTGTTTTCTGTACCCAATCCAGGTGCAGCAGAAGACTTTCACAGTGTAATGAACCCTGATTCCTTGACTATTATCACTAACGCGAAAGTAGAGCCATATTTGGCAACGGCCAAGCCTGAGCAAGCATTTCAGTTCGAGCGCCAAGGTTACTTCTGTTTAGACAATAAGATATCAGCACAGGATGCAGAACAAGGTAAGTTAGTATTTAACCGTACGGTAGGTTTACGTGATACCTGGGCAAAAATTTCTAACTAGTGGTTACTATATCGCTATTAATAAATGGCGATTTTTGTAGGACGGACTTTAGTCCGTCAAACTTTTAGCCAGTGGTTAACGTGATGGGTTAACTCAGTTCTGCCGCGGGTATTTTTTATTTGGTTATGTGTTTAGCTCGGTTAAATTTGATTTAACCTGATGGACTAAAGTTCAACCTACATAGAGCTTAATAAATAGTATTCCCATGTTAGCTAATTAAGTAATTAAGTAATAAAAAATAAAAAGCTCATAAGGTAATCCTTATGAGCTTTTTTTTAAAATTAACCGTTATTCTTTAACTGAAAATTAAACTATTTTTTAACTTTTAACTTTTAACTTTTAACTT
>NZ_JACGVA010000071.1:0-49038 GCF_014076985.1 Colwellia sp. MB3u-8
AAAAAATTAAAAAATTAAAAAATTGCCCAATGCTTGATTATCAGGCTTAGGCTCGGTCTTTCTGGGCGACTAAAACTGGTTAAAGTATTGCCGCGATATCACTGGCAATATCGGCGGGCTTAGTGGTTGGGCTATAGCGTTTTATCACTTTACCTTGATTATTAACCAAGAATTTTGTGAAATTCCATTTGATGCTTTTACTGCCTAACAGCCCTGGCGCTGCATTTTTTAGGTGCTGATATAAGGGGTGAGCGCTATCGCCATTAACCTCTATTTTACTGAACAGGTCGAATGAAATCTTAAAGTTAAGATCACAAAACTTTTTAATTTCACTGTTCTCAGCTTTTTCTTGCTGGCCAAATTGGTTACAAGGAAAAGCCAGTACTTCAAAGCCTTTGTCTTTGTATTCTTGATATAGTTTTTCTAAACCTGCATATTGTGGCGTAAAACCACAAGCACTAGCCGTGTTAACGATCAACAGGGTTTTACCTTGATATTTAGTAAAATCAACGGCTTCATTTTTATAATTGTTGGCACCAAAGGTGTAAATAGCGTTAGTCATAATACTCAACGGGTCGGATCAATGTAAAAACAGAATAAAGTATAGGCGTGAAATTAACAAGATTCACGCGTCAGCACTTACATCTAGCAGGCAAGTATATTTAGCGGATAATAATAGCTAGCAAGCGGCTGATGTTTAGCGTTTGCTCGAGCGGGCACTCAATAGTTTATAAAACAGCTAAAAAAGACGAAAATCACGCTTAAAACAACAGGTGAAATTTCGTCTGAGCGTTAAAATATCGCTTGATCAGTTATGATAAGCGGGTCAATAAGCTTGAGGTGTCCCAGCGTTTACCACCATTTTTTTGTACATCGGCATAAAATTGATCTACTAGCGCAGTTAATGGCAGGGTAGAGCCATTATTTTTTGCCTCAGTTAGGGCAATGTCGAGATCTTTTCTCATCCAGTCAACCGCAAAGCCAAAATCATATTCGCCTTTTAACATGCTTTTATGGCGGTTATCCATTTGCCAAGACCCAGCAGCGCCTTGACTGATCACTTCAACAACCTGCTGACAATCTAACCCAGCGTTTTGACCAAAATGCAAAGCTTCAGCTAAACCTTGTATCACACCCGCGATACAAATTTGATTCATCATTTTTGCCAATTGGCCGCTACCGACAGGCCCAAGTAATTTACTAAATTTGGCATAGCATTGCATCGCACTTTCAGCTGCGGCGTATGTGTTTTGCTCGCCGCCCACCATAATTGATAATTGGCCATTAACAGCACCAGCCTCACCACCTGATACGGGGGCGTCTAAAAACCCTAGATTAAGCTTAGTAGCTTGTTCAGCGAGTTCGCGAGCAACCGTGGCCGACGCTGTGGTATGGTCAACAAGAATAGCCTGAGTTTTCATGCCTGAAAATACGCCCTCTGGCCCTAAAACCACTTGGCGTAAGTCATCATCATTACCGACACAAACGAAAACAATATCGCTATCTTTCACCGCTTTTGCTGGTGTGCTAGCCATGGCTCCGCCATATTGCGCTACCCAGTGTTGAGCTTTTGTTGTCGTGCGATTATAAACAGTTACCTCATAACCCGCTTTTTGCAAATGGCCCGCCATAGGAAAACCCATAACACCTAAACCAATAAAAGAAACTTTTTTCATATTGTTCAACCTATTAAAATTAAATTTGTTAACGTTTATAGCAGAGATAGAGTGCTTAGCTTTAGCTGATAGCTGTTGATATGCGAGTAAAATTTTTACTGGGCTTTAACCGCTTAAATATCAGCGAAAGTCAGCGGTTGTATTTAAAAATTTCATTGCAAGTTAAGTCATAAATGCCAAGTAAAGGATAAAAAGTAGCGCGGGTATATAGCCATTGAATTATTTTCATTAAACTATTTTCATTAAACAATTTTCATTAAACAATACCAAGCTCACTAATTTTCTGATGGTGTTACCTGGTTTCAATAAGCCACTAACACTAACACTAACACTAGAGCGCTATTTCGCTAACCATCAGCACAAGGCGTTATTAAAATAAACGCCTTGAATTTGGCTGTTTTTGCTAGAGATAAATTAGGCCAGATAATAAATAAAACCGGTATAATCAATTCAAGCAATATTATTTGTTGATATATTCAAACAAGGCTTTTAATAACTGCATTTTTTCGGTGTTGTTTTCATGTTCAAAGGCCAAGTTTTCCAACTTCATCATATACTCATCAGCGCTCAATAAACCTTTAGTGCCATACTGAAGACGATTTTGACAATGCGCCTGCCACTTTTGTTGCTCGCCGTCGTCTAGGGTATAAGGGAAGTTACGCGCCCGATAACTAAACAACAGGGTATTTAATCGCTCATCTTGAAACTGAAAAGGGTGTGTGCCTAATTGCTCTGGCGCTAGTTGGTGCAATATATCCATTTGCGCTTTGTCGCCATGCGAGAAAAATTTTCCGCCATATAAGGCAAATTCAGCTTCTACCGGTTCATCACCAAAGTCATTACTGGCAAAAACATCAGTTAATTTATCTCTAAGTTCAGTATGTTGCTTAAGGCTTTTTAGATTCTCTAAACAAAGCTCGCGAGGAATATTTAAGCGTTCGGCATTTTCAGGTAACAAGGTTTTTGCTGGCGCGACAATAGGGCACTTATTTAAGTGAATTAACTTAACCGGGATCGGCAATTCATCTTCTGCTAATTCATCATAACGGGTATATAAACGTGCTTTTATTTCTGCACTAGACAGTGCAAATAACGGCGATGGGTCAAGCGCTAAATCTACCGCTATTACGGCATTTTTATTAATAGGGTGATAACAAATCGGCGCAAACCAGCTAGTGCAACCATGTAAAGAAGAGACTTTACTTGAGGTATGAACAATGGGGGTCATGTGGTAAACATCAATTAGCTCAGCCACTTGCTTTTTGTTCTTCAAATTAAAGATAAAGTCATATAACTTTGGCTGCTTTTCTTTAATTAGCTTTGCCATAGCGATAGTGGCATATACGTCACTCATCGCATCATGCGCCGCTTCATGGTCAATACCATTCGCTTTTGTTAGCAACTCTAAACGAAAACTAACCACTTGTTCGCCGTCGCGTTCAACGGTTGGCCATTCAATACCTTCAGGGCGCAAGGCATAGCAAGCGCGTACCATATCTATAATGTCCCAGCGGCTATTACCATTTTGCCACTCACGTGCGTAAGGGTCGTAAAAGTTGCGATAGAATAAGTAGCGAGTTACCTCGTCATCAAAGCGAATACTGTTGTAGCCCGCTACACAAGTGTTCGCTTGTGAAAAAAGTCCGTGAATACGCTCAGCAAATTCAGCCTCACTTAAGCCTTCTCGCAAAGCCTTTTGTGGGGTAATACCCGTAACTAAACAAGCTTCAGGGTGCGGCAGATAATCAGCGGGTGGTGAGCAATAAAACATTTCAGGCTCACCAATAATATTTAAATCTAGATCTGTGCGAATACCGGCAAACTGAGAGGGTTTGTCAAATTTTGGTGATATCCCCCAGGTTTCATAATCGTGCCAAAGGATTGTTGCTTGTGTATGTGTATTTTGATTGGTTGGCATTGGTATGTTTTTGTCCCGTTTTTATTGGCCTGTGATTAACTTATTGTGTTTTTTTTGTTTTATTGCGAGCTAAGTTATTTATGCTTATTCATTGTTTTTGTCTGCACTGTTACCTACAAAAAAATAACCCTTGTGTAGATAGTGGATGAAGCTATCACATCCTATATTAAAGAAATATCATAATAAGATACATGATAAACCTTTCGAGGTGGCTGATCGAGACTCTATCAGTATATGAGTCTCTGCAAAAGGCAAAATTGCTTGGCAATTCAGATTGCGTCATAACAATATGTCATGCCCTATTATTGAAGCGGTTAATATTAAAATGTAACTCAACTATTTTTAATGAGAGTAATTATTGTTTGCAATAAGGGGGTTGTTTTTTGATTTGGTTTAGTAGATAAATTTTTGAGCATTAAAAAATTTATCTACTAAGGTTAGTTGTATCGTCTCTTAAAAAATTTAAGAGACATAAAAATAATAACAGTAACTAAATTAAATTTAGAAGAAGTAACTAAATTAAATTTAGAAAAATTTCTAATGTTTAAGTAGTACAGGATGTATTAGAGATTCTATGGAATGGAGTGTATGCGTTGTTCAGTCTTGCATTGTCGCACATTGCGACTTATTTAAACCAATACTTAAAACGTCAATTTGATCTAGACGAAGATATTGTCGTCGTATCAAATTTGATTGATGTCGATGGTTCTGTACCTGCAAATATCAATAACAAAATAGTTATATTTCTTTTTAATATTGAAAAAGACTATACGTTCAATAATCAACCTTTTATTAAGCCTAGCCATTCAGGGCAGGCTGCCGTTATACCGCCTCTTCATATTAATTTGAACATTGTCTTAGCGGCCAATTTTAGTGCTTCTAATTATAATGAAGCATTAAAGTTATTATCAGCATCGAGTAATTATTTTCATGGACATCCCGTTTTTGATCATCAAAATTCTCCAGATTTAAACAGACAAATACAAAAGCTCATTTTAGAGTTTGAAAATTTATCATTAGATGCTCTCAGTAATTTGTGGGGCATGATTGGAGGTAAATATTTACCATCAGTTGTGTATAAATTGCGAACTGTCATTATGAGTTCAGACAACATCTCTAGCAGAGTTATTACTACTGATACACCTTCAACAACAGTTGGAGGTCGCTAATGATTCAATACCAATCATTATTTACTTTAACGGCCAAGCATAATTATTATATTGATGGTTATATTAAGTCATTTTCTTATCAGTTTGATTCGCAATCTTTAAGGTTGTTAGAAAACGCTGATGCTATTGTAAAAAATAATAGTATTGGAATTCAGGTTTTATCAACAGGTCGCACTTTAGAAATATTTCAAGATATTATTGAAGAATATCATACGGATAAAAATCTTGAGGCAGACGATGAAAATCCGTTAGAAAAACCGTTTTTACTATTAAGGTTATATGATAAATCGTTTTCGTTTAATCAAATCACATCAACATCTATTGTACCCAATCAAAACTGCTATTTCGTACACAATGAATTAAAAGATTTTACTCAAAGCCATTCTTTACATCAGAATGAATTCCTTTCAAATGAAAAACCTATGGCTCTTTCAGACAAAAATATTAAGACAGTAATTAACCATTCTGATTGGGTAAATACACCTATTGTCTTTGTGAAAATATTTTTAGAGGATTTACTTAATCACTATAATTCATTGATAAATATGAAGTCACAAGTTGAATATAGTATTTCTTTTAATGCAAAAATTAATTTATGGAAATATCTTATTTTTGGTCATGAAAAGTATGAAAATTTGTCTGTACTCGATGCTGATAACCAGATTACTTTTCAGTATCAAGGTAAAGAGGTTGTTGGAGAACAAGAGTCAGTAGTTTACTTGTCTTCAAAACCAATATTACTTAAAGAGAAATTTGAACAACGATTTCAATTAAAGAATAAATCTCACAATATCAATAGGGTTCTAGTAAAAAGATTACCGGTCGCTTCAACAATGCAAGTTAATACGATTGTATTGAATGGAAAGCAAACAGCAGTGTCGGAAATATTCGTAACCCTTTAACAATTAAAGGAAATAATGATGGGAACAATGAAAACACCTGGTGTCTATATCGTAGAAAAGAATGCTTTTCCTAACTCTGTTGTGGAAGTAGCAACCGCAATACCTGCGTTTATTGGTTACACCGAAAAAGCGGTAAAAGATAAAAAATCTTTATCAAATAAGCCGACGAGAATTACCTCCATGGCTGAATTTCATAATATGTTTGGTTTGGGTCCAAAACCGTCATTTGTTTTAAATGAATTTAAAGATGACGGCACGGGTAAAAAAACAGTATCAGATATTACTATTGGAGAGACTCAGTACACCATCGATAATTCTAAATATTCACCTGCATATCGACTCTATTACAGTATGCAATTATTCTTCCAAAATGGTGGAGGACCTTGTTACATAGTTTCTGTAGGTAATTATAAAAGTGGCGAAGATGCGATAGAAGCAATTAAATCGACAGAGTTAAAAGCTGGTGTTGCTAAGCTCATTAAAGAACAAGAGCCAACTATGGTGGTTATCCCTGATGCAGTCTCGTTAGCGGATTCGGCTCAATGTATTGATGTACAACAATCAATGTTGATGCATTGTGGCCAAATAATGAGAAGTCGGTTTGCATTGTTAGATATTTATGACGGTTACGCCGCTGAACAAGATAATGATTGTGTCAAAAACTTTAGATCTGATCTAGGAACTAATGGTCTTGATTTTGCCGCCGCTTATTATCCTTGGATTAATACAAATGTTGTTCAAGATTCAGATTTAAGCTTTAAAAATTTAAGTCGTACAGAAGATGAAAAAGCAATTGGTGTTGGAGCATTAGTAGAGTTAATTAAAGCTGAACTAAATTTTCCAGCAGATGGATTATCAGACAAGCAAACCCAACAATTAGAAAAAGTTAACGGTATGGTTGATGATGAAGTTGCTCAAGACGATATAAAAAGCAACGATCTTGATAAAAGCCTCAAAGCCATGAGTGATGAATACAAAATGGTCCTTAAGGAGATTAAAGCATCGCTAAATAAAATGCCTCCCTCGGGAGCTATGGCTGGATTATATACCTTAGTAGATAACTCTAGAGGTGTTTGGAAAGCTCCTGCAAACGTTAGTATTAACGGGGTAACATCTCCTTCTGTTGAAATTTCTCACGATGAGCAAGAAAACTTAAACGTAGATGTAAATGGTAAATCAATTAACGCCATTCGCTCATTCATTGGTGAGGGAACTCTCGTTTGGGGGGCAAGAACATTAGATGGAAACAGTCTTGACTGGCGTTATATCAATGTTAGAAGAACTATGGTCATGCTAGAGCAATCAATAAAACTTGCCTCTAAAGCCTATGTTTTCGAAGCAAATGACGCACAAACCTGGGTCACCATAAAAAGTATGATTGGTAACTTTTTAACAGGCATATGGAAAAGAGGTGGTTTAGCCGGAGCCTCCCCAACTGATGCATTTAGTGTTCACGCTGGTTTGGGGGAAACTATGACATCAGAAGATATTTTGGAAGGTATTTTACGTGTCACTGTTTTGGTTGCAATAACTCGACCAGCCGAATTTATTGAAATCACTTTTCAACAACAAATGCAAAAATCTTAATTTTTTACAAACATATTAATTTTTAGTTAAGGAGATAAATAATGGCTGATGATGGAAGCGCACAATCAACAACGGTATGGCCAATGCCAAAATTTCATTTTCAAGTGAAATGGGATTCTGAAGTAATGTCTTTTCAAGAAGTATCAGGTTTAGATTTAGAATCACAAATAATTGAATATCGTGCAGGCGACAGTAAGCAATTTTCAACAGTAAAAATGCCAGGTATTCAAAAGTCGGGCAACGTTACGATGAAAAAAGGTGTCTTTAAATCGGATAATAAATTTTGGGATTGGTTTAGCCAAATTAAAATGAACACCATTAAAAGAGTACCAGTAACCATCAGTCTTTTAGATGAAACAGGTGCTCCAACAATGGTATGGACATTAGCTAATGCTTGGCCAACTAAAATTACCGGTACAGATCTTAAGTCTGATGGAAATGAAGCGGCAATTGAGTCTATTGAAATTGCTCATGAAGGCGTTGTTATAGCTAATGCATAATAGGTACCTAAAAGTAACCAAGAGAATCCATGTCTCTTGGTTACTTTTATGTGAAAGGATACGCAATATGAAATTATCAATGCCATCGATACCTTCAATATTAAAAGCGGATGATTATCCGCTACCAGCATTTCAATTTAAAGTTGTTTTATCGGCAACGTTAGGACTTGCAGATACCTCGTTCCAAGAAGTAACAGGTATAGGTTCAGAAATTGATAATGAAGAATATGTAGAAGGTGGAGAAAATCGCTATGTCCATAATTTACCTAAGGCAGTAAAACATCCAAAGTTAGTGTTAAAGCGTGGTGTCGCAAAATTAAGTAGCCCATTAGTTATATGGTGTAAAAGTGTTTTAGAAACTGATTTTATTTTGCCCATTGTACCTATGCCATTACTTGTATTTTTAATGAATGAAAAAGGCATGCCGAATAGAGTATGGACTTTTGCTAATGCATATCCAGTTAATTGGGAAGTTGAAGCTTTTAATTCTACAAAAAATGAAGTGGCAATAGAAAAAATTGAATTGAGATATAACTACTCAAATCGAATGTTGTAAATATGAGTATTGAAGTTAAACAATTAATAATTAAGTCAGATGTTAAAGACAACACTGAAGAGCAGGAGTCGTCATCCGGTGAAAAAACAAACCTTAGTTGTGAAATGGACGCTATAAAATCTGAATTATTAAATCAGTGTCGAAAAATGATCATTGAAGAATTAAAAAAATCAAAGGAACGTTAAGTGACTGGATTAAGTACAGGTTTAAAAAAGAAATTAACAATTAACGAGTGTAAAGTTGAAACTAATGGCACAGTTACAATTGTTAATAATAAATTTGAGGTTATGCTCAACCCTTCAAGTTACTCACACAAGCATTCTATTTGTTACAGCCAAAAGAAAACTTTTGGTCAATTAGGAAACGATTCAAAATTTAGCTCTGTTAGCCCTGAAAATATTAGTTTTAATATGGTGATTGATGGCACCGGTGTTGTTAATTTACCTATAGCAGGTGTGGGCTCTCCCGATGTAAAAACACAAATAGAACAACTTAACACCATTGTTTATAAATATGATGGAGAAAATCACGAACCTAATCAAATTAGGTTGTTATGGGGAAGTTTGAAATTTTTCGGGCGTTTAGAATCAATGTCTGTTGAATATACATTGTTTAAACCGAGTGGAGAACCTCTTAGGGCTAAAGTAAATTTGTCTTTTACGGGCTTTTTAAGCAAAGAAGAGGCAGCGCTAAAAGCAAACAAGTCCTCACCAGATTTATCACATATAGTCGAAGTAAAAGCAGGTGACACATTACCTTTACTTTGTTATCGAGTTTATAAAGACAGCTCTTACTATACAGAGGTAGCTAAAATCAATAAATTGATTGATTTTCGTCATCTAACCCCGGGTTCAACTCTTCATTTTCCTCCATTGAGATAATAGAACTTATGGCTAATTCTCCACAATTAAATTCAACAGCCGTTGTGAAATGCTCAGTATTTAGTGAAGGAAATGCACTAAAAGAATCTTTTAATTTAATTTCTATAGTGACTGAAAAATGCATCAATAAAATATCTTCAGCCGTTTTAACTTTTGAAGATGGAGACTTACCTAATCAAAAATTTCCAATGAGCGATTCTGATGAATTTGCGCCAGGTAAAAAAATAACGATTAAAGCGGGTTATGGTGATGCTGAAGAACAAATTTATGAAGGAATCGTTGTTCGTCATGGAATAAGTATCGCCATAAATGCTTCAACTTTAGTGGTTGAATGCCGAGATTCTGCCATCGCAATGACAATAGGTCGGAAAAATGCAAATTATGTCGATAAGAAAAATAGTGAAATTATAACGTTGATTCTTGGTCAATATTCTGATTTAACCAAAGATATCGATGACAGCACAACTCAATTTCCTGAATTGGTTCAGTTTAATGTTACCGATTGGGATTATATCGTAGCAAGAGCTGAATCAAGTGGATTATTAGTATTGGTAGACGACAACAAAGTGTCAGTTAAAAAACCTTCGGGGACTTCAGAACCATTATTAACAGTAACCTACGGTATTGATCTTATGGAATTTGAAGCAGATGTTGATGCTAGAAATGTGTATAAGCAAGTTAAATCTGTTGGTTGGGATTTAGATACGCTAAAAGTAGTAGAACAAGCTGTTACACCAGTAACTATCAATAAACAGGGAAATTTAACGGCTGACACATTAGCTCAAGTTATGAGTTTAGATATATTTAAATTACAAACAACTGTTCCATTGGTTGCATCAGCCCTTAAAGAATGGGCAACAGCTAAGCAGCAAAAATCATATTTATCTACCATCTGTGGAAAAATGCTATTTCAAGGTAACGCCTCAGTCAAACTTGCCGGTCAAATTGAAGTGAAAGGCGTTGGTGATCGCTTTAATGGTAATGTTTTTATTAGCGGCATTCGTCATGAAATAATTAATGGCAATTGGACCACAGAAATAATGTTTGGCATGGACTCTTCATGGTTTACCGAAACCACAAATGTTAATGCAGAATCTGCGGCGGGTTTAACGGCAGGTGTTGATGGTTTAATGGTTGGTATTGTAAAACAACTTGATGAAGATCCTGAAGGCCAAAATAGGGTGCAAGTTACTATTCCGGTACTTCAAGCTGAAACAGAGGGCGTTTGGGCAAGGCTTATTCAATACTATGCGTCTTCTGGTTTTGGAAACTTTTTCATTCCAGAAATTGGAGACGAAGTGGTTATTGGCTATTTCAATAATGACCCTTCAAATCCTGTTATTTTGGGGAGTTTATATAGCAGTAATCATACTCCTCCTTATGACTTAACTAGCGATAATTTCATCAAAGCATTAGTGACCAAAAGTGGTCATAAAATTGAATTTGACGATGATAAAAAAGTGATCACTATTTTAACACCAGGCGGAAATACACTCATTTTTAGTGATGAGGATAAATCAATTAAAGTGACCGATGTTAATGATAACTCCATCGCACTTGAAACCGGTGGTATAACGTTAAATAGCCAAAAAGATATCACTATTAAGGCAACCGGAAAAATCACCTTAGATGCGGTTGATAAAATTAGTATTACGTCTAAAGCGGATGTTGCAACTGCTGGTTTAAACATAAGTAACCAAGCTAATGTTGGCTTTACTGCACAAGGTAATGCAACCGCTGAACTTTCAGCCTCAGGACAAACCACCGTAAAAGGTGCAATGGTTATGATTAATTAAACTGTAATGTAATAAAGGAATATATATGCCTCCTGCTTCAAGGCTAACTGATCTTCATGTGTGCCCAATGGTAACGCCGGGTTTACCACCTATTCCGCATGTTGGTGGTCCTATTGTTGGCCCGGGCGTTCCTACCGTTTTAATTGGTGGTATTCCTGCTGCGGTTTTGGGTGATAGCGCAATATGTGTCGGCCCGCCAGATACTATCATTAAAGGCTCTGCTACGGTCATGATTGGTAAAAAGCCATCAGCAAGAATAGGTGACAGTACCGCTCACGGAGGCACGATTACCTTAGGTTTACCCACAGTGATCATTGGAGGATAGCAAATGGCAAATCAAGAACAACAGTTTCTCGGTAAAGGATGGTCATTTCCACCCACATTTAATGCGTTGGAAAAATCGGTAAATTTAGCTGTGTATTCTGATGATATTCGTCAAAGTTTACTTATTCTTTTATCTACACGGCCAGGCGAAAGAATCATGCATCCAACCTTTGGTTGTGCGTTAAATACCTTAATATTTGAATCAATATCTGAAAGCACTATTACAGAAATAAAAGACTTAATAGAGCGTGCAATTTTATTTTTTGAAACTCGCATAACGCTGAATTCAATAGAAGTAAATATTGATGATTTTTACGAAGGTCGAATAGACATTCTTTTGGATTACACCATAAGAAGTATTAATACCCGGACAAATATGGTGTACCCATTTTATTTTATCGAAGGGTCAGACTTAGCTGTTTAGATGAGACTTATGAGCAAAAATCAAAGATTATATAACATAAGCAATATCAGTTCGCAAAACGCTCGTTATCCCAAAGCGTTAGAGGACGATTATGCATTGGTGGACGATTCTTCTTTTGAAGAATTGCTTGCATATAGTGCCGAGCTTTCAAAACTATTTAAATTTTATAATCTTAAATTACAACATATTGGTGACTGGTCTACTTTATTTCACAGCAACGAAGTTGTCACAATTTCTGAAATTATCAGTTATTGCTCTTTACAAGTTGAGTCAAGTATCAATCAAAAAAATGATTTTTCGTTATCTTATAAAGCCCAGTATTCTTATGATTTGGCATTAAAACTTGAACAATGGTTAAAACGATTGCAAAACAAAGAGAATACAATGGGTGTGGCATTAACCCAAGCAATAGAATCTATCATTCAAAATAAAGTAGCAAAAGAGCTTCATACACTTGGTTTTATTGTTAATCAAAACGACTCCGCCATTACAATTACTATAGATAAACCTTTAGAACAATTTTCTGCAGTTTGGCAATTAACCAAGGAAACGGATGAGCCTTTTGTGTTATCAAAAATAAATAAATCACCTTCATCAGCAGAATTAACGCTTCAAATAGATAATATTTATTTTTCAATATTAAGTCGATTTTCTTATTTAAAATCACTTTGTTCAGGTTATTTAGTTGAGTCGCTATCATCTAAAGATCACGAACCATCAATTGGTCTTTTTATAACGTTTTTAAAATTGTATCAGCGGGTTCAAAATAAAATCAATCAATTCAGTGCTAACCACCGAGATTACTATTACTTTGAGCTACTAAAAGTAATGAATGAAAAAGAATATAAAGATCGTGAAATTTTATTAATAGAACCTCAAAAGCAATATACAGAAATCGTTATTGAAAAGGATAGGAAATTTAACTCAGACACACTAATAAACGAACCTTATCAGTCTATTAGTGATTATGTTATTAGTCATGCTGAGGTGAAAAGTTTATTCACAATATATTTAGAAAGAGATCGCTATATTTCGCCAGAATATTTTTTTAACTATGTCACCAGAATTAAATTAAATGAATTGCAGATTGCTTTAAATGAAGTAAAAGAGCCGCCTAAAATTACATGGCCGTTATTCGGTCATAAAAAAGGGGCTTCATTCCAAGCTAAAGATGTTGATGCCGGTATTGGTTTTGCTATTGCCTCCCCTTCTTTTTATCTAGAAGAAGGGGAAAGAAAAATCAGATTGAATTTTTCATTAAAAGAAAAGTTCAATAGCCAGATGGAGATTGCTAATTGGTTAAATATTAATGCTGTGAATATTGCTAAATATACCAGTGAAAAACGTTCTAACGAAAATAAAGTGTGTTTACACCAATGTTTTAACTCACTTTGTAAATCATTCAAATATCAACCTGATTTATCAATTGAAAAAATGCTGTGTCAGATGGGAAAATATGCTATTGATGAATTTTTTAATTGTGTCATTGAAACTCAAAGAAAAAATATTGTTAAACTCTTTTTATTAAACTTACTTAAACTTTCGCAAACACAAAATGATTATTTTTTTGCGGTAGGAAAAATATTTAATCGCCATTTACTGTCGTTTAAAAAATGGTTAACAAACCTTGATTTATGCGAGATTAAACGCATTCATGATCAAAAATCCGATTTACCTCTTTTTAAATCTGTGCCGTTAAATGATATTTATAGTTTCATTAGTGATGAAAATGAATATCAACATTTTCAACTGCTTGATAACTCATTTAAATTAAAAATAACGACTGAAACCGGTTGGTCTGAGATTGATAATTATCAAATATCTATAGAAAATTTCTCAGAAAACAAGTGTCATTTTACTATCGAATTGAGTATTTCTTCAGGTGAAGAATCAGTCTTATCTTATCAACCTGAAATTCATGGTGATATTTTTAGCACTCAATTACCCTTGTTAAAAGTATCACTAAATAATAGTGCAAATTTCTATGCCTATTCTTTATTTGAAGATTTCCATATTACAAAAATAAAGATTGAAACAGCGGTTAAGGGGCTAACATCGCTCGTTGCTTACAATGAACATGGACAAGTCGATACTACAAAGCCTTTCACTGTTTTTGGTCCATTACCCAAAAATCAATCGTATTTAATGGTCGGTAGCTATGAACCGGCTAAAAAGAATGTTTTAGAATATTCCGTTAGCGTGAAGTGGGCAGGCTTACCTAAAGATTTAGGTGGTTTTTATAGTTATTACAAGGAGTACGGTTTAGCGATTGATAACAATAATTTTAAATTAGCCAAGTCAATGCTAAAAGATGGTAAATGGAAACCAATTGACACTATTAATATGTTCGAACTTTCAATCGAAACCGATGTTTTGTTACGCTCTGATATGTGGACGTTCTATTCTGATGAACTCGTCACTCCAATAAAAGAAAGTATCAGTGAAGAGGAATTTAACGGCTATCAGCATATTAGAAATGGATTTTATAAAGTGCTATTGTCAGAGCCTGAAATAGCATTTGGACATGGTGCTTATAATCAAATCTTAGCAACGGCTATTACCATAAACAGCAAACTGAAGGTGCAAAAAGCATTACCTAAACCGCCATTTACACCGGCTATAGAATCAATTTCTATTAATTACACATCAACAGAAACGATAGATTTTGATTTAAGGCATAAAGATAAGTGTCAGTTTTATCATTGTAATGGCAAAGCAAATGTTTTAGCACAATCCATTAGTAAAGGGTTTCTACCTACGTTACTCCCTGATTTTTCTCAATATGGTTATTTGTTTATTGGTTTTAAAGCAAGTAATTTACCTTCGGTTTTATCGTTATATTTTAAACTTGAAGATGACAGTACGCTAGCGGTAAAAGGTTCTTCTCCTACTATTACTTGGTCAATATATACAAAAAATGGTTGGAATATATTACCTGTAGCTAAAATATTAGTCGACAGTACAGAGGGTTTAACCGTTGCGGGGGTGGTTACCATTGAGCTGCCTAAAAATATGGTTATCGACCATTCAATAGCACCTAATAATTTATATTGGCTACGAGTATCAGTTAATGCCTCAATTGAGCACTTTTCTTCAATTGCCAACGTGGTATGTAATTGCATAGAAGTTCAAAGGCAATCTAAAAGCGCGGATGAAGCAAAAATAAAAAATTGGATTGCTGAGAAACCAATCTCAGGTGTTAAAAATATTCAAGCCGTTCTACAGCAAAATCAAAATCATACCATGGCGGGGAAACGTCAGTTAATTATGGCTACTAGTGAAAAACTGCGTCATAAAAATAGGTTGGTGACTGCTTGGGATTATGAACATTTTATTCTAGATAACTTCCCTGATTTGTTCTTAGTTAAATGTTTTTGCCATATGAATTCAAATTCGGTTGAACCTCAACCAGGCAATGTGCTGATAATTGTTATTCCAACGTTAAAAGTGAATCAAAACTTCGCAGACAATATTAATGTCGATACCACAATATTAAGAAAAATATATAGAGCGATAAAAAAAGTATCACCACCATTTATTAATATAGAAGTGAGAAATCCACGATACGAGCGAATACAAATTCGTTGTGCAGTAACGTTTAAAAATAAAGTTACAGCGGGTAATAGTTGTATCGCATTAAACAGACAAATTTGTGAATACTTTAGCCCATACAAATTAACCGGCAAGAAAATGCTATTTGGTTGGCAATTAACTTGTGGGGAAATGATCTCATATATAAGAGAATTACCCACAGTACAATCGATCACCAATTTTTCTATTTTACATATCAATGAAATAACAGAGCAACAGTATGAATTAAACGACACTGTGGAACTTAAAGAACATAACTCAAGCGTATTAACGTCTTTATATCCATGGTGTTTACCCATTCCTGATAAAAACCATGTCATTGAAGTCATTGAATCACCCCAAATAATAGCACCAAATATAACAGGAATTGACGAGATGGAAGTTGGAAATAATTTTATAGTGGGAGCGTAAGCATAGTATGGCTAAAAGAGACAGAGGGACACTAAAACGATTCTTTCAAAAAGGCGCATTACCATCATCTGATCATTTTTCTGATCTAATCGATTCAACACTTAATATGCGCGAAGATGGTTTTAGTAAAACGGCCGAAGATGGGATGCAGCTTTCTACCCTAGCTAATAAAAATTCTTTGATGAGTTTGTACCAACGTAATGACTTTTTTAATCCAATATGGTCAATTAAGTTTAATGAAACCGCGATTCAAAATTTAGATATTGTTTACAAACCAGAAGTTAAATATGAAGATAAAGACAAGAAAAAAACTGCAGATAAAAATACGCCTTTATTATCACTTAACCCCGATGGTTGCATAGGAATTAACAACCCATTACCTGAAAAAGCACTCGACATAAATGGCATAGCAAAATCAACAGGTAGAATGGGCGAAGAAGAAAAAGTAGTTTATGCAGATTCTAAATTTTATGATATTACCGAAGGCTTAGACGGTTGTCATGCTATAGAAGTAGTTGCTGGTGTCGGACTTAAGTTTACCGGAATGTATGCACTTGTTCATGCGGTTGCATTGAGCACCTTTAATGCGAGTAATCATTGGGTAAAAAACTTATTTTCTTTTAATAAAAACATTAAAAAGCAACATACCTATTATTCTTCTTTTTCACATCGTATAAAAATACGTTGGTATAAGAAAAAAGATGGCAAGTTTTACCTGCAATTAGGCACATATTGCAATTATTCCAAAATTTATCAAAAACACAAAGGGGATGATGAGTTAAAAGTGAGGGTGAGGTATCACATTACCGAATTATGGCATGATCATTTTATGGATGATTGCTTAGAGCCTTTTACAGAAAAGAAAGCAGAACAGGGTGAATAAGGACTATTATTATGAGTGCTGAACCTATTTTCATTAAAAGGAAAACTGCAACCGACCCATGTAGTTTTGATGCCTTATACAAAGAAGGTATTAAAATCTCTCAGGATTTATCAGGCCATATCTGGACTGATTATAATACCCATGATCCAGGAGTAACAATACTTGAACAGCTTTGTTATGTATTAACAGACATTGCCTACCGTGTTGATTATCCCGTTATTGATTTTTTAGTCGAAGAGAGTAATAACTTTGATTTGGAAAAATCATCACTTATCCCACCAGAAGTAATATTCTCTTGTCATCCAACAACGTTTAATGATTTTAAATATGTTTTATTAGATAAAATACCATCAATTGATAGTGTCTATATTCACTATCAAAATGAATCTCATTGTTCTGGTTTGATAGATTTATATATAAGTGATAATTCATTTACTCATGAAATCAACAAAAAAAAATCGCGCGAAGCAATAAAAAAAGCAGTATATGAATGTTATTCAGACAATAGAAGTTTAGGTGAAAATGTTAATGAAATATTTTTTACCAACGCGAGAACATACACATTAGTTGCTGAAGTTGAAATTGCTGGCGTTCATTTTTGTGAAGAAATTTTAGCGCAAATTTATATAAACTGTTTAAAAAAACTCAGGTATAAAGAAACCTTGATATCAACCAATCCTGATAATACCTCGTTGGAACAAATTTTTAGTGGTCCGCAGTCATTACATACAAAAAAAGAATATAAATTTGACACCATATCTCGAGTTTCAATTTCTTCGTTTTTTTCAATTATTCAAAATATCCCCATGGTTGATACCGTTAAATCTCTGCATTTTGAAAACGAACAAGGTGAAATAGTTGATGAACTCAGTATTGATTGTTTTAAAGAAAATATAAAAATAAATATACCTCAATCACAAGATGAAATAAGGGTTAAATTATCAACTAATGCTAGAGAAATTGAGGTGTTGTTTGAAAATTTTGATTTGAAATTTGAAGAAATTATCACCGAATCTTTGGCAAAGAGATCTACTAAAGTACAGCCAGAGCATTATTATCAACAGCCTAATCCACAAAATCGTTCGGTTAATACCTATTCATCGATACAAAATCAGTTTCCTGCTAATTATGGTATTAGTTTTCGCGGGGTGCCAAAGTCAGAAACATTAGAAAGGCAGTCACAAGCCTTTCAATTGAAAGCCTATTTGTCTATTTTTGAACAAATTATTTTAAAAAAGATTAGTAATATAGACGAAATAAAACAATTATTTTCACCATTACTATCAAGGTTAAGATCAAAACCGTCTCAGGCGCTTAACAATCAAATAGTGCCCGAGGTAGAGTCTGTATTAACAGACGAATATCTACAAAACTTGATTAAACAAGATCAAGACTTTGACAGTTATAACCGAAAAGCCAATAAAGTCTTAGATTATTTATTAGCACTTTATGGCGAAAAGTTTAGTCAACATTCACTAATACAGTTTAACTATTATTATTCGGCAAAAAAATTAGAAAAACGAATTTTATTGAATAAAATTCGTTTGCTCGAGCATATTGTTGCAGTCACAAAGAACCGACTTAAAGCCAGCAACTTATCAGCCGCTATGTGGAATGCTGACAATATTAGCGGGTTGCAATTAAAAACGAGTATTTTATTAGATTTTAATAAACTAGAAATTAGATCGTTAAGTTTCGGGATCTTTAGAAATTCTATTCACATAAATTTTGGTGCCAATAAAGCAGAACATTTTCAAGAATCTTTTTCTGAATTTAGTTTTGATAATGATTATATAAATCAAAATTTTAAACCGGTTTATTGTCAGGAAGTTAAAAATGTCGAGATTGAAGACTTAAGAAAATATTTCAAGACAAAATTTATATCTAAACAACAAGGTGTCAGCCAACATTTCTTAAAGTCTATTACTAACATTAATAATTTAAAAATTGGCAGCGTGTGTAATTCAGAAGATGCAACCGACAATGCAACTGACAATGCAAATAAAGATAAGCCAATTTGTTTAGTTTATTTTAATGAAACCGAAAATTGTTACTTTTCAATTGACAACTTTGAAGATGAACTTACGGCATCTGAAGCGGCAAGTACATTATCGTTTTACTTCAAAAGAGCAAGTCAACAATCAGAAGGAATGCATATTGTTGAGCATAATTTACTTGGTCAACATATTAACGACCAAGACTATTTAACATCCATGTCGAAGGATTTTTTTAAATACCGAATTACAGTGGTTTTGCCTAATTGGACAGCAAGGATGTCTGATGAAAAGTTTCAATATTTAGCAGAAGAAACTATTGCTATCAATTGTCCTGCGCATATTTATCCAACATTTTTATGGCTTGATCTAAAAGCCATGTATCATTTTGAAGTTAAATATAAAAAATGGTTGGGTGTTATTAAAACACCGAGTAACCAACAAGATAATTGTCATGATAAAAACAATGACAATATTGAAAAATGTAGCAAAGAATTAACTGATTTTTTAGTGAAACAACAGCAAAGAAAACAGAGGGCAAATAATGACTTATGTTAAGTGTATTATTGAGCAAGCAGTTTTTGATGTTCGTTATAGCTCGCAAAAAACAGCAAACGAATGCGAACATAATTTTAGCAACTTCTGCTATAAGAAATTATTGCCAGTGCTTGATCTACATTTAAATAAGATTAATACATCAAACAACATCGTTATTGATTATTTAGAATTAAATGTTGGAGAGGTCAATGTAGATAACTTTGAAAGTGAATTTGTTTTTAAGTTAGTTTGTGAACTCGAACAATTTATTGCCAAAGTTAATAATGCACAACTAAATACCAAACAAGTTGATTTTTCAGAGCTTATAAATAAAACAGTCAATAATTTTTCTGAACATGATTCGATGGAAGTTATCTGTTGGATATTGTCTTCTGGCTATTTTAAGAATGAACAACTATCGAATCAATTCAAAGATGTTTATCTGCTATTTATTGATTTGTTGGCTAAAAACCCAAATGCTGTTAGTCAGTTTATCATTCGAAGTGCTACAAATGTTCAAACAAATATATTATTCAGATTAATTAATTTAGTGAGTAACAAAGAACTGTTGTTATATTGTAAAACTATGGTTAATTGTAGTGAAATTAATAATCCAGTTTTATTTACATTTTTATTAGACAAAGTGGAATTTTTTTTAAAGGAAAACCAAGCGTCAAAAGCCGATGAAAAATGCCTTTATACTTTGCTTATTGGCAGTGCCACTCATAAAAATATTAGTCAATTATCAATGACATTAGAAAAAAATCACGTTTTTAATGATTTTAAAAAATTGATTAATTTAGACGAAATTTTAGATCCAATACTTGCTTCATCCTTAGCGCTGGTATTTGATAAAAAAGTAGAAAATAACAACAAAATATCGATTCATTTAAACACAAATATGGCGCAATTTACAAAAGCAATAAAAGCTAATAATAAGCAAGAAATTAGTTATTTATGGGATAAATTAATCATTAATGATGCTCAATTCATCATCAGTTTTATTGCTAATTATTCAAATAAAGATCACCTAATTAAGTTGTTGTCTGAAACCCTGAATGATGCGCAATTATTTAGAATGATAGAGAATATCGGGCAAGAGTATCATTCATCAGTCTATTCAGTTTTTATACTGACAACACAACATAAAACTATTAATGATACCGCGAATAATGGCAATTCATCTGATATAGAGACGCCAGATTATCGTTTGTTAAGTGAATTTTTTTGGCAGGTAACCTTGTCATATTTGTTTGTAGAACGAGGCAGTTTTTATAATAAAAAGTCATACTTATCTTATATATTTCATTCGTTTAGTTACGATAACTCTTTTGACTACATTGACCTGCTGTACTTTTACCAAAGGCTATTTCTTGGTGTTTCAGACAATATGCCACTACGGCTAATTATTAATGAATTAGTGTCAGAAGCAGGTGCAGACCAAAAAATTAATTCAATGACATTGTCTGGTGAAATAATTGATCATCAAGTTAGTTTTGAAAGTATCTTGGTCGACCTTTGCGGTAGTAATGCGGTGAATAATAAAAAAATAATTAACAGCATCACGTTGTTGATTAAACGTTCTCCAGTATTACTCTTTAAATTGTTTAATGAGCTACAAAAAAGCCTAAATAAAAATTTATCTTTTAACCCGCACATTGATGTTAGTGTCTTCAAGTTTTTAATATCACAAGGCTTAATCATAAGAAATAACGTTAGCGTAGATAATAAAAAATCGTTCTTACAATCAATAGAAATATCAGCCAATAAAGCACTTAATAAATCATCTTTTTATATCAATCTATTAAAAAGCTTAGTTAATGAGGACGTTATAGATTTAGATACTCTAATAAATAAAGAAACAGTAGGCAGAAAAGATGACAGGTTTGATTCCACAGAGACTGTCGATGAGGTTGAGTTAGTTAATTCAATGCAATCTAACCAAGTTGCTGATAACAACAAGGCTCAAATATTATCGAAGAAGCAAACTGAGTATTGGTTGACGTTATTATCTAAGGCTAACGTCCAACTTTCGAATGTCACTTTTTACCCCAAAGTAAATTTACACACTGTGCTCAAATCAGCGTTAATACATTGTCCTTACGTGTTGGCCAACCTTATTGAAAACTTAATAAAAAATAAGCATGATTTTTATTATTTTATTGCCAAGCTTGATGAATCATTACTAATCGAAATCGCTTCAATAAAGCAAGGGAAGGTTTTCACTCAATTATATCAAGATTTTGAATGGATTTATTTCTTATCTGAAAGCGAGATATTTACCGCTTCATCAATTCATCAACAAAAATGGTTTCATATATTTCAGCAACTATTTAAGCCGTATAATTACTATGACGAAACAATAGCCATGCAAGCTTGGTTAAACATTTTGTCTAAATCATCTTCTAAAGATCAAGCGTTTATTAGCAATGTGTTATCGAATAGGTTCGCGCAATATAAAGATCGAATTAACCAAAAAACATATTCTAAGCTTGAGCGAGTGCTTAAAGAAATGAATAAAGCACACACTAATGACCATAGAGAAAGTCGCACAATAAATTTATTTGAGAAAAAGCAAAGCGAAACTGAACATAATTACTTTGTAAACATACTGGTTAATTTGTTTACAGTGCCTAGTGCCAATATAAGCTTTGACGTGGTGATGAAAATAGTCTCAGCAGATTTAGCGCTTGTTAGACAATTTATACAAGAATATGCTTTTACTAGAAATAATCGTGAAGTGTTCTGCCACAATTTATCTCATCAAGGTTTAATAAAGTTTTGTTCAATTCTTTATAACAAGAAGTTTGATCTGTTTATCAACGCCGTATTTAACGAAGTTTTACTCGATAAAAATATTTCCAAGAAACTTAAATTAAACGATATTCAACTTGAAATATGGACCAGTTTATTTTTTTATTTTTATCATGAAAAACACGTAAACTTCAATAGAGAGCAGTCAATTAACTACGTTATTACATTACTGTATTACAATGGCATAACGTTAAATAAAAACATGATTCATAAAAATATTGAGCTAAGCCCTTTAGCTCAATCGATAGTTTTATCGTTAACACAGGCTAATAAAAACAAGCCGAATAAATCTGAAATAAATAGAAATATTCTGAATTATATTAATCAACTCGACATTGAAAAAAACACAAAGTCAGCGTTAGAGACCATTCCAAATTTAGCAGAAGTAACAGAGCTTATTTCGCAAACATCCTATTTTGAACAGTTATCTCAACGCATGTTAAATACGACTTTTGATCAAGCATTGATTAACGAAATAATTAACTATTCGCAACAAAGTAAATTAAACGGTTTTATTCTTTATGTAGGTATAATTTATCCTAGAAATAGCCAATTCATATACAGCAAGCTATCTACCGATTACTTACTTAATTTAATAGAAAATTACCTGTATTTATTGGGGCGCGAAAAAGAATCAATAGATTATGATATGGCTCGGTTAACATCGTTAGTTTCAGCAAAAAACAACGCAAAATATTGTGCTTGGCAATGTTTAATGCGATTAGTAAAAGATAAGTTTGTCAACTTTGAACAAATTGACAATATCGCGGCCACTGATGATGTCTCTACGATTGAATACACAGAGCAAGATTTTATCCCGCACGGAAATAGTCAGCAATATTATGCGAAAGCATTGCCAATAGGCCAAAAATCAATAGATGAATCGGATAGTGTTAAACACTTATTTAACGCCATAAAATCACAAAGTTTTTCAAGCATTGTCGCAGAAATTTGCAAATTACTTAAAACACCACAAAGCAAACACGCGTTAATATCAGTGTTGACTGAAAAGTCAGTATTCACTTTTTTAACCTCTACATTGGCACCTAGCCAGTTGATAGCAATATTAAGCCTTTTTAATCCCAAAGGGTTAGTGCAAGCAATAGAACACTGTAGATTTTTCAGCCTAGTGTTTCATTATGCAGAATATAATGTATCTGCAAAACAACTTCAGTTATTTCAGTGGCAGACATTATTTAGTTACTTTTTAACACAAGAACTTGTCTATAACGATTTATGGTTTACTGAGCAGTATATTAGCGGCCTTAAAAAATATAATCCGGTTCACTATCAAAAATTAACCAACAATATCGAATTCACTATTAGCAGTATTGCTTTTATTAAGCCTTTATTACTACCGGTAAGTAGTGACCATATTATTGAACAACTTATCAAAATTTTGTCGACAGATGTTGAAAAAGTTACAACGCCCAGTGTAAACATGGCTAATAAACAGGATACAAACGTAAACGCCCCATCAACAGATAAATCGCTAATAAAAGAAGAAATAGAGCAAGAAAACATTATTGAAAACCCTTCAATGGCCTTTGTGAAAAACGCCGGTTTAGTCTTGTTAAGTCCGTACATTCCCAAATTGTTTGAATTATTTTCATTAACAAAAAATGGTGAATTTATTGACGAAATGCATCGCATGCAAGCCGTAAATGTTTTGCAATATCTGGTGTCATTCAATAATGATTATAACGAACCAGACTTAAGCCTAAATAAATTAATGTGTGGTGTGAGGTTAGATCAGCCTGTTTCGACAGACTACACAATCACCAAAGAGCAAAAGGACCTAATAAATAGTTTATTAAGTGGTGTAATTGAACATTGGAAAGCTATTGGTAATACATCGGTAGATGGCATAAGACAGGCTTTTATACAGCGTGACGGCGCATTATACAAAAATGATGATAATTGGCGTTTAGAGGTTATGTCTAAACCTTTCGATATGCTGTTAGACCAATTACCTTGGAGTTTTTCAACCATTAAATATTCATGGATGAATGAAATGATCCAAGTAAAGTGGCGGGGATAAATATGATCCAAGCCCAACAAATAATATTGAATCATGATGACGATCAACAATCGCTAAATTCGCATACTATGGCGTCTGAAATAACTTGGTTTCAAAAAGTGCTAGAGCAACGTATCCATCATTATTTTGAACTAGACCAAGCGTTTAATATTGGCACGATTACGCCACCAGATATCGCAAGCGACAATTCTGCTTACTCACAATTTATTTCAAAGAATAATTTTGGTATAGCTGAAAGAATAACCATTTTAATGGCATTAATGCCGCATATAAAACCTGAACTGCTTGATACATTTTTTATCAAAAATGCCAACTTAGACCGAAATTATACCGAATTTGGTGGCTGGAAAGGAAAGTCTCACAGTGGTTTTTTACCTACGGTTGAAACATTAGTTTTTGTTTTATCTGGCAATAATATTTACTCGCGTTTCCAAGTGTTGCAATTATTTGATGACGAAAGTGACTTAATAAAAAATAAGGTATTAAAAGTTGATAATGAGCACAAAGACGAACCATTTTTGTCTGGTGCGCTGCGAATTACGACAGAATATTTAAACTTATTTACCACCGGCATTGTTCATAAACCTGACTTTAGTATGTCATTTCCGGCAAAACGTATTTACTCACAGCTCGATTGGGAAGAATTAATTTTATGTCCAACTGTTCACAACGAAGTAGAGCAAATTACCCGTTGGATTGATGTAAAAGACACCATTATGCACACTTGGGGATTAGCTAAAAATATAAAACCAGGTTATCGAGCCTTGCTTTATGGCCCGCCGGGTACAGGTAAATCATTAACAGCAACCCTTATTGGTAAAAAAGCCAATATGGATGTTTATAGAGTCGATCTGTCTGCTATTGTTTCCAAATATATTGGCGAAACAGAAAAGAATTTAGCCAATATTTTCGATCAAGCAGAAAACAAAAATTGGATCTTGTTTTTTGACGAAGCTGATGCGTTATTCGGCAAGCGTTCAAATACATCGTCTTCTAATGATCGTCATTCAAATCAAGAAATTGCTTATTTATTGCAACGCACGGAAGACTTTCCCGGCATTATTATTTTAGCAACTAACCTAAAAGCTAATATGGATGAAGCCTTTGTTCGACGGTTTCAATCTATTATTTATTTTCCAATGCCCGACGTAGAACAACGAGAACAATTGTGGAAAAACATACTCGGCAGTGAATGCAAATTAGCCAAAGACATTAATATAAAAGATCTTGCAGAAAAATATGAAATGTCGGGTGGGGCCATCATTAATGTAATTCGGTATGCGGCTATTTATGCGTTAAGAATGGGGCGAGAGGCTATTAATCAGCAAGATTTAACACAAGGTGTGGTTAGAGAACTACGTAAAGAAGGGAAAATCATATCGTGATCTCATGTAAAGATAACAATAGACGAACAGCGCACATGCTAGCGTGGTTAATTATAGCCGGGTTTATGCTGCTTCAATGTTTACAAAATGCACAAGCAAGCCAAATTAAGGCTATTTCATGTCAACAAGTGCTCAATAAAACCAGTTTTTCTAAAATGCAGAGTATGTTGATTCAAGTGGGGCTATATCACGTTAATTATCGATATAAGCATTATGTTGATAATTTTACTGAGAAAAAAGAACCATTATCAGACAGTATCGTTGGGCCTGTCACTCTAAAGTGGTTAACAGACTTTTGTGAAAACTTACCAGAACCACACAAAAAAGACGTAATAGATTCTCTGTTTTTATATTCATCAATTAAAAAAGTAGAACCCAACTGTAAAGCGACAGGAAATTTAGCCATGCTAAAACAATGGTTTAATGGTCAGTCTAAAAAGTATGGTAATAAATGGGTGAGCAATCTATTAAAAGAATGTGATAAACAAACAAGTGAAAGCGAGCAAGACAACGACCCACATTATTATCAATTATCTAAAGAATCTATTGAGTTAATCGCTCAAGACAAGGCGCTGTTTGTAGTATTAGCCACTCATATCAATACGCCGTTTATTGATAAAATTAATGCAGAACAGTTTTTTATGCCCTTGCTTGAAGATTTTGGAGCCAATAAACAGCGTTATTTAGACGCAATACTAGACACGCTTAAATCTAACTATACGTTGCAACTTAATAAGCGCTCATTTGATAGATTGGCTATTAATCCTCAATTAACGCCATACATAACAGCATTAGAAAGCCTTAAAAACAAAAGTCATAGTGCTAATGACGTTCTATTAAAAGCTGTAGCTGACGTTTTAACAAAAGCTGTAAACAGTAACTCTGCAGAATTCCCCCTGAAAGCTATGGTTAAAAAAACCGATGTTTCACCTAATACACTAGCCAAAACACCAGCTGTATATATTAATAAATTAGCTGAACAAGTCATAGAAACATCCTCTTTATACACCTTTGTTTTTGACAACACTTCTTTCGATGATTTAAAAAATAAATCACTCATGAATTTTGCTGTGTCAGATAAAGATCTTAAAAAGTTAAGCTTGTTAGAACAAAAAGCTTATCCGTCTGAAATGTTATTTAAACATGCATTAGCCAGTATTTTTTTAGCAGAAGGCGACACAAAAGACTCGATAGAAATAGCTACTGACAAAGAACCAATAAATAACCAAAAACTGACTTTTTCAATCGATAAAATTATGCAACTAGCAGAGCAACAACCACACATTAATAGCCCCATTGCCAATGAAGCCGATTGCGGTTGTGTAAAAGAAAGGTATTACGATAACGTAATATACAATATTTATCCGGGTTGGTTACCGTCACCTAAGATAAAAACTATTGAAACAATAGTCGAAGGTAAAAGCGAAGACGATAAAAGCAATAAAATTGATTACACCAATATTTCGCGAATTGGTTTTCAAGGTATTAGTATCGACAAGAATGGCCATGTAACCGGTAGTGAAAATATTGGCGTATGGAACAGCTTACGTGAAAATTTCATTAATCAAGCGCACAAACATTACACCCAAGCCGATATTGTTATAGAGCTTATTAACTGGCAAAAATGGTCAGACAAAGTGATAAAAAAATCACTCGTGACGGTTAAAAATAGTTTACTAAAATCGCCAAAAGAAAAAGACATGTTATGGTCAAACGATAATGTCACCAACTTAGACGGTATAACCTTATATTTACCTAAATTCACACCAGAAGACAGCGATACATTGTCGAGCATTGCGCAAACATTTTTATCACTAAAAAATGGCAAACCCAATTTTAAAGTGAATGTGCTATTAGACTTAGATATATGCCCAAGTGGCATTGATTGTAAGGACGAAAATAGTCATTCAAATGTTATCGACTTTAAACTTTGTAATGTCGCCATAGCCGGTATTATTGAATCTGATAAAAATAATTCAGTGTGTAAAATGACAGACTCTGAAGAACAAACTTTAGATTACATTTTAATGTATCTACCAGAGTACACCACTAAAACTAAAAAGCATTTACGTAAAATAATAGAAGACAATTTTACCGGTGCAGCACGTCGCACCATGATGAATAAAATTGTGCCTATTATAATGCCTTACGACTTATCAGCTGCAGCAGACTTTAGCCAATTAGAAGACGATTTAGTGTATACCAAGCATAACTTTGGCGGTGTCGGTTTTTGGCCAATACCACTGCAAGGCGAAGCGCATTTCGATGCAATACAAGAAAAAATAAACAAGGTATTAATCGACCCGATCATTGTTAACAAAATTGAAGTGTTAGTAAAATCGATATTACCTGAAAATGTTTGCGACTTTATTTGTACCCAACGCTGGGAAGTTCGAATTGTATTCGATGTAATGATTATATTTTTAGTGTCATCAATATTCTTAAAAAGCTCGTCTTGCTATATTTGCCAATTTATTGATAATCACTATAAAAGTTATCTAATGAGTTGGGCTAGTGCGGTTTTGCTATTTTTCTCAATGTTAGGGTGCGACAAATATTGGCAAGAAAATGCTGATATAGCGGTATTAGGCGTACTGATCATTATTGTATTAATTACATTTACTAACTACATTATAAAGATGCGAAATGATCACTTACCGTGATGTCAGTTGTTAGCAAAGTCAGCAGTAATTCATAAGGTTGTAACTATCGAATAGCAGTAAGTAGTATCAGGTAAAATACAATGAAAGGAACTCTCATGAAAGCAGTTGTTGCACCAGTAACAGAACAAAAAGAGTCGATTAATTCAGCTAATGTTAGGCAACAAAAGCATAACAGCTCATTAACGTCAAATTTTGTTGATAATCGCCAACAAACAACTGCATTGTCTCAACTTCAGAAAATTGCTAATAACCGCATTCAAAACAAAGCATCATTTCAACCTTCCAATACACCCATTCAGAAAAAAGAAAACAAAACCGGCTTACCCGACAATTTAAAATCGGGCATGGAAAACCTATCTGGCATGTCGCTCGAACACGTAAATGTGCACTACAATTCTTCAAAACCCGCAACAGTACAAGCACATGCCTATGCACAAGGTAGCGATATACATTTAGCCAGTGGACAAGAAAAACATTTACCTCACGAATTAGGACACGTAGTACAACAAGCGCAAGGAAGAGTGCAACCCACCACCAGTGTTAGCGGCATGGCGGTTAACGACAATGCAGGTTTAGAAAGTGAAGCTAGCACTATGGGTAATAAAGCACTGCAAAAAGTTCAACAAGGCATTTAAGAGTAACTATTTTAGGTAGTATTGCCCTAAAGAGTATCTATTTGAAGGCGCGGGAGGCGATCGATATTCGGCGACGAGTTTGCGTAAGATTTTTGAGCGAGCACTAAAGTCTTCGGGGATAGATAAAAAGGCGTTTTGCATACCTTGCGGCATTCCTTCGCCACCCACCTTTTGGAACTGGGTACGGATCTTAGGTACATACAAACCTTGCTGGGACATTCAAGTTCAATAACGACCTAGATATATACTCAGCAGCCTTGAGCGTGAAAAAAGTCGACAAAAGGTCTTAAAGGGATTCGATCCCCCCTCGATGAAATAACTATATGAAGAGTGGCTTTTTAATATTAAGAAAGTTCGTTAAAAGACCAGTGTAGATAAAGAGATAGTCTTAATAAAGTCCATAGTGGATTTTCTGAGATTGTTATAGGCAATTGACCAAAACTGGAAAAATAAATCATGAACAATCACGCTGACAAAACACAAAAAAATAAAAGCCAATCAGTGGCAAATGCTATTTCACAAAATCAGAGTAATGGGAAGTCTACTTTTCAATTTTTGGATAACCGTCCAGATGCTGTTGCTCAAAGGAAACTGCAAGAGGTTACTAATAATAGCCCTCAAGTAAAGCAGTTGAAAACTTTGCAAAACTTGGCGAACAGCAACCAAGAAAATAGTCAAGTTACTCAGTTCAAATCAATATCTTCTGAGAAGCCAATACAGATGATGTGGCCTTGGTCTAAGAAGAAAAAAGAACAAGAGTCTCTTCTAGGAAGCGGTCCAAGTGCAATGGAAAAGGCTAAACCAAACGTTGTAAAAGCAAAACGATTCGGAGTCGGGCTTAAGAAAAAGAAGGATCTGGCTGAACAATCAGTAGATTCAACAAAAGCAGGACATGCCTTAAATAAATTTTCTAAAGTTACGGGCGGACTTGATAAGGCAGCTAATCTTTTCCCACCAGCCAAAGCTGTCACAACACCACTCAATAAAGGAGTGGGATACATTATAAAAGGCGCTGCAATTAAGGCTGGTTATGATAATCATCAATCAGGTGAAGACGGAGGTTTATTAGGGTCAGAAAAAAGTGAAGAATTATTTGAAGCCGAGTCTAAACTTGAAGATGCCCAACTCCGAGGCGCTAGGAGCGATGATTAAATAATGTAATGTTGTAAAAAGAATAAAGCCTATAACAAAATGTATAGTGCACAGCTACCCATTGGGTTCGCTACAACACCATACATATAACATTATAGACAATAGACCAAATCCAGAAAAGAAAATAATTATGAATCTTCCCGCTGACAAAACGCAAGATAATGCAAGCCGATCGATTGCCTATGGTTTCTCACCAATGGAGAGCGAAGCTGGATCTTCTTTTTAGTTTGTAGAGAATCGACCTGAGGCCTTTACCCAAAGAAAGCGGCAAGGTTAGCGTCCGAAGCGGGCAGCACAAGCACTGCAATAAAAGAAAGTGTGGAGGAACCTAGAATGAAGAAAACGACTTGGTGGCTCCTATCGGCAATCATATCAATGGTATTTATTGTGATACTGGTGATGCTATGGGTAAAAATGAATCAATATAAAGTCGAACCGACTCAATTGGTTAGTGAGCAGGCCGCATTGGCCGAAATACAAAAGTGGGATAATACCCAGACTTCCCCTGCCACTAAAATTAAAACGGGAATCTTTATTCAGTCACTTCAATTTTTTAACTCAATGGAAGTAAATATTTCAGGTTATATCTGGCAGCACTATCAAAACAATGTACACGATGACATTAAACCCGGTAAAGATGAAGTAGGGTTTATTTTTCCGGAACAAGTTAATACCGGTAGTATTGATCCGCGCGAAGTGTATCGCGTGAGTAGTGGTGATGAAGAGGTGATTGGTTGGTATTTCGAAGCCACCTTACGCCAACCGTTTGATTATTCCGTCTACCCCTTTGATCACAAAACTGTCTGGGTGCGAATGTGGGCCAAAGACTTTTCCAAAAACGTGATCTTGATACCTGACTATAAAGCCTATGAGGCGACAGGGCTTGAAGATATCTTCGGGATTGAAAAAAGTATCGTCCTCGGCACCTGGATTCGAGAGAACACCTACTTCGATTATCACACGTCTAACTACGACACTAATTTTGGTCTTGATAACTATGTAGGTCAATCGAACTTTCCAGAGCTGCAGTATAACTTTGTTGTAAAGAGAAAATTTAAAAACGCATTTATTGTTTATCTTTTGCCTTTGTTTTTGGTGGCTGCATTGTTATTCGCTGCGCTGTTAACCGTTTCTGAGAATAAAAATCACGCTCATAAACTGGGCTTTAGCGTCGCAGGTTTCATTGGCACAAGTTCAGGTTTGTTCTTTGTTGTTATGTTGGCCCATATACAATTAAGAGAACAGTTCGCCGGGGCGAGTATTGTCTACATTGAGTTATTTTATATTTTTATGTATGGCCTGTTGGTGTTGGCGACGGCTAATACGTTTTTGTTTTCTATTCAGGCGTCGGGATTGCGGAATATAATTTTGTATAAGGATAACCTTATTCCTAAGGTAGCTTATTGGCCGGTTGTGTTTGGGAGTATGATTTTGATTACGTTGGTGGTTGGGTGAGGTTGTTGCACAATAAGTGTTTAGTGTTGTTGCGTGAATGTATTCTAGCCTACCGACCTAGGTATTTTTGTTTAAAGCAGTTAGCGGTGATGAATGTTTTGCGACTCACCTCTTAGAACAGGGTACAGACCTTCGCTATATTTAAGCGTTATTAGGTCATTCTAGTTCTCAAACAATGGCGATTTATATGCATGTTACGACGAAAGGTTTTTCCAATATTTGTTCGCTATTAGATTTTACAGATGCTTGATCGTAAACGAAGGAGTGACTTAATAATCGCAAATTTAATACATATTGAGCCACTTTTGATAAAACAGTTGAAATAAACGCCACCAGAAGATCTGGTGGGCTAATGCTGTTTGTTATAGGCAACTGAGAAAATCCTACAACAAAGATTAATGTAACATTAGAAGAATTTAAATTATGTATACACAGAGAGAAGCCAAGGAACATAAAAGTAGGGCCGTTGCTAATTTAATTGCTCTAGCTTTGCTGAGCCCGCTAACATAACGGAGACAACCAGTAATTTGTCACTAAGTTGCCATGCTTTTTGAAGTGTTTCGGTGCGCTCGTTTACGTTTTCAATTACGTTTAATACGATGCCTAAGTTCATTATATCACTTGGTTTTTTTCACCCTCTGGTTTATAAGTAGAATCTCAGCTATTGATATTTAACCCATGAGCTTCAAGCTCTTTGGTATCACCTCCTTTTCCGCAACCGTAATCGAAAATACTGTCTTCTCCATCTAAAAAATTATGACGAGCTAGTTTTTGAAAGGGAGCTGATAATCTATCTTGGTTTATTGCCGTTAAGTGTCTGGCTATGTTGTTGGGCAAGCGCGCTAATGGATATGGTTGCAACAATCATGGCCATTTATGGTAATAACTGTCAATCATCAAATGAATCTGAATTAGATGATTGATTGAATTTACTCTCTAATTTACATGAAGATATATAATTGTATTAATTTGTAATGCATTGATAGAAAACAACAATGTGGGTAAGCTTTGTGTCACAATGGAATTATAAAGATATCTACGCGAAAGGAACCCGCGCTTGCCTCCTCAATTTTATAATAAAAATGCCAATAAGTTAGCCCAGCAATACCTGTCAAAATCATTTGATGAGGTACATCAAAGTTGGTCGCAACTTTTGCCATCCGTTATAAAAAATGCTCATGCGCGTATTCTTGATATTGGCGCAGGCTCTGGTCGCGATGCTAAACATATAGCGCAACTTGCCGCACAAACTCACGGCACCGAAAACAAGGTTCAAGTAGTGGCTGTTGAACCTGCCAACCTATTGGCTGAACTTGGTGCAAGGCAAACCACAGGGCTAAACGTAAAGTGGCTGACAGATTCATTACCCGCATTAAGCGTTATCACCAAGCAAGAAGTCAGCTTTGATTTAATCCTCTTAAGCGCGGTTTGGATGCATATCCCGGTAAGTGATCGTGCGCGCTCAATACGTAAATTAGCTAATTTACTTAAACCTGGTGGCAAACTGGTTATTTCTCTCAGGCACGGGCAAACCATTGAGGATCGCAACGAACGTAAAATGCATACCGTGTGCGCTGACGAAATTAAACAACTCGCGAGCGATGTTGGGCTATTTACTAAACTAGAAACACCAAAAGAATCAGACAAACTCGGACGTGATCACGTTTCGTGGCAAACCCTAGTATTGCAAATGCCAGACGATGGCACGGGCGCTTTTCCTTTTATTCGCCATGTAGCACTAAACGATGGCAAATCAGCAACCCATAAACTGGCCTTACTTAGAGTTTTATTAAGAATTGCCGATGGTCATGCAGGCGCTGTGCTAAGGCGAGAGCCATCACCATTTGGCGATCGCGTTATTTTACCCGTAGGCCTAGTCGCGCTGTATTGGTGTCATCAATACAAAGACTTAATTGATAGCCACAATATATTTCAAACACCGAATAAAAGCCCCAACATGGGGTTTATGAAAGCGAATGGCTGGCAGAAATTAACCCATCGCAGCGCGTCAGATTATCGTATTGGCAATCTATTTACCGGTGACGATGCGATCGCGCTGCATAAAACACTCTCTGCGGCAGTCAGTAATATTAAAACGATGCCATGTCGTTATATCACCTTTCCTAATAGAGAAGCCAATAGTGATAACACCGTATTTGAAGTAGCCAGCAAAACCGTAAAAGCCAAAGACAGCATATTTCTTGATTTACAAACCCTTGAACAGTGGGGCGAATTTTCACTGCCTGAATCGACTTGGCTGGCGTTTAATCGCTACGCCTGTTGGATTGAACCTGTACTAGTTAATGAATGGGTAAAAACCATGGCAAGTTATGCCGGTAATGCTCAATATAAAGCGCCTGAAAATCAATATAAATTAGCTCAAGCGCTAAATTGGGAAGAGCCTAAACGCACGACTGTTGAGGTACGTAAACGTTTCGAACTCATACAAAATGCATTACCAAAAGACGAAAAAATACAATGCGTGTGGTCGGCTAAATCATTAAAACAAAAATACGATATTGATCACAGTATGCCTTTTGCTCGCTGGCCCAATAACGATTTATGGAATTTATTGCCAACGGATAGCCAAGTGAATAATCAAAAAAGCGATAGATTACCAACCGAGTACAAATTAAAAGTGGCTAAAGAAAGAATTCAACATTGGTGGCAAGTTGCTTGGCTAGAACCAGAAGATCAGATTCAGAAACGATTTTTCGCTGAGGCTAATATTGCACTGCCGGGGTTAAGTTCAGATAACTCGTCAGTAGATGACTTGTTTGAGGCATTGGTTATGCAACGTGGACGATTGAAAGAAATGCAGCAGTTGAGGGAATGGTGAATGTTTCAATTTACTCTGTCCTCATTTATTCTTTAACTAACATGTCTCTTTGGTGCGCTAGAGCGGAAGTTAGCAACTTGTTAATCCTAACGTCGGCTTGAAGCTCATTGCCTTTGGGATGTAAAATATAAACGGCTAATTTTGCCAGATAAAAGACTATGGCTATGAGAAGAAATATATCAATTACTTGAAGTATCGCATCTATGATTTTGATTTATATATATATATAATAAGTTCATAAAAAAATTGAATAGCTGTTTATGTAATGTTTACCAATGGAAACTTAGTTTTTAGGTGGTAACTTGAAACTAAATAATTATAGGGATAATAGTACGTGATGAAGTGTGATGTTATATACAAAGGAATTAGTAATACAAAAAATATTGCTAACCTTGCTGGAATAATTAAGCGTAGTTTCCCCAATGCATCTAAAGACGATATCGTAAAATATTTGAAGCAAAATGATCTTACTCTTTTTAGCGATGTAGATGAAGAAAAAGCAAATAAGATTCAACAAGCAATACTTAAGTTTGGTGGTAAGGCCGATATTCAATTTAAAAATAATAATGAAGATTTATTCAATATTGAAGAAGTTGAAGAGGATACTACCCAAGAAACAACAAATAAAAATCAAGAAAGTCAGACCTTAAAAGTAGATGAACTGTTAATAGCAAAACCTTGGAAACGATCTGTAGTCTTTTTTATTGATCAATTACTAATTACGGGATGTGCCTTACTAATCGGTTTTTTGGTCACTACTTTCATATCAGCCTCCGTAGAGAATTTAGAATACCTCGGTTTTGTTTTAAGTCTTATTTATTTCACATTGATGACTGCAAATATGTCTAATGGGAAAACTATAGGAGCTAGACTTTTAAAAGTAAAAGTTGTAGATGAAAATGCCAGCCCTTTAAATTTCACAAAATCATTTATAAGATCTGCTTTATTCTTAGTTGGCTTTGCCTTTTTTCTAATTACGGCAGTAAGTATATTTTTTAATCCTAAGCGAAGAGGTTTTCATGATTTAATTTCTGGTGCATATGTAATTGAGGAGGAAGAGAGCAGCTTTGCCTCTAATGCTTTTACACAAAAAGCTCAGAAAGTAGCATTAGAGCATTTAAAGCGTGCTCAAGGTATTGGAATGAAAAAACTACAAGAATCAGTAGTACAAATAAATTCATCTATGCCTTATCTAGAAAATGCAGGTTATACGATAGCAGAATTAGAAATGGAACTTGGTGTATCACCTAAAGTTATTGTTATCGTTAAAATGAATAATGAGACAACTCTAACAATGGATGAATTGAAAGAGAAAGTTAAAGATAAACCTATTGTGACCATGTTGGTAAATGCAATAAAAATGAGTGCTGATTTACAGAAAAAAATAAGTATCAAAAGTATGAGAAGCGTAGGGATGGAAATTAGTTTAGCAGTAACTCCATCAGTAAAGTTATTGTTTGCGAGATAAGTCTATGGATAGTTATTATAAGCTAGTTTTTAAAGGAGAGATTGCTCCAGATAAAGATTTAAAAACAGTTCTAAGTGCATTTGCTGCTCTCTTTAAAATATCAAAAGCTAAAGCTGAAAAATATTTTGATGGAAAAAATTATGTCTTAAAGACGAATTTATGTAAAGAGAAAGCTATTTACATGAATGATAAAATTTTGGAGATTGGTGTTATATGTTATTTAAACTGTGAGCAGGATGGGAATAATGCTGATAGTTTAGTGTTAAACGAAAATAAGATAAAAAGCGGTCCAGTTAGCAAAGAAAGAACAACCTTGAGCCAGCATGTAACATCCTTTGCTGGTACTAAAGATATAACTGGTTTTAGCATAAAATTACTGCTGTCTGACGTATTTAAAAAAAGGAATGATAAGGAGCTGGAAGAATATTATTCAGTGGGTACTATTGCTACAACACCAAATATTGGAACAATAACTTCAGAATTCCCAAGACCTTGGTTATTTATACGGCTATTTGGGTTGATGCTCTTAACCTATCTAGGCTTTGTTTATTCGTTTGAATATTGGGAGAATTTAAAGCTATTACCCGGGTTGATATTTGTTGGGACTTTTGCAATGCCTTTAAGTGTATTAGTTTTCTTTTTTGAAACTAATCTTCCTAGAAATATTTCTTTGATAAAAGTTTTTAAATCGGTTTTGCAAGGAGGAATTCTATCATTAATTTTATCTTTATTGATGTTTCAATTAACTTCTGACCTAAATTGGTTAGGAGCACCTGTTGCTGGTATTGCTGAAGAACCTGGAAAGTTGATTGCCCTTTTATTGATTGCTAATGCAGTGCGATACCCTTATATTTTAAATGGACTTTTATTTGGAGCAGCGGTTGGCTGTGGCTTTGGTGCATTTGAAAGTGCAGGGTATGCTTTTGAAATTCTTTTGAATGAAGGTTATGAGTCTATGATAGACAATATTACATTGAGAGGGGTTTTGTCACCGTTTGGGCATATTGTTTGGACGGGAATGATAGGGGCTGCTTTGTGGAAAGTAAAAAAAGGTAGAGCCTTTAATATAAGTATGTTGTTTGAATTTACTTTTATAAGGGTTTTTCTGATAGCTGTCCTTTCACATATGTTATGGAATAGTGGAGATTGGATGTTCCCTTGGTTAATTAAAGCTCCTTTTATTGCAATAGTTGGCTGGATAGTGATTTTTTCTTTTATTAACGAAGGGCTAATAGAAATTAATGAAATCAAGCTTTTAAAAAGTAAAGGTGATCTACCTATTTAAAATAGCATCCACTTTGAAATATCAAAATCATACTAAATTTAAGGAAATATCACTTTGAAGTAATATAAGTGAACGACAGCTTTGATGGCAGGCTGTGTAAAAACTCTCAGAGTAAACTTTTTATGCGACGCTACGTGAATTTACAGGTGGTTTTACCTCAAACGTATACTACAGAATTTAATCTACGGAGCCTTTTTACGTTGATATTATCCAATTACGTAAGTTCGAAATAGTTTTCACACAGGCTGGTGGCTAAGCGGACTATTTACAGTGATAATTTCACGACTAAATTAGGTCAGGTTTGTGGCAAAAGTGAATATTTCAAATACTAATCCCATTATGTATGAACATCTACGCTCCATTATCAGGGCATCTAATAATAAGAGCTCCAGAATAATGGAAACTTTTTAATGATATTAAATAAATCAGCCCACCGCCAATTTAGCCGTCTCATGCCACAAATATGCTGGCATGGGATGTTTTAACTTCCATGTAATATTCATTGGCTGACTGCCTTCATATTTCACAAAATCTACCGGACCAAAATTGACAAAACCCATAGTTCTGTCATTTTCATCTTTGCCCTGTTCACGGACAAATAACAGGATGATTTTCTTCGTTTCTTTCTGTTGGATGTAACCTAAACCTCGGCCTGAATTGGGTCGTGCGCTGTTCTGAGTTTGCCAGTGAAACAAGGTTGGGCTAATGGCGTAATCATGGTACATGGTGGTGGCTGAAAATTGTTTTTCACATTTATTCAAGGTAACGAATAACAGCTGGGTATTAGCGTCAGCAATATTTAACACACCTTCTTGACTCGATGACTTTTTAGTAAAGGTACTATCACCAAACGCCACAAGAATATGTTCTTTCGGGTAGCGAACATGCATGTTAAGTGGTGATGAATCTACTACCATATTGTTAACTTTTGGCATAGTAAACTCTAGTCGTTCAATCAGTATTGAAATAACTTCAGCTAGTTCGCTAAGCAGTGTTGTGTTTCTCAGTGCTAGCAAGCTTTCTGATAAATCATTAAAGCCAAGTTGTTTACCTGTTTTATTCCAAAAATCGTAATGACACATTAAGGCAAACTGTTGTTGATGCTGTTGGGCGTTTGTCTCTGTATGATCACTATTTAATGCTGGTATTGAAAAATCGTTATCGCAAAGCGCTTTAATAAAACGTAAATACGAAATTGAAGAACAGTTGAGTAGTCTATTATTAATGGCTCGATAATAAGCCGCATAAAGTGCTTTATTCTCTAGCGCTATTTCGTTGTTCTTGCTTGCAGCAACTAATACTGACCAACCGCCAAATGTGCCAATTTTGATCTTGTAAATATCTTCTAAGGTAATGCTATCGTTAAGATGTAAAAAGTTAGTTAGTGTTAACGGTAATTTTGTACCATGCTGGAAACTTATGATTAAGCTGAATAGCCTATTTCTGTTTAGCGACGCTTGGCTAATGTTTTTCAAGATCATGGTTTGCGTTCTTTCTTGCAATTCAATGCGGCAACCTAACGGTAAGTGAGGAAAGCCTTGCTTCACTTCTTTGCCAATGGCTTGATTAGTTTTCCCTACTAAGGCTCTAAACTTGCTAGAAAAGTCGTATTCTGGTCGTGAATTACCGACAAAATCGAGAATAGTGCAACATTCTTTATTGTCAGTTAAGCGCAAACCTCGACCAAGTTGCTGTAGGAAAATAGTTAAGCTTTCAGTTGGGCGTAAAAACAGCAAAGTATCTAGCTCTGGAATATCGACACCTTCATTAAATATATCAACGACAAACAGTACATTTATTTGCTTTGATTTAAGTCGCTGCTGCTGAATTTCTCGGTCTTTACTGTTATCACTGGTTAATACACCACAAGCAATATTATGCAGGGTGAATTTTTGTGCCATAAATTTTGCGTGCTCTTTACTAACACAAAAGGCGAGGGCGCGCATTTGTGATATGTCGGTAACTACCTCTTGTAAGCTTTGTATAATGCGCAAAACCCTTTGGTCGTTATAGGTATAAAGATGAGTTAATTCGGCAATATCATAACGGCCTTTAGACCACTTTACTTTTGTCAGATCAGTATCATCATCTATACCAAAGTATTGAAAGGGTGAAAGATGGCGTTGATTTATCGCTTCAGGTAAGCGTATTTCTGCGGCAATAACGTTACAAAAATCACTTAGAATATCAGTACCATCATGGCGCTCGGGGGTTGCCGTCAATCCCAAGAGTATTTGTGGGCTAAAGTGTTTTAATACCGTGCGATAACTACTCGCTGAAATATGATGAACTTCATCAATAACAATGTAATCAAAGTAATCTTCACTTAAGGCTAACTGTTCCGTTTGACTGTTAAGCTGATTATTTAACGATTGAATAGAGGCAAAGAGGTGCTGATATTTGCTGGGTTTGTTATTACCAACCCACAACTCACCAAAAGCGCTATTTTTTAATACGCCACGATAAGCACCCAATGCCTGCTTTAGTATTTCTTCTCTGTGGGCAATAAACAAAAACTTTGCTTCGGGATTTTTAGTATAGAAACGCGCAAAGTCAAAAGCCGAAATAATGGTTTTACCTGTGCCTGTTGCGGCAACCACTAAGTTTCGGTAGCGATTATGCAAGTTTCGCTCAACCTGTAATTTTTCTAATATGGTTTGCTGATGCGAGTGTGGTTTGATATCAAAATAAAAACTTGGCGTTGCGTTATTGAACGTGCCTTTTGCTTCTTGCAGTGCTGTGTTTAGCTTTTCACGGCTTGCTGCTTTACCATCAAAGTGCTCAAAGTCAGGTGATTCCCAGTAGGTTTCAAAGGTGCTGAGCGATTTTTCAATGATATGCGGTATTTCTTGTGAGGTAATTTTAAGGTTCCATTCCAAACCACTGGTTAAGGCCGAATGTGATAAATTAGACGAGCCAATGTAACCGGTATGAAAGCCAGTATTGCGGATGAATAAATACGATTTTGCGTGCAGTCGTTCACGGTTAGTATTGTAACTAAGCTTAACTTCGGTGTTGGGTAATGAAGCTAAAAACTCTACCGCTTTTGCATCAGTAGCGCCCATGTACGAGGTGGTGATTATTTTTAATTGTTTGCCGCTACGGGCGAAAGACGCTAATTCATTTTTAAATATTCGAATGCCAGTCCATTTTATAAAGGAGACCAGCCAATAAATTTTATCTGACGATTGGATCTCTCTTTTAATTTCAGTCTCTAGTGAAACACCGACATTACTGCCGCAAAACAACTCACTCTGCGTGAGTCCGGTTATTGGCATAATCGCATCTACGTATTTAGGTAGGTCAGCAGCAATGGGGTTTGATTTATCAAATAACGCGGTAAGAATTTTGCCTTGGCTATCAAGTAAATTATCAGTGATTAAGGCTTCATCTTTAATGTGCGTGCTAAGCCACTGAACAATAGTGTTTGCGAGATTTATTTGATTATGAATTCTAGACTCGCCATTGGGCACTGAGTCCATAGCAATTTCGATAAGACGGGTTAAAAAACGAGATAACCAAGTAGCTGCTTCGCCAGCCTCTAATAACCGTTCGCCAACATGGAAAGTTTCTCTATCTAAATTTTGCTCAACTAACTGCGTAATTAACTGCTCGTAGATACCTGTGGTATTCATGAAAATCCTTTTATTTTAAACGCTTACTTGCTGTAGGGTATAGTAAATTAAGAAAGAGATAAATGAGGATTTATATTTTTGATAAAGGTGAATCAGGTAGCTTCTTACCCACACTAAGTGAGTTGACTAATTCTTTAAATTGCTCTGCATTCATTGTATTAATTCTTCCGCTAATATTTTAGCTTCATTGCCGTAAGCTTTTCTTCCAGGAATACGCCTGCCCTTGTCGCTGATATTCATGATTTGTAAGTGCCTTTCTGATTCATTCCCTACGCTTACATGTAGTGGTTTATCATTTCCGTAATAGTAAATTTTATCAAAGCTTAAATTGTTCACTATAAATAGCATAACTTGATCCATTTGCTTTTCATAACCATTAATAATGAAATCACAGGCTAAGCCGTGTCTTTTGCAGATATGATTATTAGCATTATTTAACTCTGAAGCTGCATGCTGATCAATTGAAGGATATGTACCGGAAGAACTATTTTTTTGAATAAACCTGTTTAGTTCAGGTGAGACAAAGCCATATGTGATTTTAACATCACCAAAATTTTTACTTACTGGTAGTAAAACTGTTTCGATAAGATCTAGAGTAGAATTGATTGATTCAACTTCTTTGGGATAGTTATCTATGGATATATTATGTTTTTCTCGATACCAGTTTACCAGTTGGTTAGCTAAAGGATGTTTCAGTAATACGTTTTTATCCTCAAGTTGGTATAAAAAGGTATGCCCTTTTTTTACAAATATTAATTTACCTGATACTCGCAAGTGCATCAGTTCACAATCTGAAACACCTAATAGTTGTTTGAATTCTTTAGAGGAAAATAATAGTTCTTGTTGCATAGCTTGAGTATATGAGATGTCAGATAATAACTACATTACAAATAAATGGTAACTAAATCTATAGTGAACATAGGGAAAAAGGGCATAAGTAAAAATAAGTAAGTAATGAAAAATATAAAACTTTATATCAATATTATTTTTTATTTTAATGGCCTAAATCAGTAGTGAATTCAAAGTACAAACTCGTCTGGTTAACTTAAAAGGCAGGTTAGCTGCGGTGTATGCGATAAGCTTTTGTTCTTGGTAAAGAAGGCACTTTATCTCCTTTATTCCTCTTAGAAACAGCATTAACTTCATCATTCAACCACGCCAAAGCGCGATGGCCATCTGTTTTCCATTCACTGATTGACTTTCATTTACTGAGGAAAGGTATACAACATAAAAGGATTCACGATCTAAGTTTTGCTCAACTAACTGCGTAATTAACTGCTCGTAGATACCTGTGGTGCTCATGAAAATCCTTTTAATTTAAACGCTTACTTGCTGTAGGCTATAGTAAATTAAGAAAGAGATAAATGAGGATTTATATTTTTGATAAAGTAGTTAGTAATCAAGAAAATATAAAAAAACAGCAGCAAAGAAAATTTTAAGCTGTTTTTTAATACTTACCTCTTACTGCCCGTCATAAGTACAGGAAAAACCTTTGAATATAGAGCGCGCTGTATGACGAGTTAGGGTAAATGTTAGCGAGCTATGCTTTAGTGCGTTACCCTATATATCAAGAGTCAAGAGGAGCTGCTAACTGTTTTAATCTGTTAGACGAATAATAAGGCTAGCCGTTAGTTTTTGTGGCTAACTTAAACATCGCAATCAAAAAAGTCAACACATTGAGAACGGCCATTGTTTTTTGCCGCATATAAAGCTGTGTCTGCTTCATGAATAAGTGTTTCGTAATTATTGTCTGATGAACGAGAGCAGGTAAAACCAATACTGATCGATATAGAAACGGCTATTGAGTTATAATAAACAGGTGTATCGGAAATAATATGCCTCAGCTTTTCTGCTATATAGGCTGCACCACTTAAATCGGTCCCAGGTAAAAATACACAGAATTCTTCACCGCCATAACGCCCTATAACATCACTTAAACGTAATGATTCAGTACAGCGTATCGCCACTTGCCTCAGTACTTCATCACCACACAAATGGCCGTACCGATCGTTGATTTTTTTAAAAAAGTCCATATCAAACATAATAAGAGAAACTTGGTGTTCATATCTGTTAACTCGACTCACTTCATTTCGGAAACATTTTTCCCAATGAGATCGGTTATACAATTGTGTTAAACCATCAATACTGTTGATACGCTTTAATTCCATAACAGTATCTTTGAGTTTCATGGTTGCTATTGCGATATCGGTCACGTCTTTAATGGTAACGCAAACATACTCAACATTATTATCTTGGTCAAATATGGGCGTAAAACAGCAATTTTGATACATAAAATCAACACCACCGGTGACAGAGCGGCCATGTGGAAACTTAAATAAGTAAGCTCTTTGTTCCCATCCAGAATAAGACGGGCTCTTTAAAATGAGCACACTTTTAATTTTTCTTTTAAACCATTTTTGAGCTAAGTTAGGAAAGCAATCAAAGATATTTAAACCAACAATATCATCAGAGGTGAACTGACAACGAATAGCCATGTAGTCGTTCCACAGATGCACAGTGAAATTTTTATCTACAACAAAAACGCCACTATCAACGCAATCAATAACATTATTAGTGTAAGAAAATTTATTAGTCATAATATTTACAACTCATCAATAAGCCGGTTTAAAACATTTTGTAAGTATTCAACCGAAGAATCTGGCATCAAAAGCAATAAGTCGCACTGAAATGAATGCTGTTCAACACTGTATTGTATTTTTATAGAAAGCGCATGATCCCATATCAAGTGATCTTGATTGAGTAAATTCTCTATTATGATGGATTGCCCCATCATAGATGGCGGCGTACTAAAAAAACGTTCTGATATTTGTTCCGCAATACCGGACAAACAAGCACCATTGATAATATTTGAAATTTCAAGCAATATTTCCTGCTCAACTTCAAATGTTACTTCCTCATCTAAATCAATTAATTGTGCCAGCTGTTCGAAGTCGGTGTTGCTGAAGATGGTAATGGATTCACCACAAATATTAGGATCTACTACATGAGTATAAAACCCCTGGCGGACCGCCGATATTTGTTCAGCGGGTATCAATCGTTTTAATGTCGTAATTAAATTTTTCGCTGAAAAAATTTCAATCGAAGGTACAGATAAAGTCACATATTGCTCAAATAGCACAGAAAGTGATTTGCCTGCCTGCCCCATGCCTATGTTACAAATTTCTTGCAAATAGTCTCGTTGATCTTCGGTAAAGTTGAAACTATTTTTCATAGTAACTTATGCTTTTTTAAAACTTCTATTAATGTGGTTGCCGAAATAGGTTTTCTAATAAAATCTAATGCTCCGGCGGCCTCAACTATTTTTTTCGCTTCGTCTTGAATATCCGCAGAAATAACAATGGTATTAATAACGATAGCTTCAGCTTGCATTATTTTTAATACGCTAAAACCATCTAATACCGGCATGGTTAAATCTAGAAATAAAAGATCTATTTCCTCAGTACGAAGCACATCAAGTGCTTCTTGGCCGTTTTTTACTAGTTGTGTGTTTGCGGCCCAACCTTCAGGAAGTATTCTTTGGAGTTGTTTTCGTGCCACATTTGAATCATCACAAATTAATATAGAAATTGTCATTTTTATCCTGTTGAGTTCGTAAAGTAAAAGCGCAGAGGGTTATAATAACCCCTAGATTTAACTCAAGATTGTCTTAAAGTTAGATATCAATAAAATTAATATACAGATGAAAAATCAATTACTAATTAGTTTTGAAGGCATAAATGTAAGGTTACCGGCCATAATACCACCCAACGTGGAAAATAGGTGATTTTATTGGCTTTGAATCATAGTTCAGATAAAACTAAGGCCGTTTAACATGTTAATCAATGACTTTATGTACATAATGTAAGAAAATCAGTCGGAATATTGGTTAAATAATATGGGTTACTATCTAACAGGGCAGCATAATTGCAGATAAGTATTGATTGATCTCGTTCTGTTGCTGACACTGAATATTCAGAGTTCTAGCTGAAAAAATTTGCCGTAGTTTCAGGAATCTTTTATTAATAAATTTTTATAGTAATGGTTAACTTGTGATTATGAACATTCTATATAAATGCGGAAAACACTAAGCGCGGAAAAGCTAAGGGCGATGTATTGCGGGGCGAATCCCGCCGAGGACGCCATTTTTGCAAATCACCGGTCTAGACCGAACTAGACCGAACTCAAAAAAACAATCGATATTACCCACAGCTTATTAAAAGCAGAACGATCCAGCCCGAATTAGCTCATTCACCTCTTGTTTAATCCGCACTAAATAAAAACGTGTATATGGAGGTGTAAAGAATAGGTTGTTGTACTTCAAAGGCTAGTTATAGCGGCTATTTTTCATCATAGTGCCACAAAATACTGGGCTGGTTTATCTTGTTACTCTGTGTAACTTTACGCTCTTTTTTTGTTTGTATAAATCAACCGTTCAACCCAGCTTTATCTGTTGTTGTGTAACCTTGGGTATCATAGTGTTTTCTACCGTTATAAATAAAAGTGTCGCCAGTTGTGACCCGCGGAAATGATTTTTGTGTGTCCCAGTTATAAAAGTTTATAGGGCAGTAAAATGGCACTAAGTGACTAAAAAAAGTGACTGGAAATTAAAGTTTTTATTAAGTAAAAAACATCCTAAACGTTTCAATATAATAGCTGACCGAGATAGACTTAGTATTCGTATTTCAGTTCATCTTGATTAACTGTTCAGTATCGTTATAGGTATCATAATAAAGCGACTCGCAGCACACTAGGCAGATGTCCTGATATTTCTTTGCAACAAGCGTGTGAGAAGATACCAGAGTTGCGGTAAATTTCTCCATTCATTGTATTAATTTTTCCGCTAATATTTTAGCTTCATTGCTGTAAGCTTTTCTTCCAGGAATACGCCTGCCCTTGTCGCTGATATTCATGATTTATAAGTGCCTTTCTGATTCATTCCTTACGCTTACATGTAGTGGTTTATCATTTCCGTAAGAGTCAATTTTATCAAAGCTTAAATTGTTCACTATAAATTGCATAACTTGATCCATTTACTTTTCATAACCATTAATAATGAAATCACAGGCTAGCCGTGTCTTTTACAGATATGATTATTAGCATTATTTAACTCTGAAGCGGCATGCTGATCAATTGAAGGATAGGTACCGGAAGAACTATTTTTTTGAATAAACCTGTTTAGTTCAGGTGTTGCAAGCAAGTAAGAAGCATGAAAATTATTTGGCGTTTACAGTAACCAAGTCATGGTATAGAGTACGAAATATAGCAATAAAATCAACAAGAATACGCAATAGTTGGTTACACAATTTTAGCTAACCATTACTTAGCCTGTTATTTGGCGTGTAGAGCGAATAGAAAATCAGGAGGCAATAATGACTGAACTCATACATTTGATCTACGCAAGTAAAGCTTATATCGACTTTTCCAAACACGATATAGCTTTTTTGTTGGAAAAAGCTAGGAATAAGAACAAATCTCTGGATGTCACCGGAATGTTAGTCTCTGATAGCGGTAGTTTTTTGCAGGTTTTAGAAGGCGAAGAAAAAACCATAAACCAACTGTTTTCGACTATAAGCGGAGACGGTCGACATGGCAATATTGTAAAGATAATATCTGAAGTTATACCAGAGCGCCGATTTAATGATTGGACCATGGGCGCTGCGTCGCTATCGAGACAGGAGTTGGCGAAAATTGACGGAACAAACGATTTTTTTACTGAAAATACGTGTCTGGTCAATATTAGCAAAGGTAGAGCAAAGAAGATTCTTGATGCTTTTGCGCAAGGGCGATGGAGATTGGAATAATCAAAGATATTAAATATACTCACGCATTCCAACCAATCATTAATATTGACGCTGGCAAAGTGGTTTCTTATGAAGTGTTGTTGAGAGGAAAAAATAATGAACCTCCCGGTTTCATCTTTGACCAAGTGCCCACTGCACGCTTAATGGAATTCGATCAAGCCAGTCGAGAGCGCGCTATAAAGTTAGCTTCTAACCTTGGGCTTGAGTGCGGTTTAAGTTTAAACTTTACACCTGGTTCCATTTTATTTGAAGGCGGGAAATATGTGGAAAACACAGTTGCCGTTTCTCAACATCACGGTATAGATGCCAAAAAACTCATCATAGAGATTACAGAAGGCGAAGCAATTATTAGCTCCAGTGAATTGTGGAATGCACTAAATAAGTTGCGTAGAATAGGGGCTACAATCGCAATTGACGATTTTGGTGCAGGATATGCCGGTTTAAACTTGCTGGCAGATGTGCAGCCTGACTTGATAAAACTGGATATGTATTTGCTGAGGAATATTGATAAAAATGGTCCACGGCAATCAATCGTCAGGGCTATATCTGATGTCTGTCTTGACCTTGGCATAGATGTGCTCGCTGAAGGAGTTGAGACCGAAGAGGAATTCGACTTTTTAAATAAATTAGGGGTGTCCTTATATCAGGGATATCTTTTTTCAAAGCCAGGGTTTGAGTGCTTTCCGCCTGTTTCAATTCAATATCTGAAAAGATAAGCAAACTCGAACAATGGCGTTAACTCGGACGCGTTTTTCGTTCGCTGCGCTCACTGCAAATCCGCTTGTTACAGCTGACGTTATAAAGCAAGGAGAGTTTAGTGTTCGTTGTATGTTTGAGTGCAAACAAAACCCTCCAATCAGTACGCCATTATTGCTTATAGTTATTATGGGTGGCATAGTGAATTTACAGTGAATTTGCAGTAAGTTTGATAGTAAATTAGCATCTTTAATTGTTATCAACCCATGAATAAAAATTTTACCCAGAGAGATAAATGACTATAAACCTGTCTAATAACTACCAAGCACTTGGCACTAGCTTTTCAGAGCAAACATTTCCTGCACCTGTGGCTGCGCCCTCATTATTATTGTGGAATGAAACCTTAGCAAAAACCTTAACTATCCCTTTTAGTCAAAAAGATGATGCTGAACTTATCGCACAATACTTCTCAGGTAATCAATTAATTGAAGGAAGCAAGCCGGTTTCACAAGCTTATTCTGGGCATCAGTTTGGTAACTTTAATCCGCATCTTGGTGATGGTCGTGCACATTTATTAGGTGACATTGCTGATACCGAGGGGCAACGCTGGGATATTCAACTTAAAGGCTCAGGCGTTAGTTCTTTTTCACGTCAAGGTGATGGTCGTTGTGCGCTTGGCCCAGCGCTGCGCGAGTATATGATGAGTGAAGCTATGTTTGCGCTGGGTGTGCCAACTACACGTTGTTTAGCTGTGGTTACTACCGGTGAAAATGTATATCGCGAGCGACCTTATGATGGCGCTGTTGTTACCCGTGTTGCCACAAGCCATATCAGAGTGGGCACTTTTCAATATTTTTCGGCGCGTAACGATACTGACTCGCTTAAAAAGTTGACAAATTATGCTATTAATCGACATTTTCCAGCATTGCTGGTTGAACATAAGGTAGCAACAACGACAAGCCCTGATGATAAAACAACGGCTGATGATATTAGTAGCGAACAAGTGCTTAAATTTTTCTCTGCTGTGTTGTCAAAGCAAATACCTTTAGTACTGTCATGGTTAAGGGTGGGTTTTATTCATGGTGTGATGAATACCGACAATATGACTATTTCAGGAGAAACCATAGATTACGGCCCGTGTGCCATGATGAATGCTTATGATTTAGACACTGTTTTTAGCTCAATTGATCGTAATGGTCGTTATGCTTTTGGTAAACAGATAGGCATTATTCAGTGGAATATGACACGACTAGCCGAAACCTTATTACCTTTAGTGGCTAGCGATGAAGATGATGCAGTAGCGAAAATGGAGCCTTTATTAGCGCAATTTCATCAAGATATTCAGCAAGGTTACTTGACTATGATGGCGGCTAAAATTGGCATTGATGAACCAGAGCAAGGTGATGCTCAGTTGATTAATGATTTACTGGCTATTATGCAAAAGCAGAAGTTAGATTACACCCAAACCTTTACTGCTTTAACCAAGGCACTGAACAAAAGTGAAATTGAAGCGCCACTAGCCGATATGCTTAATGAATGGTTACCTCGCTGGTATGCTCGAATTGAGCTATTTAAAACGGCTGCGCACACATTAATGGTAAGCACTAATCCTGTTGTTATTCCAAGAAATCATCATGTTGAAGCACTGTTAGCGTCTTGCCAAGAAAATGGTGATTTAACGGCGCTAGATAAATTTTTGGCGGTATTGCGACAACCTTATACAGAACTTACTGATACTAAACACTATCAAGATGCACCTGTTGATGGCGATAAATCTTATCATACCTATTGCGGTACCTAAGCTGTGCTATAAGGTTTGCATGATGAATAACCAATAACCAATAACCAATAACCAAGAGTAACAACTCAGACAAGTATGGTTAATGTGCTATTGACGGTTAAATTTCATTTAACTTGTTGGACTGAAGTACACCCTACAAAGGGCCTGCGGGTGATGATGTGGGAGTTGGGCTTTTTTTTGTGATTTTTTTGATTTTTTTTGTGAATTTTTTTTGATTTT
>NZ_JACGVA010000072.1:0-226170 GCF_014076985.1 Colwellia sp. MB3u-8
TTATCTATGCGACTAAAGAAGCTAGATTAACCTAACAAGGCATTTAAACGGAAAATTTACAGTTGGCTGTTTTTCGTTCCTCAAACATTTTAGCCAACTATAATTTTCCGCTTAATGCGGCGTTAGATTACTTTAAATATTGTAGTAAGGATTAAATTTTGGAAGAAGTACAAGAAAAATGGATTTGTGGGTTTTGGAGAAGAATCGGAGCCTTGTTTATTGACACTCTGGTTTTAGGCGTTTTTGGGTACGTTGTAGGTATATTCCTTGAAGATACCTTCGTTCAGCTTGGTGGCTGGGGAAGATTAATTGGTTTTGCTGTCTCAATTACATATTTTGGAGTTATGAATAGCTCCTTATCAGATGGTCAAACAATTGGTAAAAAAATACTAAACATTAAAGTCGTAGATTCATCCAATTCAACTATTAGTCTACCCAAGTCCTTTTTAAGGTATAGCTTCCTCGCTGTTCCATTTTCATTGAATGGAGCTCAAATTACTAACGAAGCATTGCTTTCATACTTAATGTACCCGTTATCATTTATTATATTTGGTGGCTTACTATCAATTTCTTACTTATATATTTTTAATCGTGTAACTCGACAGTCATTACATGATCTTGCGGTTGGCACTTTCGTTGTAAATGCAGAGGTTGGCTCTGAAACGCTCCCTTCTGTGTGGAAACCTCACTTAGCTGTGGTGGCAGTTTTATTCATTTCAGCAGCCCTTGTGCCAGTATTTACTTCAGACTTAGCTAAATCAGAACCTTTCAAAGGGCTATTGACAACTCAGGAAGCCATAAATAATAACGAAGCAGTAAAATACGCAGGGGTTACTGAAGGTTCAACTACTTTTACCTCATCTGATTCTGGTAGCAATACAACTACATATGTGAATACTCAGGCTTTTCTCTATAACAATAACGTTGAAGATTCCGTTATCGCAAAACAATTAGCCCAAATAATAATTCAAACATACCCAGAATCACTAAACAAAAACTTGATTCAAGTAACTCTTACCTATGGCTATGATATTGGTATTGCTTCAAAGTGGAATAGTTACAATCACCAGTTTAACCCTCAAGAATTAAAAGGTTTGAAGTAATCGTAATCTAACAAGGCAATTAAATAACGGACACGTAACAGTTGGCTCGGTTCCGCTTCGCTTCACATTTTAGCCAACTATTACTTAGCCGTTTATTGCGGCGTTATGTTTTCAGGAGATTATCAGTTTGGATAATATGAAGTTTGTAAATGAAATAAAAGAAGAGTGCCTTGATGAGTTAATACCGCATTTTGTAGAACTATTATCGACTAGGAACCCCGTTAGCTTCAACGATCCAACAATGCATGATTTAGCCACAGCATGGCAAGCTTCAGATGAAAAGACCAAAGAAATTTTTAAAAAGCTAATGTACTTATCTTCTCAAGGCTCAATAGCTTCAACTCTTCATTTAATCGATACGCAATTTACTATGGAAGTAAATACTGATCATTTAGTAGTAGGTGATTTATTAGATTTATTCATGGCACAAACAGAAACTAGTGAATCTGGTAAATAAAAACATAAAAAGGCATTTAAACGGAACAAAAAAACAGTGGGTTACGTTTCGCTTCGCGACACATTTTAACCCACTATTTTTGTCCGCTTAATGCGGCGTTATAAAGCCTTAGGAATTTTCGTGCAAATATCTGGAAGTAAAATAAAACTCCGTCTCTTAGACAGATCTGATTGGGAATTATTTAAATTATTGAATACTTGCCCTCAAATTATGGAGCATGTTTACGAGCCATTTTCTATCGAAGAAACTGAGGAGAGATTTAAATGTCGAATTCAACCATGGAATGATAAATCAGACCAATGGTTAAGTTTAACGATTGAGGAAATTGATTCAGGGGAAAAACTTGGAAGTATTGGTTTAAAGATTACTGATCATAAAGCAAAGATAGCTGAAGTAGGTTATTTACTAAAAACTGAAGCACATGGCAAAGGCTTTGCTACAGAAGCATTAACACTGATTAAAAGCTACGCATTTACAACTCTAAATTTAAATAAGCTAGTTGGCCGATGTTCATCAAATAATATTGGTTCATATAAAGTACTTGAAAAAGTTGGCTTTTCACGAGAAGGTTGCTTAAAACAAAACTCAATCATTAATAATAAATATAGTGATGATTATGTTTATGGACTGTGTTTTTCGGCTTTATAACAAGCAATTCAACAAGGACTAAAAACAGCGGGCTGTTTCACTCAAGTTTAGCCCACAATTTTTAGCCCGTTAATTGGGCGTTAAAGCGCTAGTCGTATACTGAGAAGTTGATGTTCCAAAAAATATTATCATTATTTTTAGTTTTGTTTTCATTAAATATTGCTTACGCCAAAAGCGATATTCATATTGAAACCCAAATCAAAAAGACTATCGAAAATGAAAATATTGTAGGATTATCTTGGTCAACAATTTCAAATGGACATGTTGAGATTGGTAGTGCGGGCTATGCAAATATTTCAAAGTTTGAACCTATGAAGCCTGCGCAAAAAATGCATGTAGGCTCTGTTACCAAATCGGTTCTGGCAATGGGCGTTCTTCATTTAATATTCGAAGAGAGACTCTCGTTAGACAGTAATGTTGAATCATTACTGTCGGAATTAAGTTTCGACAATGCTTGGAACGATCGTTCACCTATCAAGGTCAAAAACTTACTCGATCATACTTCTGGATTAGACAACATTCGGATGTGGCAATTATTAAGCACTAAACCTTTGCCAAATACCCCATTAGAAGAAGCTTTTGAGTCAAGCCAATACAATCTATTAAAGATTAGAACAGAACCAGGCACACAATACTCATATTCCAATATGGGGTATACCTTGCTTGCGATGGTTATAGAAGCTGTCACCAACGAGCGTTACGAATATTTTCTCGATGTTAACCTTTTAACTCCTTTAGAAATGCATGATAGTAGCTTTGAGTTCATCAGCCAACAAGGTCAGTTCGCAGATCCATTATTGGCGATGGGCTATTATGAAAATAATGTTGCTCAAGCTGCTGTGCCTAGTTATTTAAGGCCAGCTGGACAATTCACAACAACAGCTCCTGATATGGCTAAGTTTATGATGTTTGTGTTGAGTGATGGCAAGGTGAATGGTGAAGGCTTTGTGCACCCTGAACATATGGATATGCTTACAGAGCCTTTAGGCACTGAAGCACATATAGCTGGCCTGAATATTGGACATGGATTAGCGTTTGCTAAGAGAGATCGGCATAACGTGCTTGGTATGTGTCATCCCGGCACAACATTTGGATTTAGAGCCTATATTTGCCTTTTTCCTGATGAGAACAAGGGATTTTTTTATGCTACTAACACTGATAACGAAACTACTGACTATGAAAAGTTTAATAAATTATTTATCAATAGATTAAGACTAACTCCAGCGCAAATTACAGAGCCTATGGGAAAAGGAGTTGAGCTATCAAGGTTGCAAGGCATTTACTTGCCATCGCCAAATAATATGGCTGAATTTGAATTTATTGATATGCTTTTCAATTTTATTTGGTTAGAACAATCAAACGATCATCTTCTAATTAAGTCATTGCAAAATGCTGATAGGCGATTGATTCAAATTGACGAAAGCTTATTTCGAGATGTTAACAGAACACAAGCTTCTCATGTTGTTTATTCTAATGATGAAAGTCGATTGTTTATTAGTGATGGGCTTAAAACGTTTCAAAAAGCTTCAGGTATAACGCTAGTGCTTTATTGGGTAAGTTTAATCTTTGGCATAATTGGATTGATTTATATCTTTTTAGTAGGATTAATTAGAATTGTTAAACGCGATAAAGATGGCTTAGGACGCATTAAATGGGTGTTTATAAACCTTGTACTATTTAGCTTACCCATATACATCTATTTTAATCAATCCTTTCTAAAGTTTGGTGATATTACTGCGGCAAGTATTTGCTTGGCTTTTTTATCAGGGCTTTTGCCGATAACACTTTTATTTTCTTTATGGATTTCTTTAAGAGGAAAGTTGCAAAGTAAGTTAATAAAATTGGATGTTGCATCGATCATGATGTCTATACAATTTTGTTTAATATTGGCTGCTTGGGGGCAGATACCCACTATGTTTTGGCAATAAATTGTAGCGTTTTAACAAGCAAATCAACAAGGACACGTAAAAGTTGGCTACGTTTCGCTTCGCTACACAATTTTAGCCAACCATTACTTAGCCTGTTAACAGGGCGTTATGTTTAAATTCGGAGAGTAGTGTGTTCAAAAGGTTTTTAAATGGACTTATATTTGGTAGCGGATTTGCGATTGCCTTTTTAGCTATATTGTACTTTGGGTTACAAATCATTTTTCCCGGTGTTAATGGTTCCTCTGATAGGGTCCCTGAATTTTCTAATGCTCAAAAAGCGGAAGTCATTGAACAGGAAGAGCGAGTCGTTTCTATCGAGAACTCAGCAAGGGACTTTAAACTCTATAATGACACCCGTCCCAAAATGGAAGTATCTTCAGGTGGTGGTATTTTCTCTATTGCTACTGTGTTTACGCCCCCTGAAAATTTAAAACCAAACACATATCAACTTTGGATTACTGAAAATGAGTTTTGGCAAATTAGAACGATAGGTGATGAAGTAGAGGTGGAATTACTTGAATATCCTTCAATAGTTCCAGTTGATGCCGTTCAAGCAACGATGCGAAAACAAGTTGGTTCGGCTCAATCTACAATGACAGTTAGCTCAGAAGAGATAACATCTCTGCAACTTGGACGCGGGTCTTGGCACGAGCAGGATATGAATGGAAAAATGAAAATAACAAAAGATAAAGTTGTATTTTTCATGCCTAATAAATATTAAACATAACAAGAATTTAAAGCGGGACTGCTAACAGTTTGCTCGGTTTCGCTCTGATCAACATTTTAGTCAGCTATATTTTTCCGCTTAAGCGGGCGTTATGTGAATAGTGAAATTTAATCTATTGAGGTATTAAATGAATCAGATAATTCTAGAATCGATTATCACTTGCCCTGAATGCGGTGCAAAACATGAAGAAACTATGCCAACGGATGCTTGCCAATATTTTTATGAATGTACATCTTGTCATAAACTCTTAAAGCCTTTAGCTGGTGATTGCTGTGTTTTTTGCTCTTTTGGTACAGTTAAGTGCCCGCCAATACAAGAAAACGGAACTTGTTGTAGTTAATTCACATAAGAAATTAAACAGGGATAAAAAAGTTGGCTTTTGCTCCTACGTCACTCATTTTAGCCAACAATTTTATTGCCCGTTAATTGGGCGCTATAAAGCAAAGAAAATTATGCGTACTCTGATAGTTATTTTATTTACCTTTTTCTCTGTTAATGCCATTGCTAATACAAGCTTTGAGGGGACTTGGGAAGGGGCTAAATTTAATGGAGTAAATTACTCCTATCATTTGTTAGAAATTGATGAATATGGCAAAGGTTTTTACACATATACAATAGGTGATGCCATGGAAGAGGCATTTGTTTTTCCATTAGACTTAAATGGAAAAGTATTCGCCCGTGGTTATATTGAAATTCCCTTAATAAACGATAAAGCAACAATGAAATCTACCTTATTATTGAGTCTCAATACTGCAATTGATAACCTTACTGCACTGACTATTGTTTACGAAAATAATGGTGAACCAATGTTTTCGTATAACTGGCCTTTGGTTAAATCGGGAAAAGGTAAAGTTAATAATTTCTTGTTGTATAGTTTTGCTAAAAAGCTTTATAACAAGTCAATCAAGCAGGGCTAAAAATTGTTTGCTGTTGCTCGTTCCTCGCTATTTTAGCAAACAATTTTTAGTCCATTATTAGGCGTTAGGCTACTATCGAGTTTACTCGTATTAAAGGATTTTAAATGCGTATTAAAAGATTGATATCACTACTGTGTCTTTCTGTTTTTTTATTTTCGTGTAAATCAACAGATATAGTGAGAAAAACCACGATATCTTTGGGGTTTAAAGAGATAAATGGGATTAAGCAATATGATAAAGGCAATTACGAAGATGCATTTAACCTACTTAAAGAGCCTGCTGCATGGGGATATAAAGGCTCTCAGTATGCGCTAGCCTTTATGTTTCTTAAAGGTAATTATGTTCAACAATCTACACTGTTAGGTATGGGCTGGTTAGGTGTTGCAAAAGAAGCCAATGTTAAAGAATGGACTGAGCAATATAACAATTTCTATGCAGCCGCTACAGAACAACAAAAAGATAAAATAGATGAGATAGTTAAAGAATATATCAAACGTTACGGCTTAAAAAGCCAAGATGTAACCTGTCAAAAAGGCATTAATGCACAAAGAAGGGTAGTTTTAAAATGTCATAAATATAATGGGCTTGGTATCTTGTACCCAGTTGATCTTGTTGAGTAATAATCTTAGCCTAACAAGCCAATAAAGCAGGGCTGTAACAGTTGGCTACGTTTCGCTTCGCTACACAATTTTCGCCAACCATTACTTAGCCTGTTATTTGGGTGTTAGGTATCAAATCAATCACTGGAGGATTTATGACAAAATTGGAATTTGCAGACAAATTGGAAAAATACTATAAAAAGCAAACGATGAATAAGTGGCTATTTTTTATTTTGGGAGTAGTTTTTACTACTTTTGTTTTTGTGCCTAGCATTATTTTGTCTATTGATGAAAATATGTTTGGATTCACTTCAACAACTTTAGCTGTTTTCGCTGGGCTTTGCTTAGGTAAAGCGTGGGATATTAAAAGAGGCTCAGAAGAACATGAGCTTTTAGTAAATGCCTTAGACTTGCTTTCTGCTAATAATGATATCTAACAAGGGTTTTCAAGTCGGACTTGTAACAGCTTGCTCGGCTCCACTTCGTTTCACATTTTAGCAAGCTATTACTCGCCGCTTAAAACGGCGTTATATGCCAAGCGTAAATTTATGTCTGTCGGCTATTTGTCGTCTGTTTGTCATTACCGACAGGATGCCCGTGGTATATAGTGCATCAGCATTCAACAATAAAGGAGTTACCTGTGAAATCATTAAGACTCGAAAAACGCTGGTCTCAAGAACAATTGGCGCAACTAAGCGCTTTAAATGTACGCACAATTCAAAGAGTAGAAAAAGGAGAAAGTATTGGAACTGAAACCTTGAAGTCTTTGGCTGCGGTTTTTGAAATATCAACTGATGAGCTTATAAATGCTATAGATAATGAAAAAAAACTCCAAACAGAAGAGGACGCGAATATGATTAAAGATAATTTTCAGCAAAACAAAGCAAAAGAGAAAGTTAACTCTATAAAATATTTTTATGCATTCTCTGCATTTTTAATTGCAGTATTTCTCCTCTTCATGTTGCCTAACTACAATGATGGAGAAAATTTAGGTCCATTGATTGTAATATTCTTATCTTTTAGTGCGCTTATTGCTGGCCTCGCTTTCCAAGTATTTCAACCATTTGGTGAAGAATGGGAAAAAGAAAAAATATCCCAGATTTTAAATGAACAGAGTGAGGGACGTAGCTCTAGTTCTGAGCGCTAAATAGGCAAAAGGCATATAAGTCATTTAAGCAGGACAAAAAACAGTTGGTTTTTGCTCCTTCGTCGCTAATTTTAGCCAACTATTTTATTGCCCGTTAATTGGGCGTTATATTTAATCAAAATTTTAGTAACATCATCTAGTACAATTAAAAGGATTTGAAATGAAAAAAATACTACCTCTAACATTCACAGTTTTAATATCAACATATGCATCATCTGTATCCGCTAATGATAGTTGGTATCTAGGGGTGTTGTATAATACCCAAGACATATCACGAGATTTTGATACAGCAGGATTAATTGCAGGATATCAATATAATCAATATTTAGCGCTCGAAACAAGATTAAGTACAGGAACCTCAGGTTATTCTAGTTTTTATGGTACACCTGAAGCACCCAGAGGTGAGTATAAAGAAGATATTGATACTCAAGTTTCTCTACTAATAAAAGCATCGTATCCTTTATTTGAATCATTTAATCTTTATGGTTTGGTCGGCTACACTAATACACAGTTAGAAATAAGTGGTTTAGGGCAAAACAATGATTCAAATGGTAATGTTATCGGTGATTACGATTTCGAGAGTACCCATTCGGAGCATGGTTTAAGTTATGGTATTGGCTTAAATTATCAGCTCAATAAGCAATTTAACATATTTATTGATTATCAGATTCTTCCTGATTATGAGCCAACCCCTACCTATACAGAAAGTTCGAGTAGTACGACTATCGGTGTTAACTACTATTTTTAACGTATTTGTCGATAAGGAAGTTGAGACAAAATGAAATTAGCGTTTGTTGTTACCTTAATTTGTTTTACTCAAGCTGCATTCGCGGAAAAATATTCACTCGCGGAACAATATTCAGGGTGTAAAGATCCTAAATATATAACCTATGTTGATAAAAGGCTGGTTTTTTATGAAAAACTTGACAAAGACAGCTATGAGAAAGCCCTTAACCAACTAAGCATTACTTCTTTTGAGAATTTAAATGAGAGGGAAAAATATTTATTTTTATATAGTAATATTGTACTTAGTGCACGATTTGATTCAGAAGAGGTCGCATTAAAGAATATCAGCAGGTTCGAAGCAATAGAAGAAATCAAATCGAAAAAACCTTTTTATACTAAATCTGGCGATATGCCACACTTGATAAATATTACACTAGGCTGGATGGTATTAAATGCAGGAAAAGAAAAAGCTGCAATTAGTTATTTATTAGATTCTACTAATACTAATGGTTCACCTGTATTAGGTAGTTTTGGCCCTGATAAAACTCTTATTAGGGCCTTATATAAAAAGGGCCACAGCAATGCAGTTTTAGAGTATTTGAAATTGTCAGAAACATTTTGGAATACCGAAGGGGCAAAAAAATATATTGAAGTTTGGCGTAAAATGATAAAAAATAATTGTGCTATTCAGTTTCAATTCTATGACACAACATCTATTGAAAAATTGGGGTTGTAGCTAGCTAAAAATATAAAAAGCTGTTTAACAAGGACAAAAAATAGTTGGTTTTTGCTCCTTCGTCGCTATTTTAACCAACTATTTTATTGCCGCTTAAAACGGCGTTATGTGAACTGATTAAACAATGGAGTGTATATGAAAAATTTATTAGTCCTAACTAGCCTCGCGTTTTTAACTGTATCGACAAGTAGTATAGCGAAAAATATATATGGTGATGTGCAGGTTACAGATATAGAACCTGCAAATAACTTTATTTGGGAGCGAGCCAATAAAAATACGCCTAAATATCCAATAGAGCTTGCTCGCTCAGGGATTAGAGGTTGTGCTGTTTTATCTTTGAATATTTCAGACTCGGGTAAAACTGAAAATGTAGAAATCATCAATTCATTACCGAGTAAGCACCTTGGCAAATACTCACGTAAAATGTTAAAAAAATGGAAGTGGGTTCCTGTATTAACAGGCTCCGATATTTCCCCTGAAAAAAGGACTTTGAGGTTGGATTTTTGTATGGGCGGCGAATCAACGGAGCAATCTCAGAAAGCCTGTATACAACAAACACAATTAGCATGTGGCTAATTCACATAACAAGCTGTTAACAGGGCGTTATACGGTTCAAGAAATTTGTGCATAATTGCTAATTGAGTCACTTTAAATTACATTGGTTTTGACTATGGAGGGTTAATCATGAAAAACGTTAAATTTATTTATCTATATTTCTTATCTGGTGTTTTATTCCTTATTTTATCAGGAGCTTATTATTCAACTGAGGATAGTAATCTCACTCCTGTTTTTGCAAGCATTGGCTTCGCTATTATTACTATCAGCTTTGTCCTTTTAAGCCACAGTAAAAGTTGTAAATCCAAAAATAACAATTCAGAGTGAAACCGTTCAACAAGTCACTCAAACTGACGCTAAATACTTGGCTAGCTTCGTTTCTGGCAATTTAGCCAACTATTTTTGTCGCTTAGTAATGCGTTAGATTTACATGGAGTGTTTATGCAAATGTTCAAACTTTTAGTGATTTCAACTTCTATTATCTCGTTTAGTATTTTAGCCGGAGATCGTGTAAAACTTGGTGTTTCGGCTGAGGTTGAAATTGAGGGTTTTTTTAGTCCTAGCTTATCTTCCTACACTATCCAAAAAGTAAAGCCTAATTCACCAGCAGAAAACGCTGGACTTGTTTTAGGCCAGAAAATTATTTCTATAGAAGATTGTAAAATTCCAGGTTGCCCAGTAGGTGAAGCTAAAAAACTAATGCGGAAAGAGAAAGGAGCCATTATAAATCTACTTTTAGAAAATCCTGATGGCAGTGAAATACCTGTAAAAGTACGCTAAATGCTTGGTAAGTCGAGCAAAAAAATAAACAAGGACACGTAACAGTTGGCTACGTTTCGCTACACAATTTTAGCCAACAATTATTTCGCCTGTTATTTAGGCGTTAGGTTTTTAAAGGAGTAAGGCTTTTGAATTTAATTAGAAAAATTATATTAATTAGTATGTTTTTACCATTTACTGCTTTCGCGGAAGGTAAAATTGGGATTTCCGCAGGTGTATCAGTTGATGGGTTCTTTAGCCCTGAAATAACCAAGTTTAAAATTGATAAAGTTCATTCTGGATCTCCAGCAGAAAAAGCTGGAGTTAAAGTTGGTCAATTAGTTCTTGAACTTGATGGTTGCAAAATCCCGGGCTGCCCAGCGGATAAAGCCAAAAAAATAATGGATAAAGAAACAGGTGAAGTATTACCATTGCTAGTTAAAAATTTAGATGGCAGTGAAGTTTTGCTAAAAATCCATGTAGGTGAGTAAAAACCTATAAGAAATTAAACAAGGACAAAAGACAGTTGGCTGTTTTTTGTCCTCAACATTTTAGCCAACAATTTTTTGCCTGTTATTAGGGCTCTAGGTGTAATTCAACTATAGGAGTATTTATGTCCAATAAAAGCCAACAATGCCTCAATATCCTTATTGACGTATCGAAGAATAAATCGAAGATAACTTACGGTGACCTTGCTAAAAAAATAGGTGTCGCTGCACAAGGTATAGGGCGTTTTTTAAATGAAGTTTATAACGATGTCGTTATAGAACAAGGATTTCCGGATATCACACTTCTCGCTGTATATGCTAAAAAAGATTATGGTTTATATAATTCAAGGGGTAACACAGCTCAAAGTGTTGAATTCGATCCAAATGATGCCGCACAAATGGCTATGTATTTGAGTGATCGACAAAAAGTTTACGCTCAATGGTCATAATGATTTCACCTAACAACACTTAAGCAGGACAAATAACAGTTGGCTTTTGCTCTTTCGACGCTAATTTTAGCCAACAATTTTTTGCCCATTATTAGGGTGTTGAGGCTGTAGAATAACTAATTCAGCAAAACGACTAATATTTTGTACTCCTGTATCGAACCGTAGACGATTAACTCGATACAGGCAATGCATTTAGTACCCCTATTTTATAGGGCAATTCATAATTAACGAGTTATTCTACAGCCTCGTTAGGTATTAATTGAAATTCGGCAGCAGGAATTCAATATGAAAGAATCAGATTGGAAAGTGTTTAAAGAAATCAAGGATAAAGCTATTGAAAAGTACTGCACTTTTGCGCTAAAAGAATCGCAAGAAGTAATTTCTGATAAAAAATCTAATGTTCATAACAGATACCTTTTATTGTATAAATTACTTCAAAATAGCGATAAAAAAATGGCTCTACTCTTCGATGGGCATAGTCGGTCTAAAGCGCTGATACAACTTATTGCTATTCGCAGCGAGGGGCTTGCAGATGAAACTTTACTGTCCAAATTATCAGATGAAGTTCGAGAGAAAACAGACCCTGAAAATCATGGTTGGTAAAAACACCTAACAAGCACTTAAGCGGACTAAAACAGTTGGTTAGGTTCCGCTTCGCTACACATTTTAACCCACTATTTTAGTCCGCTTAGTGCGGCGTTATGTTTCTTTGAGGATTTCGTGAAAATTTATACTTTAGTGGCATTAGCTGTATTTGGATCTATTTGCTTTTCTAGTGGTTTTTTTCTTGGTCAGCATACTTATTATGACGATAAATCTTTGGATCTATTAAAACAAGGATATATGGATTACTTGGATAATGCTTCTGAGTCTCAAAAACTTGGTAGTGATTTAATGTTAATCGACTTACTGAGAAAGTGTGAGACCGAGGATTGCTCTGGAGTCATAGATGAAGTTTTTTTACCGCAAATTAGAGAAGTCGTGGATAAATTTGAAAATGGTGGTTACAAAGGTTTTCAACGTATGTTGATAAAGTCAGATATTGAGAAAGCAAAGAAGTTGTTAGCACCCGAAACATAAGAAATTAAACAAGGACAAAAAACAGTTGGCTTTTGCTCATTCTTTGCTTATTTTAGCCAACAATTTTTAGCCTGTTATTACGGCGTTGAGGTTGTAGGATTTCTCCAAAAAAGACGTTTTTGCGTCTTTTTTCGCATTTGATTAATTCGTTGACAATTAATGCATTTCAATTCGAATAACCCCCAACACTATAAGTTAACTCAGTGTACAAACATTCAACTTTTGATTAGGGTAAGTAATTTAACAAGTATCTAAGCCATTTATTTTATGTGCTTTATTTAAGTTATCCTAACTCTGTCAAAGAGCATGTTTTTCTGTAAAAGCCATTTCGTCAAGTCAATATCCCACCAATATGCTGGTTAGTAAAATCAAAACTAAGTGTAAACACGTAGAAAAACTAAGTGCATTCCCCGATTTTATTTTTTTATTAATACAATAATATAAGACCTATGAAGAACTTAATGTTGTATTTAAAGATTTTATTGAAATAACAAAAAATAAAATCAAGTGCATTGGCAGTTTATATTTATCTATTTTCACTACCAATAGATAAATATTATTTCCAAAAACAATCTTTTCATCAGTTAAGTCAATTACTTTGTAAAACTGATCATTACTCACTATTGAGTAGTGAATAAATAGAGTCAATTATTATGTCAATTACAATGCAAGCACTACTTGCTTTTATCCCTATCGCCTTATCGGCATTACTACTTGTTGGTCTACAATGGTCTGCTAAAAGAGCTATGCCTGTTGTCTATTTTGCCACTGCGGCTATAGCTATTTTTGCCTGGGAAATGAGTGTTAACCGTGTATTAGCCAGCTCAATTCAAGGTTTATTAATCACAGTTTCTGTATTGTGGATTATTTTTGGCGCCATTATGCTGCTAAATACTTTGCAACATTCAGGGGCTATTACTCGAATTAGATCTAGTTTTACCGACATAAGCCCAGATCGCCGCATTCAAGCTATTATCATTGCTTGGTTATTTGGGAGCTTTATTGAAGGGGCTTCAGGCTTTGGTACCCCTGCGGCTATTGCGGCGCCATTATTGGTTGCTATTGGTTTTCCTGCAATGGCCGCGGTTATGATAGGTATGATGATTCAATCAACGCCGGTATCGTTTGGTGCTGTTGGAACGCCCATCATTATTGGTGTTACTAGCGGATTAGATAAAGCTAATATGAGTGAACAACTAATTGCACAAGGCAGTAGTTGGGAACAGTTTTTACAGCTTATAACATCAGAAGTTGCTATTGGTCACGCTATTGTTGGTACGTTTATACCCCTACTTATGGTTGTGATGATGACGCGTTTCTTTGGTCAAAATAAGCGTTGGAAAGAAGGGTTAAGTGTTGCGCCATTCGCTATTTTTGCTGGTGTTGCTTTTACCGTTCCATATGCTTTAACGGGTATTTTCTTAGGTGCTGAATTCCCATCACTTATCGGTGCACTTGTTGGCTTAATTATTGTTGTGCCAGCTGCAAAAGCTGGATTTTTAATGCCTAAGCAAACTTGGGATTTTGCCCCAAGAACTTTATGGCCAAGCCACTGGTTAGGTAGTCTGAAATTTGAGCAAAAAACATCTCAATCTAAAAAGAGTATGTCATTGTTTAGCGCTTGGCTACCTTACTTATTAGTGGCCATTATTTTAGTGCTTAGTCGTGTTTCTAGTGATTTTAAAGCCATGCTGAAAAGTGTGTCATTTGGTTTTAGTAATATCCTTGGTGAAATAGGTATAAGTGCAAGTGTACAACCGCTGTACTTACCTGGGGGCATTTTATTCTTTGTTGTATTGCTAACGTTGTTTTTACATAAAATGCAATTTAAGCAAGTGGTTAGTGCGGCTAAGCAAGCGAGTCATACCTTAGTTGGTGCAAGTTTTGTTCTAGTTTTCACTATTCCAATGGTTAGAATTTTAATTAACTCAGGCGTGAACGGTGCTGATTTAGCGGCAATGCCAGTGGCTATGGCAAGTTTTGTTGCACAAACCTTTGGTGATTTTTACCCATTATTTGCTCCAACTATCGGTGCCTTAGGGGCCTTTATTGCTGGCTCTAATACGGTAAGTAATATGATGTTAAGTCAATTCCAATATGAAGTTGCAAGTGCATTATCTGTATCAGGCGCATTAATGGTTGCACTACAAGCCATTGGCGCTGCAGCAGGAAATATGATTGCTATTCATAATGTTGTTGCCGCCTCAGCCACAGTGGGTTTGCTAGGGCAAGAAGGTAAAACAATACGACGTACAATCTTACCGACACTGTATTATGTCTTTGCTGTTGGGTTACTTGGCTTATTTGCTATGTTTATATTAAACGTGAGTGATCCATTAATGGCCGGTTAATCACTAAAATTGGTGGTGAGTAAATTTACCATTATATTTTAGAATTTATGAAACCTGACCCTTGCTTGGCTTGATAATAGCCAAGCAACTGCGTTTATACCCTAAGGGTGAACAGTTTTTTTTAAATATTGAATAGGGGCTCTAAAAGGGCTCTTATTTGTTAAACACAGGGCTACAAATGTTATTAACTAAGTATCAAGAATTTGCTAACCAATTAACTCAATTTTTGCCCAAAGATAGAATAGCCACTGATTATTCAAAACGTATTGCCTATGGTGTAGATGCTAGTTTCTATCGATTAGTACCACAGTTGGTACTTATGCTTGATAGTGAAGCAGAGGTAGTGGAAGTATTAAATAAAGCCGCGCTAGATAACCTTCCGGTAACATTTAGAGCCGCGGGCACTAGCCTTTCAGGGCAAGCACAATCTGAGTCTATTCTTATCATGTTAACCCCCAATTGGCGTGCTCATCAAATTTTAGATTTAGGCCTTAAAATAAAATTAGGTCCAGGTGTTATTGGTGCTGATGCTAACAAATATTTATTACCTTATGGCCGAAAAATAGGCCCTGATCCTGCGTCTATCAATACCTGTAAAATTGCGGGTATTGCCGCTAATAATGCTAGTGGCATGTGTTGTGGTGTAGCACAAAATAGTTATCACACCTTAGATAGTATTCGAGTGGTTTTGCATGATGGTGCAGTACTTGATACGGGTGATAAAAATAATATTACCGCGTTTAAAAAAACACATATTACTTTGTTAGAAAGTCTAAAGACATTGGCATTAAAAACGCGCAACAATAAAGAGTTACATCAATTAATTAGCCACAAATATAGGCTAAAAAACACCACAGGCTACGCCATAAACTCATTAATTGATTTTGATGATCCTATCGATATTCTTGCTCACTTAATGATTGGCTCAGAAGGTACATTAGGTTTTATTTCTTCTATCACCTACAACACAGTTATTGAACATAAACACCGCGCCTCATCAATCGTCTTTTTCCCTGATATACAAACCACTTGTCATGCGGTATCCGCATTAGCAAATGCCAATGTTTCCGCTGTTGAATTAATGGATCGCAGAGCCTTATCCTCGGTGAGTGATATGGATGGTTTACCTGACTTTATTAAAACGCTTGATAACAATGTTGGCGCATTATTGATTGAAACGCGCGCTGCAAATGCTGATCTGTTGGGTCAACAGGTCATAGCGCTTGAGTCTTTATTAGCCGAGTTTGAGCAGACGAATGTTATTAAATTCACCGATATTGCTAGCGAATACGCTCAGCTTTGGGCCATCAGAAAAGGCACTTTCCCCGCCGTTGGTGCCGTGCGTGAAAATGGCACGACAGTGATTATTGAAGATGTTGCCTTTCCTGTTGATAGACTGGCTAATGCTGTGGCTGATCTTCAAGCGCTTTTTGATAAATATCATTATGATGAGGCTATTATTTTTGGTCATGCACTTGAAGGAAACCTACATTTTGTCTTTACTCAAAATTTTGGCACACAACCTGAAGTAGATCGTTATCAGGCATTTATGGATGATGTTTGTCAGCTAGTTGCGGTTGACTATCAAGGCTCACTAAAAGCTGAACACGGTACAGGACGCAATATGGCCCCTTTTATCGAGTTAGAATGGGGTGAGCAAGGGCTGGCGTTAATGCAACAAATAAAGCAATTATTTGATCCTAAAAACTTGCTAAACCCTGGCGTTATCATTAACGACGATCCTAATGCGCATATTAAGCATTTAAAGGCCTTACCCGCCGCAGATCCGCTTATTGATAAGTGTATTGAATGTGGTTTTTGTGAGCCAGTATGTCCTTCAAATGGTTTGAGTTTTACCCCGCGTCAGCGTATCACGAGTTATCGAGAGATTAGACGCCTTACTGACACCAATGAAAACCCTAAATTACTGGCTGAACTTGAAAAAGATTTTAACTATTTAGGCATAGAAACTTGTGCAGCAACGGGGTTATGCGCAGAGCGCTGTCCTGTTGGCATTAATACTGGCGATCTCATTCGTGAGTTGCGTCATCGAAACAATACAAGCTATCAAGGTGTATCTAAGGTTTTAGCAAATAATTTTGCTACGGTAGAAAAAATGACGCGTGTCTCTCTTGCGGTGGCTGGTTTTAGCCATCGACTTGTGGGTAGTAAAGTTATGGGTGGGCTAACCGGCACCATAAGAAAGCTCTCTTTTAATAAAATTCCGTTATGGAGTAAATATTTACCGCAAAAAGCCAACTATAGCCCTATAAGTAGTCCTAAAAACGCTGACAGCAATAAAATAAGTTCACGTCCCAAAGTAGTTTACATCCCAAGTTGCGCAAGCCGCAGTATGGGGCAAGCAATAATGGCGACAGACCAGCGTTCGTTAACAGAAGTCACTTTTTCTTTAATTGAAAAAGCAGGATTTGATGTCATCAGTCCAGATTTTACGGGTGAATGTTGTGGTATGCCATTCAATAGTAAAGGCATGTTTTCACAAGCAAATCAGAAGAGTCATGCTTTGCTAGATAAGTTAAGAGCATTAAGTGAACAAGGTAAATATCCTATTTTAATTGATACTAGCCCGTGTAAATCAATGCTGTTAAACAATAAAGAAAAAGTCAGTGGTTTATCAATCTATGAGCCAGTGGGATTTATTGAAGATATATTAATAAATTATTTAGATTTTTCGCCACTCGATGAAACAATCATGTTGCATGTTACTTGTTCTAGCAGAACAATGGGCTTAGCCGTAAAAATGCAACAGCTTGCCGAGCGTTGTAGTACCAAGGTTATAATACCTGAAGATATTCAATGCTGCGGCTTTGCTGGTGATAAGGGGTTTACCACGCCAGAGTTGAATGAAAATGCGCTTGCCTCATTAAAAACACAGGTGCCAAAAAATTGTAATACTGGTTATAGTAATAGCAGAACTTGTGAAATAGGCTTATCTCACCATTCAGGTATTGACTATCAGTCAATTATTTATTTAGTAGACAAAGCAACAACAGCAAAGTGACGGCTTGAAGTAGACTAACTAAAAAGTAATAGGGGCATACGTGAATTTAAATTTTAAATTACAATTGGTGACTATAATCCCGTTGGTGCTAGCACTTTTGGGGGTGTTTTTTGTCACGCAAATGCAATATCAATCGCTTTCTAAACAAACTGTTGATGAATATCGACAAAGCGTAATTCATCATCGTAAAGAAGAATTACGTAACTATGTCACTATTGCTGAAGGTGCGATAGAGCATATTTATCAAAATAAAAATTTACCTGTGCAAGAAGCGCAAACATTAGTTAAGCAAACATTATCTAATATGCGTTTTGGTGAAGACGGCTATTTTTTTGCTTATGATTTTGATGGAACCGCATTGGTGGTAGCTGGGCAAGAATGGCGCATAGGTAAAAATTGGCTAGGTCTTGAAGACAGAAATGGCACCAAACTTATTCAGGGCCTTATTGAAAAAGCACAAGCAGGAGGCGGTTACCTTAACTATGTTTTTAATCAACCCTCTAAAGGTGGTGACGATGCTAAAAAAATTGGCTATTCACGCGCATTAGATAATTGGCAGTGGATGATTGGCACGGGTGTCTATATTGACGATATTGATCAAGAAACGGCATTGCTTAATGACTCTATCGGCAAACATATTCGTAATACCTCTATAATGACCCTTGTTATTGGCTTGTTTGCCATTATTGCCATTTTTATTTCAGGACAGTTTATTCGTTTTAGTGAAAAAAAATTAGCCAACCGTAAATTACGTGAGTTAAATGAACGTATTTTTCAAACCCAAGAAGAAGAATGTAAACGCGTCTCTCGAGAACTACATGATGGTATAAGCCAAACTATTGCGGCCGCTAAGTTTTCGTTAGAAACTGCGCAATTAAAGCAGCAAAACAATGATGATTCTAGTAAAGAAATGGATCGTGCTATGGAATTTATTTGTAAGATAATGGGCGATATTCGCGCTATTTCGCATCAGCTTCATCCAGGGATACTTGAAGATTTTGGTTTAGGCGCAGCCTTAGAAGAGCTCGCTAGAGATTTTTCTCAGCGAACGGGCATTGATGTTAAAGTCGAGCGTTTATCTATTAGAAACGTTTTATCAACTGAAGTTAAGGCCGCATTATACCGAATTGCTCAGGAGTCGTTAACCAACATTGAACGACATGCCAATGCTTCAAAAGTTTCACTGAGTTTAAAGCTGACCCCTGACTGGTTGGTACTAGAAATTATTGATAATGGCCAAGGTTTTGATTATCAGCATTACGATAAAAGTAGCGACAAAAAAACCAAAGCGTATCAAGGGATTGGTCTGCGTAACATTAATGAGAGATTAAGATTTTATCAAGGTAACTTAACGGTTAACTCAGAAAATAATGGCACCACAATACTAGCGCGTATACCACAATCGCAACTTCGATATAATGCAAGTAGCACAAGTGAAAATTCAAATAAAGGGGAATAGTATGATTAAAGTATTATTAGTAGACGATCATCCGCTCTTTAGAGAAGGGCTAACATATCGCTTAAGTCTTGACGACGATATAGCCGTTGTTGGCGAAGCTGAAAATGGCAGACAAGCGCTGGAACTTATTAAGCGCCTCGAATTTGATATTGTCTTAATGGATATCAACATGCCTGATATGGATGGTATGTATGTGCTTGAGTTGATTAAAGAACAAGGTATTGATTGTAAAGTACTTATGCTAAGTATGCATGATAATAAAGAATACATTTTAGGCGCTATGCGACATGGTGCTGATGGTTATATTTTAAAAGATGTGCCCGGTCAAGAGCTCATAGAAGCGATTAAAAAAGTTATTTCAGGTAAAAATTATTTTAGCTCTGAGGTCACTGAAATTCTGTCAAAAGAGCTTTCAGGTGAGCAGCGCGGCATTGTTACTCGGCGTGAACAACTCGTTTTAAGACTTATTTCTCAAGGTCTTAATAACAAGCGCATAGCCCAAGAGATTAATGTTAGTGTGCGTACGGTTGAAACTCATAAACGTAATATCAAGCAAAAACTTGGCATAGACTCAACGATGGGGCTTATGCGTTACGGCATTGATTATGGTTTGGATCGTTAGATTATTAAATTATTAGATTTAACATGTTGAATGCACTATCTTGAATAGTTAATCTACTCTACTCATTGCACTGTGTAACCTACCTATACTAGTTAAGGTTCCAAATTTAAACACTTTTAAAACACTTTTAAAACTATAAAGAAAACTACAGAATCAATTATCGATAATACGATTAAAAAAAACTAGCTTATGGAATGACCCATAGGCTAGCGTATCTGAAAAATAGCTTATATTTCAAAACCCATATAGAGGTTATCACTAAATATGGGCTAAAGAATCATAGGTTAGGTCATTAATACATTTGGCACCGGTTAATATCATGGCAATTTGCATCTCTTTCTCGTAGATCGAAAGTAAATTTTCAACCCCTTTCTGGCCTTGAGCAGCCAAAGCATAGATATATGAACGGCCAAGTAAAGTACAGTCGGCACCTAGGGCAAGCATTCTTACGACATCTAAACCAGAGCGAATACCTGAGTCGGCAAATATTTTTAAATCACCTTTAACGGCATCAGCAATCTTTGGTAGTGCTTTTACTGATGATAAAACACCGTCTAGTTGGCGGCCACCGTGATTAGAAACTACAATGCCATCGGCACCAAAACTAACGGCATCTTTAGCATCTTGTTGATCAAGGATGCCTTTAATCACCATAGGACCATCCCAAAACTCTCGAACCCACTCAATATCTGCCCATGAAATGGATGGATCAAAGTTTTCACCTAACCAACCAATGTAATCTTCTAGCTTTGTGGGTTCACCTCGGTATGTAGAAATATTGCCTAAATCATGGGGCTTACCAAAAACGCCGACATCAAATGCCCATTGTGGATGCAGCATTGATTGAAATATTCGGCGGGTAGCGGCATTAGCACCACTCATACCTGAATGCATATCACGATAACGGGCTCCGGGAACGGGCATGTCAACGGTAAAAACTAAAGTGGTAACACCTGCAGCCTTTGCTCGCTCAAGCACATTTTTCATAAAGCCACGGTCTTTAAGCACGTAAAGCTGAAACCACATTGGGCGTTTAATGGCTGGCGTAACTTCTTCTATCGGGCAAACCGAAACGGTAGACATAATAAAGGGTAGCCCTTTGTTATCAGCAGCTTTTGCCGCTTGAACTTCACCTCGGCGAGCATACATGCCGGTTAGCCCCACAGGTGCAAGGGCGATAGGCAAGGCCATTTTTTCACCAAAAATTTCAGTACTTAAATCAAGCTCAGACATATTATTTAAAACACGTTGTTTTAATGCTATATCAGCTAAATCTTCAGTGTTCTTTCTTAACGTATGCTCTCCATACGAACCACCATCAATATAGTCAAATAAGAAAGGTGGCAGTTTAGCTTTTGCTGCTTTTCGGTAATCTGTTGGCGCTGAAATAATCATTTATGGCTCCTGTTGTATCAAGAAATTACTATTGTTAATTTTTTTTATATTGAGCAATTGAAAGTTTACGCTTTATATTTTTATGATAAATAGAGATAATGAATAACATTGTTTCCAAAAGTTGATTAATAATGCTGGCTAATGATTTAATTTTGTTTTCTCAGGTAGTTAAGCTCGGTAGCTTCAGTAAGGTGGCAGAGACAAATAATTTGACTAATTCGGTTGTTAGTAAACATATAGCCCGGTTAGAAAAAGAATTGGGTGTGCAATTGTTGTATCGAACCACACGAAGATTAACATTAACCGAGGCGGGTCAGGCCCTAGTTCCACGAGCCGAAATGATTAGCCAAATAACAGCGGAGGCGGTTGACACGGCTTCAGGCTTTAGCGAGAAAGTCTGCGGCCATATTCGGATGTCAATTCCTACTATTTCAGGTGAATTGTTTTTGACAGAATGTATTGCTGAGTTTGGTGAACGTTATCCTGACCTTTCTATCGAAGTGAATTTAGAGAATGAATTCGTCGACTTGATAAAAGAAGGGATCGATTTAGCTATTCGAACCGGAGTATTAGATGATTCAAGTCTTATTGCTAAATCGTTAATTACGTCACACTGGGTTGTTTGCTGTTCGCCAAAATATATTGAAAAACATGGTACACCTCAAGTGCCAACTGATTTAGTTCAGCATAATTGCCTCGCTTATACCTATCAAAACCAAGGGGCAAATGAGTGGCGCTTTAGTCAAGGGGAGCATCAGCAGCAAGTAAAAATATCAGGTAGTTTTGCAACGAATAACTCTCAAGCATTACGGACCTTAGCACTTGCGGGTTACGGCATTGCTTATATTCCTAAATGCAGTGTTTATCAAGATCTTAACAAAGGGCTGTTAATCGAGCTATTACCGGATCACAAACCTCGAGAGCTTGGGGTTTATGCGATATATCCATACACTAAGCATTTACCTCTTAAGATTAAACTGCTAATTGATCACATCAAACAAGGTTACGAAAATTTAAGCCATTATTTCTGATGAGGTAAAAAACCGTCTTATATCACTTAAGCCTTGATGAGGACATAACATGTCTACATGTCAGCAAGGCATAAATGTTAGCGCATAAATTCGAACTTGGAGTGATGTAGAGATAACTTTGCTTTAAGCTTAATAGTTAATAGTTAATAGTTAATGGTTTAGTTGAGCTTGTTTAAGACTAGGACAAAACCTCATCTAGTATAAAAACGCTTACTCATTAATTAACTAGCTGAGCTTTAAGACAGAAGTTACTCTGTCCTAAAGCTATAATCTAATCTATTCTTTTTAGTTAAAAAGAACTAGCTAAAATATTTAGTCAAGATGCTACTTGCCATACACCATAGATGGCAGCCATAAGGCGACTTCAGGATACAAGATCAAGGCGCCAAGCCCCATTAATTGTAAGATAATAAAAGGTATAACCCCTTTATAAATATCAGTTAACTTAATTTCAGGTGGACAAACACCTTTTAAGTAAAACAAAGCAAAACCAACCGGTGGGGTTAAGAATGACGTTTGTAAAGTGAGCGCTATTAACATCACAAACCACACTAACACTGGTTGATCTAAACCGTTCACACTGCCAATACCAAAATCTAACATACCTATTACCGGTGCTAATAAAGGTAGTACAATTAAGGTGATTTCTATCCAATCCAACAAAAACCCTAATAAGAATACGATCAGCAGAATAACGATCAATACACCATACGGACCAAAAGGTAAGCCCGTTAACATACTCGATATAAATTCATCACCGCCAAGTTCACGTAGCACCAGTGAAAATATTGTCGCGCCAATAAAAATCGCAAAAATATAAGCCGTGGTTTTGTAGGATGCCATTAACACTTCATGAAAAATCTTTAGATTTAGTTTCTTATTCATTGCCGCTAATATGGTTGCCCCTAACGCACCAACACCACTGGCTTCAGTCGGGGTGGCAATACCTGCAAAAATAGAACCTAATACCGCAATGATAAGTGCAAGTGTTGGCAGTATGGCTTTAAATACGTCAATTAATACGCTTGCCGTTAATGGTCTTGGATTCTCGGGTGCTGGGGCAACTTTAGGATTTAAGAATGACAAGCCTAAAATATAAGCAAGGTATAATATACCTAACATTAAACCCGGAAATACAGCGGCAGTAAATAAATCACCGACAGACAGCGCGAGTTGATCAGCCATGATCACTAACATAATACTGGGTGGTATTAAAATACCCAAACAACCGGCACTACAGACTATGCCAGTAGCAAAAGTTTTTGAATAATTTTGCTTCATCATGGCAGGTATGGATAGCAAGCCAAGTAAAACAACAGAGGCACCAACAATACCAGTAGAGGCAGCTAAAAGAATACCGATTAAGGTTACTGTGACACCTAAACCGCCACGAACACGGCCAAAAAGTTCTTGCATTGCCATCATCATGCGCTGTGCAACGCCTGATTTATCCAGCATTAAGCCCATAAAAATGAACATGGGCAAGGCAACCAGCACCCAGTTTTCCATTAAAGAAAATATCCGTGAAACGACTAGTCCTAAAACATTTAGGTCAAGGCCGGTAAACGTATCCAAATGTATATCTGACAGATAGCCTATACCACCAAATAGAATACCAACACCGGCTAAAACATAGGCGATTGGAATACCCGTAAATAAAAAGGCAATGAAGGTTAAAAACATGCTGATAACTAGAATTTCATTAATAGCCATGATCACGTCTCCTTTTGGTTTATGGTAATAATATTTCGGAACAGTCGTGCGAGAATCGCCATAGCGAGCAAGATGAAGCTTGCAGGAATAGCCGCTTTAATGACCCATCGAAATGGCATACCTAGGGGGGAAGATGAACCTTCGCTAAGTAAATATGAACTTGAGACATAATCGATACTATTAAATAAAATCACAAAAATGGTTGGGAAGACAAAAAATACCGCACCAAATATTTCCCATTTCAGCACTGTTTTAGGTTTTAACATTGAGGCAACAACATCAACTCTTACTTGCGAGTTAGTAATTTCGGCATACGATAAACCGAACATGATACCTATGGCATATAAATGCCACTGAACTTCTTCAAACAGTATTAGGCCATTGCTAAAGCCGTACCGCATGATGACATTAAGAATAATAACCGCGATTAATAATGCTGAAGACCAACAACAAACGGCAGCCACTTTCAGAATTATTGCCTCAAATATGTCGGCTGTTTTTAGCATTAATCGTGCTACAGAGCGGGTAGGGGTGGACAGTGAATCAGTCATAAGATTCTCCTAATTCAATAAAAAAAACCTAGAACCCTAAGGTTCTAGGCTGTGCAAATCCGGGGAGTTACTGCACATAAGTAAGCGTTTAATTTAAAGGCTAGGTTTTGGACGAGGTAAGAAAGCGTTTGATTCCCATAAGTCGTAATTTTTACGGAACTTAGCTAAGTCATCATGTATTTTCTTAAAGGCGGGATCTTCTGCCGATTGTTCGACAACCACTTCATCCCACTTAGTTTTGAAGGTAGATAACATTTCAGGTGACCAATATTTATTGATTACGCCATCTTCAATATTCTGCTTCATAACGGGGGCTTGAATTGCTTCACCAAGCGCAATGGCTTCTAACGTTGCTGATTTACATAAGTGTTCAATAACTGACTGTTGACGTTCACTCATTTTCTTCCAGGTATCTTTATTGATAATCAGTTCCATTATCGTGGCTTGTTGATGCCAACCAGGAAAATAATTGTATTTTAATAGCTTTTTCAAACCGATACGTTGATCAACTACCGGCATTGAAAATTCAGTGGCATCAATAACGCCTTTTTCAATCGCGGGGAATATTTCACCACCGGGTAAACCTACCGTACTAACCCCTAATTTTTCCATGACGAGGGCACCTAAACCGAAGAAACGCATTTTTAGGCCGTCTAAATCTTGAGGACTGTTAATTTCATCTTTAAACCAACCAGACGTTTCAGGCGCTAAAACACCACACACTTGCACTTTTACATTAAGGTTATTGTCATCATAAAGCTCTTGATGCAGTTTATTGCCGTTGCCATGATAGAACCAGGCTAAATACTCTGGTGCTTCAGGGCCAAAAGGTACCGCTGAAAATAGACGGGCAGCGGGAATTTTTCCGCCCCAATTACCGGCGGTTGCATAGCCAGCTTGTACCTTACCTGTAGATACCGCATGCAGTATTTCTTTTGGGTTCACGAGTTTATTTGGCTCGTAAATTTTCATTTTTAACGTGTTGCCACTTAATGTTTGAATATTGTCAGATACATATTTAATGGTTGAACCTAAGCTAGGTAATACCGAGTTATAATAAATAGGCGTCTTAAGAAGCATTTTCTTTTCAGCCATGGCAGCACCTGAGAAGCTGCTCACAATTAACGTACTTAATAATAATAAAGGAAACTTTTTCATTGTATTTCTCCAGTAGTGTTGAGTGAAAAATTAAAGGCTATATTTTGCTGATAACTGTAGGTAATTTGAGTCAGCAGATTCAGTTTTGTAATTACCTAGCTCAATCCCAATAACTGTTTTAGGGTTGATATTGGTCATTAAGTTGATTGCAATGTGTTTACGGTCAGTTGCATTACCGTCAGTACCAATTTGCTCATCAATTTTAACTGCGCCGAAGTAGAGGTTTGAGCGAAGTTCTTCTGTCCAAAAGTGTCTATAAGCTAGGGTATAAGCTTGCGTATCATAGATGTCACCATCACTGGCGTTATCATGTATGTTGGCGCCAGGGCTTACATAACGGCCCGAGTTGCCACCATTATATGAGAAGCGAAAATCATCTTTACCGTAAGCTTTGATTTTTCCGTGAAGGTTATAAGAGAATTGCGTGCCATCGGCTTTAGTGACATCGCCACCATCGTCTAAATTACGCAGTAAACCTGCTACAGCCACTTGACCCCAATCACCTTTAAAAGTGTAGCGACCGACAACATCAGGAACGCTTTGGCTAATACCCGATTGTGTAGAAGCATTTTCAATGGCTAATTCTAAGCCGCCATCGGTATAACGAATTTGGCCTTGACGTACAAACGTTTGACCCACATGAGCACCGCCAAAATCTAACGCTTCAGCAATAGATACCAATGGCATAAAGGTTGACCAAGTTTGACCCACTTTCCAGTTACCTTTTTGAATAAATGCATGGCGTAAACGTAGTGAATGGCCACCAGTAACTGTTTCTGTTGTACCCGTAGGTTGTTGGTCATCGTAGAAATCCCATTCCAATACGCCTGTCATATCAGCATATTGGTATTTAATATTAAAACGTGATTCGCGAATATTAAAACGTGTTTCATTCGTGTCTTCTTTTACAGAATTACTACCGACCCACAAATCTTTATAAGCTAAATCGCCATTAACAGAACGAAGATCTGCTTTAAAATAACCGCCGAAGGTTATTTTTTGTTCATCGTTAATATCAATGGTATAAGCTGCAAAAGTAGGTGCCGATACCAAAGTTGCCAACATTAATCCGGATTTAATTATAGTTTTCATTTTATTACCCTTATAGTTGAAAGAGGATGATTTCAGTGTTTTTAGAAATCATCTAACTTATTGCAGTATCAATATTATTAAACATTTCAAGGTGTTGATATCGGCGAATGCACGTACTTTTCCTACGTGTTTACACTTACTTTTTTGGGGGGGAGGTTGTACATTGCTTTATTTAAACGGCACTACAAGTGTTATAGAGCATGAGCTATGGCTTTTTGGCAGTTGATTTAACGTGGGGCATTAATATCGCTTAGAACCAAGCAAAATAGCAATTAAGATAAAATACCTAAAGACAAACGCTGCCTGCACATTGAGTATTCAAGCTTGCCAATGGTTAACAATATTGTGCCGAGGTGCGCAGCACAATATTGAAGAGTATTGACGCTGCTGCTTTAGAAAATTTAAACTATGAGCAAAATTTATCAGGCAAAGTGTGCGCCTAAATCAATTTCGAAAAGAAGGATAAAACTGCTCAAGAGAGACTATTTTCTTCCCCTTAAATATATCAACATTCTTTGTGAAAATATTCGTATGAGACGGCTATATACCTGAGTTGTAACGTTAGATCAGAATTGAAATTGTTGACCTTCCAGCTAAAAATCTTGCCCTATATTTTCTAATAAATTAACTACTAGCGTAAACCATGTAATGCCCTTTTATATGCAAGTCAGTTTGATTTTTCGAGGTTTGTTACTAAGACGTATTAGTAACAAAATATTTTTCATAATAAACAGTCAAAAAATAAACTTAACCAATTGAATTTAATGTATTTTTATTGTTTCATTGGTTGGGGCGTATTACTGAGAGGTCTTATGTAATACGCCCTAATATGCATGTGAGTTAGCATTACTAGTTTCTAATACTTTGAAAATATGGGGGTTTAATGTTAATTTAATGTTAATTATGGTGCGTGTGATACTGAGACGTATACATAATAAGCTGTTATGTCATTCGGAAGATTCATCATCATGGAGTTAGATAAATGAAATTAGTTAAATTAACAATAAGTAACTTTCGAGGCATAGGTTTTGCTGAAATAGATATCGAAAATTTCACCACTTTAGTCGGGCCCAATAATATTGGGAAGTCTACAATATTAAATGCCATCCATCTTGTTCTCGATAATAAAAAACCAAAAATTGAAGATTGGCCAGGGCAAATCCATTCAGATGAAACAATGGAGATTGTTTGTAAGTTCAATCAACTAGAAGAGTGGGAAAAAAACAAATCATCAATTTCGACTCTTCTACACGGTGAAAGTCTTCAAATAAAAATGTCGTCTCAATGGAACTCTGACAAAACTGATTACACATATGATTACTCGGTTTTTAACCTTGAGACTATGTACCCTTGGAGCGGTGAAACGTTCACCAATGCAAAAAAAAATGACTTGTGTAAAATTATATTTAAAGCTCTTAATATAACCAAAGCATCAGATTTTTCTGAACGGATTGCGGAAGTTGAGGCATATACTCTAGAAAACCATCCTCAAGATGTTGTAGCTTCAGAAGGTTGGCACATCAAAAAATTTGCTAACTCACTTCAACAAGCTGTACCTCATGTCATGTATGTTCCTGCTAGCTTTAAGATCGAGGACGAACTAAAAACAACCAACAGTAGTCCGTTTTCATTTTTATTCATGAATAAGCTTTTCCCTAAAGTAAAAAATGATCACACGTATACAGATTACATATCCAAAGCCAATGACTTACAAAATAAGTTAAAAGGTCAAGCTGATGATGGAAGTGAGATCGAGGGTTTGGATGATGCCTTAGGCAAAGTTTCAAACACATTAAATCAAATATTAGATTTTGATTCTAAAGTTCGTTTGGCTGTTGGTGATATTGATATTGAACCATTATTTATGAAAGCCGCTACGTTTTTAATAGATGAGGAAATCGAAACAAGTCTTCAATATCAAGGTAGTGGTGTACAAAGAGCTTTAGCATTTGCAATGTTAGAAGCAAATGCGGAGGTTGAATCAGAGGTTGCAGGAGAGCAACGAACTGTAATTGTATTGTATGAAGAGCCTGAGTTATATATACATCCACATTTAATGAGGCGTTTAAAGAATACCCTTCAAACAAGGTCAGACTCACCTAAATGGCAAGTTATATGTTCTACACATTCCCCATTTTTAATTAATTTGGCAGATAAGCCTGAATCATTAAAGTTGATTAAAAGAGACGCAGGGAATAGACGTGTAGTTCATCAAGTTTCTAGTGAAATTTTTGAAAAAACAGATGATTATGACGAAAGAGTAAGACTGCGAGCCACACTCGATTTCCATCCAACAGTTTGTGAAAGTTTATTTGCAAAGCGCGTTGTTATCGTTGAAGGGGATACCGAGGTTGCAGTATTCAGGATGGTTGGAGAATTAGCTAAAAAATTGAATGTTACAGGTAGTTTAGATAAAGACACTACAGTCATTTCAGCTGGTGGAAAGTGGACAATAACTGCAATAGCTAAAGTATTAAACGCCTTAGAAATAGATTACAGGGTAATTCATGACACAGATAGAAAAGGTTTAAATGACGAGCAACTAGAAGAAAAAAGTCATATACACCCTTTTAAAGCGAACGCCAAAATCGCTGCTGTAGCAACTGCACCAAAAGTTTTTCAGGTTGAGGACACTTTTGAGCATGTATTGTGGGATCAAGATCAAAATGAAAAGACTAAAGCGTCAGATAAGCCTTTTAACTCATGGAAAAGAGTCCGCGACTATATAGATGGAAGTGTCGAATTAACACCAGCTTGTGAAGCTACATTAAAAGAAATTGTGACATTTGCTTTTTCTGAATAAATGACTATAAGCTGTTAAACAAGGACAAAAAATAATTGGTTTTTGCTCCTGCATCGCTTATTTTAACCAACTATTTTATTGCCTGTTAACAGGGCGTTAGGTTTAAGGAGTCACATTGTCGGACGATATTCAGCGAGTTGCTCAATTGTTTAAAGAGCAAACTAAAGACCTTTCTCAAGAAGATGCCCAAGCTCACTTTGAAATACAAAGAGAAAGATATGATCAGGAATATAACAATTTCTTAGAATATTACCAGAAAGGTGAGTGTTACATATGTGGAAAATCCATCTCTACAATTAGTAAAAACAACCCTTGTCTTCATTGGTTATTACGTCGTTGTAAGTTTAAGAAAAAAGATTTTCATACTGTTTATGATAAATTTGATTTCTACAATGTTTCAGTCTATCTGCGTTGGGTGGCAAACGCGGAAGCTGGTAGTAAAAATATAAATAATTTGAAAGAAGAAAGTAGCGACAGAAAGCTATTTGAAACAACCATCAAATGGAAAAATATTGAGTGGACATTGGATTGTTCTCATAATGATTTCAAAGGGCATGAAGGTACCAAAACAGATTACCCTCATTGGCACTTCCAAATGAGAATTGATGGACATCAATTCATCAACTTTAGTGATTTTCATATCCCTTTTTCAAAGGATGACCAACTTAAACTAGTATTAGAAAATGATGACGAGTCAGGTTTCCATCATACATTCGGCCCTGGTGGACAAGGAATGCAAGAAAAAATGGATCAATTATTAGCCAATCCAGACGAGTTCATCGCTAACGCTATGTCTGCATCAGATCCTGATGATGGCTCTGTTCATATGCAATCAATGATTATGGGTGGTGAAGGAGGAATCTCAGGAGATAAAATTGATGAGGCAATAGAAATGTCTAAAAAAACGGGAAAAACATTAAATTATTGTTTTAAACAAGTTCTCGGGGACGATCCCGAAGTGTCAATTAGAACAATTGCAAGCCCTGCGGAAAGTGTTCCCGAAATAGCAAAACGAACTGAGCGTAAGCGTAGATAAACCTATAAGGCATTTAAACAGAAAATGATCTTCCCCTCACTTTAACGGACACATACAGTTTGCTCGCGCTCTGCGCAGTTTAGCAAATTGCACTTAGCCGCTTATCGCAACGTTGGTGCCTTTATTCTGATGGGAAATTCTGCTTTTGGTGTAAAACTCGCATTATTCTAATCGTATCACCATCGACCCAATAAGAAACAATCATTGATATTTCTGGAATGATTAGCACTCTTCCACGAAAAATATCTCTTTTAACACCCATTAGTGGGTGTTCTAGTAAGTTTTCAATTTTAGCTTCAATAGTTTGATCAGTTTTTTCTGCTGCACTTGGATTAAAATTAAAAAGAAATTCAAATATTTTTTCACGATCATTTAGTGATTCTTCTTCCCAAAAGATCATGATTTTTTTCTATTACGGATTTTATGTTTTCTTGCTTCCATTAATGATTTTGCTTCATCATGTACAATAAAATTAGCTTTTCCGTTATCAAACTTGTCAAATGCTGCATTTATTTGTTCCGATAACCATGCATCATGGCTCATAGCTTTTCTCTGTTCTTCTGCTAAACCTTCTGCAAGTTCTCGGCATGCGTCGCTAAGAGTACGGCCTTGGCTTTCGGCCATTAGTTGCGCCAAACGTTTCGTTTCTTCATCAATTCTAAATTGAATGCGAGTGTCCATTATAAGTTACCTTAAATTAGCATTGTACTCACAAATGTTAGCACTGCAATTAATCCAAAGCAACTAAGTTGCTTAAACGGATCATGATCTTCCCCCGCTTTAACGGACTTTGATGGCAAAGCCAAAGCTGTTGTTTTGACAGATGCAGGGCTTAAGTAATATGAACGGTTATTTAATGTATTATTTGCAAAAAAATAAAGCATAGATTTTATGCTCGTATCGACTTTACATGGTGACAAAAATTGTTATTATTTTATGCTGCTTTGGGTACAAAACGCCATAGAGCATTTATTTATCACCCATTAGCGCTGCGGTATTATCAAAGATGTTATTTTTACTATTGAAGCAACATCGTCTGTATAAGTTAATGAGCCTGTAACAAAATCTGTTACAGGCGCAAGTTAATCAATAATTTACTGATGAGCTTTGTTGTTTTTCTTAGTATCAATGCCATTGTGAAAAGCCATCATGCTTGCCATGGTATTAACATTTTTACAGGGATATTATTATCTATCATAGGCAGAATTTATAATGATCTGGTTATGACGTTTGCGCGTTACATACACTATATACATCTGTTACTTGCTCAGGTATATTCTCATTATCTTCGTTTTTAAATACACCTTTAAATATCCCTTTAAAGACATTGTTTTTTAAACATATTTTTTAGAGATTATCCAAGTGAAAGAAAAAGCTACTTCTTTTGATATCGCCTATCAAGCCGGTGTTTCTCAGTCAACAGTCTCTAGAGCACTACGCAATAGTCCTTTAGTTAATGTTGAAACTCGACAAAAAATTCAGGCTATTGCTACAGCATTAAATTACAAAGTAGATAAAAATGCCAGCAACTTACGCTCACAGCATTGTGACACTATTGCCTTGTTATTATTTGAAGACCCCACCAATGACAATTCAGCGATTAATCCCTTTTTCCTTTCTATGTTAGGTAGCATAACGAGAGCTTGTGCACATAAAGGTTATGACTTATTAGTCTCTTTTCAACAAGCGAGTAATGACTGGCACGCAGATTTTGAAGACAGTAATAAAGCAGACGGCTTGATATTATTGGGCTATGGCGATTACGTTGATTATGAAGAAAAGTTAATTAAATTGAGCGAACAAGGAACACATTTTGTGCGCTGGGGTGCAGAAGTTAAAAATTTACCTGTGGTCTCTATAGGTTGTGATAATTTTCTTGGTGGCAAAGAAATTACTGAGCACGTGATTAAGCAAGGGAGAAAACACTTTGCCTTTTTAGGCAGTGCTTCTAGTCATGCGCCTGAATTTTTCGATCGCTACAAAGGCCATTGCCAAGCACTAAAAGATAATAGCTTAGTAGTGAACACTAACATGCAGTTTAATGCCTTTTACACTGAAGAGGCAGGTTACAAGGCGGCTTGTGAATTGATAGCAAGTGGGCAAGAATTTGATGCAATTTGTGCGGCTAGCGATTTAATTGCTATTGGCGCGATGAGAGCACTTAAAGAACGTGATATAAACATACCTGAGCAAGTGGCTGTTGTTGGCTTTGATGATATTGCCATTGCTAGCTTTACCTTTCCGCCTTTAACAACGGTTAAGCAAGATACTCAAATAGCCGGTGAGCTATTAGTAAACACCTTACTTGACTCAATTAATGGTAAAGAGACTTCAACGGTCTTAATAACGCCAGAATTAGTGATTAGAAAATCCTCTGGGTATTAACTACTAACTATTAACTAGTAACTACTGGATATTAACTACTAGCATAAAGCCTAATAGTTAATATCCATAACGCTGCGCTTAAATGGTTAGTCAGCATTTTGGCTTGCTATTTTATCCTCTGTACCATCTTTGACAAAATAGACCGACAGAGCCGCTAATATCATTGAGACACCTGCCATCATAATAATATAAACCGCTTGGTTATCAAAAACGGCGGTTAATATCCAGCCAGCAAAAATACCTGAAACAATTTGAGGCGCAGCAATGGTGAAGTTAAATATTCCCATATAAACGCCTGTTTGTTTCACGGGTAATGAGCCGGCTAAAATGGCGTATGGCATAGCTAATATTGCCGCCCAAGCAATACCAATACCTACCATAGGTAAGAATAAGTCTACTGCGCCTTGTGGCACTTCAATTTGAGTAATCCCTAAGTTGACCATGATTAACTCAGGGTTTTGCATCAGCATAATACTTAAGTAACCAATACCACCGGCAAGTAACGAGACAGAGTAAGTGAGTTTACGACCAATTTTACTGGCTACTTTAGCCATAAATAATGAAGCTATCGCGGCAAAAAAAGAGTAAGCAGCGAAAATGATACCCACCCAATCTCCAGCGCTGCCTTTTGCGTTAGCAATATGTGCAGGTATGGTACCGATAGACGCTAAATAATCTGGGTCAAACCATTTAGCCTCAATACCCCAAATATGCTGAGCGATAGCCGGCATGGTATAAACCCACATAATAAATAATGCAAACCAAGAGAAAAATTGCACCAAGGCTAATTGCTTCATGGTACTGGGCATGGTTTTCATTAGGCCAAAAAATTCAGTCAATTTATCGCTAAGAGTCTGCTCAGTATCGCTTTGTTCTAATGGGGCTAAGCCATGAGTGCCCGGGGCATATTCTTTGGTTCTAAATACTGTCCACAATACTGAGCCTAGCATGACTGAGGCGCCAATATAAAAGGCCCAAATAACGGAAGGGGCAACTGACCCTGCGCTGCTAGCGGTGTTTTCTAAACCAACAACATTGGTCAGCACGAAGGGCAGTATGGAGCCAAAAACGGCACCAATATTAATTAAAAAAGATTGGATTGAATAGCCAATATTACGCTGCTCAGCGGGCACCATGTCAGATACCAAAGCGCGGAACGGCTGAAAGGCTAAATTGAACGACGCATCCATTAAGGCTAGCATCATAGCGCCAAAAAATAAGGGCGTAATAACGCTAGCTAAGGTCGCTGAATTTGGCATTAATAGCATGCCAATAGCCGCCGCAAATCCGCCCGCTAAAATGTAAGGGTTACGTCGACCTAAACGACTCCAGGTTTTGTCTGATGCGGCGCCTACTATGGGTTGAATTAACAATCCCATAATGGGCGCGACTAACCAAAATAAGGATAAAGAGTGTAGATCAGCCCCTAAGTCTGAAAGTATTCGGCTGGCATTGGCATTTTGTAAAGCAAAGCCAAACTGCACGCCTAAAAAACCAAAACTTACGTTCCATATTTGCCAAAAGTTAAGGCGGGGTTTTTGGTGAGCGGTAGAGGTGTTTTTATTTTTATGTTCATTGATACTTTTATTCGTATCGGCATCAGTTGTGGTCATGTAGCGGACTCTTATAATTAATGATTTTAGCGAGTTTAATAATCTAAATATACTCATAATAACGCTGAACAGCTATCTTCTACATACGTATTCAGCGGTATAATAAAATGGTATTTTTTGTCTTAACGTTACCATTTAGTTGTATTTTACTTAATTATCTATACTGAGCGTTAATGGTTGGTGTTGCCAATTAAATTTCACTGTTAGTGTCTTTGCTGTTTTATGCCAATAAACCTCAGACTCGGCTGTATTAGGGCCTATTGGCAATTTTTCACCTGCAAGCGTGATGTTTTTAGGCATAGTAAGCCAATGATGAATGATTAATGAAATTTGCCTGTTTTCTGGCATGTTAGGGTAACCTTTACCGGTGCGATTAAAGGAAAATACTGTATTTTTTTCACCTGAGTCATGCTTGTTGAAATTATTTTGCTTGGCGCTAAAATGTAATATTTCATACTGATTTTTTGATAATGATTGCAAGCTTTTACCATCATCTTCATACATTTTTCCTGCACTGCGCTTTACTGAATCATCGGCGTAATAATGCAGCCTTAGCTGGCTGCTATCGTAATCTTGGGTTGATTGAATATCGTCAATCATGGGAATAAATGCCCCCGCGCGAACCAATACAGGCAGGGTGTCTAGGTTGGTGGCTAAAGAAATGGTCTGTTCGCCTTGATACTTTTTATCGGTGAAGTAATCAAACCAAACGCCTTTGGGTAAAGGGATTGATACTGATTTTACGCCAGCATCTACAATGGGTGTTACTAAAAAAGCATCGCCCCAAAAATAACTGGTTGCATTGTCCATTAAGCTTAGGCTTCTTTCATTTTCAAGCTTATCTTTAAGCTCATTTTCAGACTTATCTTTAAGCGCGCCATCACGCTTATATACGGTCGTTTCATTAAGCTCGTTAGCAAAAAATAGCGGGCGCATTAAGGGCATACCCGTGGTGCTATTTTGATAGGCTAAGGTGTAATTGTAAGGCAGTAAGTTATATCTAAGCTTGATAAATTTTCGCAAAATATCTTGGGTTTCTTTATCATGAAATACGACTTCTGGCGCTATATTATCTTGTGCATGTGGACGGTATATAGGTTGAAATACACCGTATTGTAACCAGCGAATATATAGCTCTTTATTAAAAGTTTCACCGCCAGCAAAGCCGCCTAAATCTGAATGGGTATAACCCATGCCTAACACACCCATTTGTAGGCTAAGCTCTACTTGGGGTTTTAATCCGCCCCAAGCGCGACTGACATCACCAGTCCATGGGATCATGCCATAGCGTTGTGAACCGGCAAAACCTGAACGCATCAAAATAAATGGCCGCTCGTTGGGCGCTAAGCTGAGCTGATTTTCAAAAACCATTTTAGCCCACTGATGACCATACACATTATGAATAGCATCGCCATTGACCACGTTACCGTCGCTTAAGGTATGTAAAATGTCACTAGGGTGAACCTCTGGCTCACCTAAATCACCCCACCAACCCGTTACGCCTTGCTGATATAAGGTTTTATATATGCTATTGAACCAGGTTTTTCCTTTATCGCTAAAGACATCGACTAAGCCGGTATTGCCAAAGTAAAAGTCAAAACGCTTGGCGTTACCGTCAGTGTTTTTCGCTAAAGCCTGACTTTTTTCGGCATCAGCCCATTTGTTCGAGCTGGTCAGTACAAACGGCTCGGTGATTAGTATGGTGTTCACGCCTTGCGCTTTAATGTCACTGATCATTTTTGTTGGGGTGGGAAAGGCGGCTTTATCCCATGCTAAGTTACCCATGTGGCCTTTAATGTCTTTACCAAACCAGTATAGGTCGAGTATTAACGCGTCAAGAGGAAAGTCTAAGTCGATAAATTTATTAACCGTATCTCGTACTTCTTGTTCAGTACGATAACCAAAACGCGAGGCGTAGTTACCTAGCGCCCAGCGTGGTGGCATGGGTTGCTTACCGGTAACATCAACATAATTATTGATAAGTTCAGGGTAAGTCTTGCCAGCAAAAACCAGATAAGACATACGACCTGATACCGCTTCAAATTGCATAATGTTTTGTTCTGACTTGCCTAAATCCATCCAACCTTTTGCTGAGTTATCAAATAACAAAATGTATTTATTACTCGAGAATACGGCAGGTAAACTGAAATTCATTTGGTTTGATTGGGTTTCATAACCGTAATGTGCGCGATTATATAACGGCATACGATGACCACGCCTGTCCATACCTAATACCCGTTCACCACCACCTAAGAGCTTTTCGTTTGCACTTAACTTAAAACGAAAGCCTTGCACATTATATGCTTGATTATTTTCTGCCGCTGTACTGAGAAAAAATCCGGCTTCTTCTGAAACTAACAATTTGTCGCCTTGATAATAGCTAATGCTAAAAGGCGATTTATTAATGACCGCGTTAAGTTTTCCAGCAGAGAGTATCAGTTGCTGTGGATTTTCGCTGACCACAAAACTTTGCTTTAGGGCCTGTTCTTTAATGGCATATGAAGGTAAAAATGCGGCATTATTGCGTTTATTTTTATATTGATAATGTGCTTCAATCGCATAGTCGCTATAGGCACTTAAGGTCAAGGGTCCTAGTGTTGTGGTGATCACTAAGCTTTGATCTTTTAGTTGATGGTTTAGGTAGCTATTTTTTTCGCTGGCCATGGTTTGGACCGCGAATAAGAGTACAAATAGACAAGTACTTTTTATCAGTAAAAGTGAACGCAAGATAAAGCCCTTTATTGAATTTTTTATCTAATAACCAAGATAATAACCTGACTCAAGCTAACACAGCACTTTGAATACGTATGCAAGCTTGTGTTAGTTATATTATGTTATTAGTCATCACTAGGTTAATAGGCAAAGACATGGTTTTATATCGGGCTATATTTCAGCTAGTAAAGTTTAGCTCGTCAGTGTTAGCTGATCACTTTATGTCGAGCAGATCGGGTATAAGTCAGGGTAAATATTCCCCCCACAAGCGACTACATACGTATGCAAAATTAAGGAAAATCAATGCATACGTATGCAAAGGCTATTCCCCACCAAATGAATTGCGTATTCTTATGCTGTAATAATAAAGAGAGAATTCAAGAGCAAGAAATAACCCTAGTTTTAGTGTCTTAAATGAATTCAAAATACAGCCTGGAGTTTTATAATGAGTGAACAAATGTGGTGGCGTGGTGCAGTAATTTATCAAATTTATCCGCGCAGCTTCTATGATAGCAATCAAGATGGTATCGGTGATTTACCTGGCATAATCAGTAAGTTAGATTATATTGCTAGTTTAGGCGTTGATGCTATTTGGATCTCGCCATTTTTTAAATCACCCATGAAAGACTTTGGCTATGATATTAGTGATTATCGTGATGTCGATGCTATTTTTGGTACTTTAGCCGATTTTGATGAATTAATTGCTAAAGCACATGAACGCAATATTAAAATCATGATAGATCAAGTGTTGAGCCATACATCAGATCAGCATCAATGGTTTATTGATAGCCGTGAAGACCAAAGCAATGATAAATCTGACTGGTATGTTTGGGCTGATGCTAAAGAAGACGGTACCGCGCCTAATAATTGGTTATCTATTTTTGGTGGTAGCGGTTGGACATGGGAACCTCGTCGTCAGCAATATTATTTGCATAACTTTTTAACTAGCCAACCAGATCTTAATTTTCATCAGCCACAAGTGCGAAAAGCTGTGCTTGATAATGTTGAATTTTGGTTAAAGCGCGGTGTGGATGGTTTTAGGCTAGATGCGATAAACTTCTGTTTTCATGATGCTCAACTGCGTGACAATCCGGCTAAACCAAAAGCATTAAGACAAAGTATCGGTTTTGATGAAAAAAATCCTTATGCTTATCAATATCATTATTTTAATAACACCCAAGATGAAAATTTAGTTTTTATTGAATCTATTCGAACCTTATTAGATCAATACCCTGGGACTGTCACTTTAGGTGAAATATCTTCAGAAGACTCACTAAAAACCATGGCGGAATATACCCAAGGTGATCATAGATTACATATGGGCTACAGTTTTGATTTACTGACCGATGAATTTTCCGCTACTTACATTAAGCAAGTTGTACAAACGCTTGAAGAAAGAGTGTCTGATGGTTGGCCTTGTTGGGCGATTTCAAATCACGACGTGCAACGGGTGATCAGTCGTTGGGGGAAGAGTCAAAATGCAGCGCAAAATGCTGATTTAGCTAAAATGCTATTCGCCATGATTTCCTCTTTACGCGGTAGTGTCTGTAGTTTTCAAGGGGAAGAGCTTGGTTTAACTGAAGCTGACATTGCTTTTGAAGACATTCAAGACCCTTACGGTATTACTTTTTGGCCGCAATTTAAAGGACGTGATGGTTGTCGCACGCCGCATCCATGGCAGCATGATGAAATTAATGCTGGTTTCAGCCAAGCTAAGCCTTGGTTACCCGTGGCGGTTGAACATCAAGAAAAATCGGTGAATTTACAAGACAGTTCAGCAGACTCAGTGCTCAATAGTTATCGTCATTTTACCCAGTGGCGTAAACAACACAGTGCATTGCTTTATGGTGATATTACTTTTGTTGATTCGCCAGAGCCGATACTGGCTTTTATCCGACAAGATAGCGTTGAAAAACTCTTAGTGTGTTTTAATTTTAGCGATCAAACTCAAGCGTTCTCACTTGATTTATTCAGCGATGAACTCTTAGCGCTAAGCGATCATAACTTAACCACTGCTAAGGTTATTAATGGCAAAACTGTTGACGGTAAAACGCTTGATAGTAAAATAATTTTACCCGCTTTTGGCTGTTTTTATGCTTCGTTATAACGTGATATAGAGAATATAAATGATGATAAAATTGTTATCCCTTTGCAGTTTATGCGCGCTAACCTTAGTAGTTAATGTAAAGGTATATGCTAGCGATGTCAGTGAAAAATTTACGGCAAAAGCGGTTAAATTAGCGCCTTATCAACAACGAGACTTTCAGGATGAAATTTTTTACTTTGTCTTACCGGACCGATTTTATAATGGCGATAAAAGTAATGATTTAGGCGCAGCAGCAAATGATACCAAACGTGCTATATCACGTGGTGGCTTTGATAAAAAAAATAAAGGTATGTATCACGGTGGTGATTTAGCCGGGCTTACAGATAAATTACCTTACCTTGATAATATGGGCATAAGCGCTATTTGGTTAACGCCGGTATTACGAAATCAGGCGCTGCAAAACGGCAGTTCAGGTTATCACGGTTATTGGATTGTAGATTTTAGTGAGATAGACCCGCATTTAGGCACGAATGCCGCATTAAAAAACTTTATTGATAAAGCCCACGAGCGCAATATTAAAGTATTTTTCGATATTATTACCAACCACACAGCTGATGTTATTAAGTATCAAGAATGTCATAGCAGTGATGGTTTAACTTGGCTGCTTGAAGATAAAAACTGCCCGTTTAAGTCACTCGCACAACTTGCACAAGGTGATACCTATACACCCTTTATTCCACCAGGTAGTGAAAACCTGAAAACACCGGCATGGCTTAATAGTGTTGATGTTTACCATAATCAAGGTGATTCTAATTGGGTAGGTGAAAGCGCCATTCGTGGTGACTTTGCCGGTCTTGATGATGTGGATACCAATAGTGAGAAAGTGGTTAAAGGCATGATTGATATTTACACCGCCATTATTGATGAGTTTAAACCTGACGGCTTTCGTATTGATACGGTAAAACACGTTAATATGGCCTTTTGGCAAACGTTTTCACCTGCCTTGATAGCGCATGCTAAAACACAAGGTATTGATAACTTTTTTATGTATGGCGAAGTCTATAGCTTTGAGCCTAAGCTGCTAAGCCCTTTTACCCTAGAGGGAAAGCTGCAATCAGTTTTAGATTTTGCGCTACAAGGTGCACTTCAACAAACCTTGGTTGAGCAAAAAGGTACTGATGTGCTCGCTAAATTATTTGCTCAAGATTATTTATACCAAACGTCGCATGATGATATTGAAAATACTAATGCAAACCAACTGGTTAACTTTACCGGTAATCACGACATGGGGCGCTTTGCTTATACCTTAAAAGAAAGTGACTATAACTACAGCGAAGCAGAGCAAATTCAACGAAATTTGTTAGCCCACGCCCTGTTGTATTTTAGTCGTGGTGTGCCGGTTATTTATTATGGTGATGAACAAGGTTTTGTTGGCGATGGTGGTGATCAAGCTTCACGCCAAGACATGATGCCATCTCAAGTGGTGAGTTATAATGATGATGATTTATTGGCAAGTAATCATACCACCGCAGATGATAATTTTGATACCAGCCACTTGTTTTACCAGAGCTTTGCTCAGTATGCCGAGTTATACCAGCAATACCCGGCGTTACGTTTTGGCAAACAAAGTACGGTATACGCGCAAGGTACCCCCGGTATTTTTGCTATTACGCGCTCGCATTCCTTTTCGTTAAATGAACAAGAAAAAGAGCAAAATTTACTGATTGTTTTTAATACCTCCGATCAGGTTAAAGCACTTAAGGTACTTGATAGCGGTATTTATAACGATAAGCATGCGAAGCGGCTTTATTTATCAGCCGAGAGCCAAGGCCATGATAAAATAGCCCCGTTAAGCTTTGCTATTTATCAGTTGCCATAATTTACCATCAGTTGAGCAACTTTTATCTTAAGCTTTTACTAACCTTACTGACGATACCTTAGACATCTGATATATAAATCCACGGTTGTTTATGCCTTTAAACTGGCATGCATTAACAAGGCAGGTATCAAAATGATTAACGCTACAATAGGGACCACGATATTTGTGGTTCTCAGTTCACTAATGGGCTCTAGCTCAAATTACCTTGAGTAGAACAGTGCCAGTTTAGATAACATGAAACCAGTGGAATATTTTCATTCGCGAAACGTTGCAGCGGTCATAGGAAATGGATAAATATTAAAGAGCTGGAGCTAAAAAAAGGTATATCTATATCTAAATCTAGATATACCTATTGCCTTTCGCGACGACGTAAAGTTAAACCTACCACCATCATGTTGGATAATATTAGCCAAACTTGCTCGTTCATATTCAAAGCTGATCAAAAAATCGACATTTAATTTGCGGTTTGGGGTGACGAATTCCTGACCCGTAATAGCTTAAAAGTTCATATCTAGGGTTTAAGAACAAAGTGAGATAACCCTCCATACTCCTATACCTGTGATTAATGAAGATGCTTGATTTTACACTGAAGCGGATCAGGCTAGTAAGCAATGACTATCAAACTCACACCAGAATTAAAAATAGCCTTAGCATTACGACACAGTAAAGTTCGTGATGGTTATAAAGAATAGATAATAATGTCGGTTAATATAAAATGATGTAATTCAATATTTAATAAAAAATTAAACAGGGTGACATTAATCTTATTAAAACAAAACAAACAGAGGTATAGTTAATAAAAATAAGTTATGATTTTTATCGGTAGTTACTAGTTAAACATTAACTTAATCAAGGTGACAAAAATGATAAATCTAATCATGTCAATAATATTGTCAATGTTAATTTTATTATCATGCTTTCCGTCTGTTGCACAAAATACGCCGTCTGAATTTGCCGAAATGAGTATGCAGCAGCTCTTTAATCAAAGTATTTATGACGGTAGATTATATAATGATTTAACGTCGCCATGGTCATTGACCTATCAATTCAACTCTGTGGAATTTGAAGGATATCTTGATGGCACCAAAACCTTAAGTTTTGATGACGTTCTTTGGAATGGACCGAGCGAAGCGCGAACCACTAAAAACTTCCCTGTTTTACCCACCCTTATTACACAAAAAGCCCAAGTTTTTTCTTTAGGGTACCAATTTAGTCCTCATTGGCATGGGCGTATTGCGGTGCCTTATATTGAACAAAGCACAGATCACCTTAGTATTGTGAGTAATTATGAATTTTTTACTCTCAAATCCAATGGTGTCGGTGACACCTCGATTCTAGCCAGTTATAAATGGTTCGCCTCTGATGCCAATCAAGGGTTTTGGCGTTTTTCGTTTGGTTTAAGCCTACCAACAGGGTCGATTGATGTAACTGGCGATACGCCAAGAGAGCCAGGGGAACAGCAGCTTCCTTACACTATGCAACTGGGCTCTGGTACCTATGATTTGCCGCTTGAATTTAGTTATCAAAATGGCGGTGTATACGATTTTAATGTTGACGTATCTGTCAATATACGAACAGGTACCAATGATCGAAATTACCGGTTGGGCAATAACTACAGTCTAAATGGTGGTTATAGAATGGAGCTATCTCCAACAATAAAAACTTTTGCGAGTCTGAGTTTTAAGTATAGTCAGCCAATTCATGGCCAGGATGATTCTCTGTTAGTTAATTCACTATTTCCATATCCAGCAGGAATTACTAACCCAGATCTCTATGGCGGTAAGAAAATTAATGTCAGACTAGGCCTTTTATGGAAACTGTCCCCAGACTTTCTATTTAGTATAGAAGTAGGTAAGCCTGTTTATCAAAACTTGAATGGACCACAGCCAAAGGAAAAATGGCAAAGTGCTATTTCAATTTCAAAAGTAATGTAATTTCAATATGCCATTTGTCGTACGGTTTAACCTATTATTTAAAACAATGCATTGGGCGTTGCTGATAAGTTTATTGAATCTCTTAGTCTGGAATACCGTTTATGCGGAAAATTCACTAAGTAAGGTAAATAAACTTAAAGCTTCCTATTTGTATAATTTTACTAAATTTATTGAATGGCCAAATTTAGTGGGTAGTGAACTACCTCCTCCCATTAGGATTTGTGTAGATAACTCATCTGATTTCTTTCAGTTCTTAGAGCAATTAGTTGCTGGCCGGCGAGTTGGGAAATTAAAACAAACATTGGAGATATTGCCGCTAGAGACAGCAAGTGGATGTGAATTACTCTTCGTTAGTGAGGGAGGTAAGAAAATAACTAGACAGTTAGACCATACGGTTATCGTAGCTGATTCGGCGAGTATTAATTTCCCCGGTATTGCGGTGGTTTTTTACATAGAAAAAAGTAAGCTACGTTTTGAGATTGATCTGAAAAAAATCAATTCACTAAATGTTGTTGTTAGTTCTGAATTATTAAAATTAGCAAGTATTAAATAATGGCTATTCTACAAAAAAAGAGAGTCAATTTCTTTTATAAACAACTTCTCGCTGTCATGGGCGTTAATATTCTTCCCTTATTGATCATGTCTGCGCTGTTATATACAAATTTTATTGCCGATTATAAAAATAATCTAATAGAGATGATGAACAGCAAAATCAACTTATTAGCATCGACGAGTCGTTCTGGATTAGTCTTTAATGACAATGAAGCCGTAACCATTTTGCTCAACTCCCTCAAAGAATATAAAGCGATTCGTTATGTGCAAATTTATAACGCGGATAGGCAATTATTTGCTCAGTATAAAAATATGGGAGAGCAAGTTGATTTACCGGTTGAGGATTATAAAGACAAGCCATTTTTTAAAAATGATAATATTTATGTGTCACAATCAATAATGATGGGTGATGATTATCTTGGTGTCATTGTCTTATCCGCTAGTCTCAACTCTTCAATCGTTCATAAAAAAAATTACTTATTAATCTTAAGTGCGGTTCTTCTTGGCAGTATTATAATGGCATTTATACTGAATTGGCAGTTGCAAAAAAGACTGACCGCACCCATCCGAAAGTTAATTACCTTAGTCGGTTACGTTGCTGAAAACAAAAGATACCACAAGCGACTTAAGAGTAATCGTGATGATGAAATTGGTGATCTTATTTTAGGTGTTAACACCATGTTAGACACAATAGAGACCCATGAAACACAACTATTTCAACGTGCCAACTATGATGAATTGACCGAGTTACCCAACCGACATTTACTTATGGAAAGGCTTTCGCACGGAATTCATACTGCACAGAGAAACAAATCTGAAATGGCTTTGTTGTTTCTTGACCTAGATAGATTTAAAATTATTAATGACAGTCTGGGACATCGTGTAGGCGATGAACTTCTAGTGCAGGTCGCCGCTAAGCTATCTAACGTCATGCGTAAATCTGACTCTATAAGCCGTTGGGGTGGCGATGAATTTGTTATCCTTATTGAGAATGTTGGACAAGCTTTAGATGTTGAGCATATCATTGAAAAGATTATTGTAGAGCTAGAACGGCCAATGATAGTGGAAGATCACTTGTTACGTGTTTCTACTAGTATTGGTATTGCCTTCTTTCCAAAAGATGGCAAAGACAGTCTTAGCTTACTCAAGCATGCAGATATCAGTATGTATAAAGCTAAAGCAAAAGGGCCTGGAAAGTATGAATATTTTGAACGGAGTATGCTTAACGACTCAGTACAACGCTTAACAATGGAAATGCAGGTGCATAAGGCTTTAGAGAATAAGGATTTCTTTTTAGTTTATCAGCCGAAAGTGGCGGTTAACAGTGAGTGTATTGTTGGATTTGAAGTCTTGATAAGGTGGAACCTTAACGGTAGATTTGTGCCTCCTGATGAATTTTTACCTGTTATAGAAGAAGTAGGACTTATGTATGAGCTAACTTTGTGGATATTAGCTCAAGCGTGTAAGCAAAATAAAAGTTGGCAAAGATCTGGTCTCTTACCGGTAACGATTGCGGTAAATTTATCAGCCTCATTTATTATGCACCCAAATTGTCTGAAAAATATCCAATCGATTCTCTCCGACAGCGGTTTGGCGCCAAGATACCTTGAAATTGAATTAACAGAAAATACCTTTATCAATTCAAGGATAACCGCTGTGTCGGTATTGCGAACTTTGCAAGATATTGGTATCAAAATAGCCATTGATGATTTTGGTACAGGTTATTCCTGTATGAGTTACTTGAAGGATTTGCCGATCGGAACGCTTAAAATAGATGGAAGTTTTATCAAGGGACTTGGGTTAAGCGCAAATAACGAGGGGATAGTTCGATCTATCATCATGCTGGGGAAAAGTCTGGACATGATGATAGTGGCAGAATGCGTTGAAACAGAGTTGCAACGCTCTATTTTGCAAAGTATGGAATGCGATATTATACAGGGATATCTATATAGTAAACCCTTGACTGTTGATTGTGCTGAAACATTTCTTGCTAATGCCAGGCCTTAACCATTTGAGTACCCCAGTCCCTCTAGAATGCTAATAAGTTGGCTAGTCCTTGAAGAATGTGCGATCCCGTTAGCGAGACGCGTCATCAAAGCCAGTTGTTGCCCTATATTCAGCCAAAAATTTTCAATACCCGCATTATTGAACAGGGCAACCTCAGCGTTGACCCTGCTAGCATTCACTTGGCCGAAGTCGGTTTCATTTTATCTGCCGGCAATGGCGTAAAAGAGTGGTCTACATTTCACCTGGCATCGAAAATACTGGGGGGGAACGGAAGGGGTCGCCGCGTAGCGGTGGCAGCGGATAAGTTAGACACTCTATATGTCGGCCCAGCGCATAACTATACAATATCGCAATATCAGCCGGGCTGAAGAATTACCTAGGTATCTGCCTTGGCTAATGACAGATAATGAAGGTGCCGCAAGATACGGATGTCGCTACTGCCTTTGGTGATGTTTTTTTGATACTAGCGTTACACTTCTTAACAAGCTGAATACGTTTTTTCGGGTATTATTAGTATGTAATTCTTCAGTATTTAATCCTTTCTTTACAACACGATAAATATTTTATTTCCCATAATTCCCGAGAGCTAACATGACATTAAAAAAATCAATACTTGCCGCTGCCATCACATTGGCAACGTTTAACAGCTATTCAGCTTCTTTTCAGTTAAACGAAACCAGTGCTTCTGGCTTAGGTCGTGCATTTGCTGGTGATTCAGTGATAGCCGACGACGCGGCTGTTTTAGCGCGCAACCCCGCAGCTATGGCCTTATTCGACAAAACCTCTTTTTCATTAACGGCCACGTACATCGATCCCGGTGTCAATATTAAAGGTATGGATGCACCCGATATGCTTGGCGCAGACTACGATGTTAGCCAGCTTGACCAAGAGGGTGTGGTACCAACCGCTATTATTCCAGCCATGTATTTTATTAACCCGGTCAATGATACTTTTGCTTATGGTATTGGTATTAATTCAAATTTTGGCCTTAAAAGTGAGTACGACAACGATTATGCTGCTGGCTCGATTGGTGGTAAAACCGACCTGAAAACGGTCAACGCTAATATCAGTGGCTCATACCGTGTCAATGCACAGCTTAGTCTAGGTTTAGGGATGAACCTAGTCTACGGTGAGGCTGAATTAATTAGGCATGCAGGTAGCGTGTTAAAAGCGGGTGTTACCATTCCTGGCGTTGGTACCCTTGTTGCACCAGTACCCAGCAGTACTGAAATTGTTAACATGGCAGGTGATGATTTTGGTTATGGTTGGAATGCCGGTGTTGTTTATGAAATCAATGCAGATCACCGATTTGCGCTGTCTTATCGTAGTAAAGTAGAGCTTGCATTTGAAGGCGAATTTTCTGGACTTGCAGTGCCGGAAACCGCTGCTAGCTTATCGGTAGACATGCCAGCCGTGACAGAGTTTTCAGGTTTTCATCAAGTTACACCGCAATGGGCGACACATTACAGCATTATGTATACGCAATGGTCGAGTTTTGAAAAACTTGAAGCGTATGCCGGCAATGAACTAGCGTTTGAAAAGCAAGAGAATTTTGAAGATAGCTATCGCTTTGCTTTAGGGGCAACCTATGATGTTAATCCGGTACTCGCGTTAAGAATGGGTGTTGCGTTTGACCAATCTGCTGCTGAAGACTATCGTTCAATTTCAATACCTGATAGTGACCGATTATGGTACAGCGCTGGCGCTACATATCAGTTAAGTAGCACTGACAGCATCGACTTTGGTCTTTCATATATTAACGGCGATAATGTCGTGGTCACTGAAGAAGATGCTTTATTAGGTCAATTACCCGAATCACTCAGTGCATTTGTTGGTAACAAAGACTGGAGCTTTAGCTCAGAAGGTAACGCCTTGCTGTTGGCCGTGCAGTACAACAAAAGCTTTTAAGGTGATAAGGTGTTTTGCGCAGTTAATTAAAAATTCACCTTATTTACCGGTAGGTTAAAGAGCTTTTTTAGCTTTATATCAGCTAAAGAGTTATTCATTTAAAGCCAATCGTGTACAGGATTGGCTTTTTTATCTTTAAGGTAAGTCTCACATATTGATGGTGGTTCTAACCTTTGACGCTGGTATTATTAAAATAGCTTTAGGTTTTTTATGGTATTACTTTAATTTTAATAAAATAACAATTGGACGTTGTCCTAAAGTATTCGCTGTTTTTGGCTAAACGTTAGGTCTGATTTATTTACATTATGTCGACTTAATAACAGCAGCTTACACATTAATGTAATGCTATACTTTTGACAATAACACGGTATTTCAGTGACAAATATTCTACATTTAAGAGGTTTCTATGGCACAACAAGGTTCTGGCGGTAATGTTTTAGCAGCGATATGCAGTTTTTTTATTCCAGGTTTAGGCCAATTGGTGCAAGGGCGTTTACTGCCTGCTATTTTGTTTTTTGTTTTCGCCAGTATTTTCTGGGCACTTTCATGGTTAATCTTCCCGATTGCCTTCGCACTTATTACGCACTTGTGGGCAATTATTGACGCTGCAAAATTCTCCAGCGGTAACAGATTTTGACAGCATTAAAAACGCAAAATAGCGCAGTATCAAGATTATACTTTGTTGTTATTGCCCTAGTGTTACTTGTTGGCTGTCAATCGGCTTATTATTCTGCCATGGAAAAGGTGGGTGTGCATAAGCGCGATATTATGCTCGATCGGGTTGAAAACGCCCAAGGCGCTCAAGAAGATGCTCAGCAACAGTTCCAATCTGCATTAGAGCAACTGTCTCAATTGATCAATTATGACGGTGGTGATTTGACCACGCAATATGAATTGGTCAATGAACAATATCAAGCCAGTAAAGCTTCGGCTGAAGAAGTGGCTTCTCGTATTGATGCTATTGAAAGTGTTGCCGATGCGCTGTTTGCTGAATGGAATGAAGAAATTCAACAATATTCAAGCAATAGCTTGAAGCAAAAAAGCCAGCAAAAACTGAGAAAAACCGAACGTAATTACCAAAGTTTGATTAAGTCGATGTACCGAGCTAAAGACGGAATGGCACCTGTGTTATCAGCCTTAAAAGATAATAGTTTATATCTCAAGCATAATTTAAATGCGCAGGCTATTGGTGCCTTACAAGGCGAGTATAAAACCATTAAACGCGATGTTGAATTTTTAGTGTCACAAATGAGTAAAGCGATAGCGCAATCACAGCAATTCATCAACTTGTTAAAAACAGAATAGCTTGTTAAGCTTTTTATTTAACAGACTAGGGTACTCATTGCGATAGTTTGTTTTGTCTTTTTATTATATATAATTAATCATGTAAAACAGGAGTATAAGCAAACTACTTTGTGTATAGCTCTGTGTTATTTCTTCAACGTATAGGAATCCAACATGGGTCGTTATTTTAAACGCCTTAGTCAAATTTTAGTTATTAGCTTTATTCTCCTCTATGCTCTCATTTGGTTACTCTCACCGATTATCATACGTTATGCTCTTAATACTTATGGCTTACCAAAGCCTTTATTGCTGACTTCTGCATCTAGTATTCGCTATAACCCATTTACAGCGCATTTAACGATTAGTCATTTAGAAGTGAAAACTAATCAGCAAAGCAGCGCACTTAAACTGCAAAGTTTGAACGCAGAATTACATTTACATCAGTTATTGTTTGATAAAATTTATGTTGCCGAATTTACGGTCAATGGTCTATTTATTCCTGTTACGGTTAATGAGTCGTCACTCAATGTTGCTGGCATTGAATTAGGTAGTGAAAATTCACCGCCGTTAGCAACAGCAGCAGAAACAGAGCAAGCAAGCACTGACTTTCCTTATCAAGTTATTATCCCTGAATTTACCTTGACCGATGCTCACATCGAATTAGTACATTTTTCACAAACACATAATATTCAATTAGATTCATTTTCTTTACAGAACATTTTACTTGCACAAAATGAACAAGAGATTAAATTAAATCTAGTCAGTCATTTAAATGGCGCACTAATAGAAGTGGCGTTAGATGGTCGTTTGTTGAAACAACAAGGCCAAATTAGTATAGATTTGAATGCGAAAAATATTGCTTTAAGTTCAGCAAAAACTTTTTTGCCTAGTTCCATATCAGCATTGGATGGCAAAGTAAGTTATGCCAGTAAAATGGATATTGTTATCAGCAATGAGCAAACATCAGTCAATACCCGTGACCTAATAGCCTCAGTTGATGACCTGCATGTCGAGCAAAATAATATTGCTATAGATATTAAGCGTCAAAAAATTCAGGTGAAAGATTTAGCGGTATTATTACAGCCAAATAAACCCATCAATCTTGATGTTATGTTGAATTATGTTATTGAAGGGCTTGCGGCAAAATCGAAAGAGAATAATGCGCTCTTAGCTGAAATATCAAATTTATCAGCTAATAATATTGCCCTTCAATACCAGCAAAACAGGGCTAAAGTAACGATTGAAAATGTGCAAGTGGCTAACGGTGAATTTTCAAAAAACATCGAACAAAATATGCCTGCATTAGCCATCTTTAAGAGCTTGTCGGTAAATAATATCGCGTATACGCCTGAGCTTATCGCCGTTAATAATATGACGTTATCCGGACTTGTGGCTCATGTTTTATTAGATAAAGACAAGCAATTGGCGACACTGGTTGCGCTTGCTAATAACGAGGATAAAAAAACACTTGGTACTGAGCAAGAAAGTAAAACGGCTGATAATGAGCTTGTTACACAAGATGGGGTAGTTGATGAAACGAATAAACCCGTTAAGCCTATATTTAGACTAGGGCAGTTTAGCTTGCTTGATGGCGCACAGATAGACTTTAAAGATAGCAGTGTTACACCCTATTATGAGCGCAACGTAAACATGACTCATTTTCTTTTGTCAGACGTTGATAGTGGCAAGCCTGAGCAGGAAGTTGTGCTTAATATACAAGGAAAAAGCGATAAATATGCTAGTTTTGACCTAAAAGGGCGAGGCTTACCCTTTGCTCCCCAGCAAAAATTCACGCTAGATGCTGTGGTTAAAGAGGTGAGTTTACCGGGTATTTCTAGCTATATTAAAGAGGCTTTACAATACGAAATTGAAAGTGGTCAACTTGATATAACGCTAAAAGCCGCCTTGACGGGTAAGCAACTCAATGGCGATATTGATTTATTACTTCGAGGTATAGAGTTCACTTCAGTGGATGATCATGAAAGAGGTGTGATAAAAGAACAATTTAGTGTGCCCTTTAATGTTGCTTTGGGTATGTTAAAAGATTCTGATGGTAATGTAGCCTTATCGCTACCACTCACTGGCGATACGAGTTCACCTTCATTTGGCTTGTCAGGCTTGTTAACCTTACTGGTTAAACAGGCGACGATGTCAGCGGCAAAAGATTATTTGATCACCACGTTTGTCCCTTATGCCAGTGTGATGAAAGTTGCCATGGCAGCAGGTGAATTTGCCCTTAAACTCAGAATCAACGACTTAACTTATCCGGTCAGCGCAACTGAATTGAATACGGAACAACTAGAATTTAGTCGTCAAATGTCTGTGATGCTTGCCGATAGAGACAAGGTTAATGTTAAGCTTTGTGCTGTAGCCACCCCGAGCGATATTGCATTGACTGATGCTTCACAAGGGCATCAGCCGGAAAATATAGTCCGCTTAAATATACTATCGCAACAACGTGTGGAGATATTTAAAGCGCACATGGTTGAGCAATTAAACGTTCCTTCAGCACGGCTTTTGTTTTGTACGCCACAAATAGACACTTCAAAGGGGGCTAAACCACGTATAAAATTTGTTATTTAGGTTATTTACTTGCTTAATAAGTCGTTCACTTAATTAATCAAATGAGTCAAATGAGTCTAACTTTGTTTTTTTAACAAAAAATTTGACAATATTTTAAGGTATTTATACTAATGACTCGCATTTCACTGCTTTTAACTTTAATCTATTAAAAAATAACAGTTATTATGGTGTGATGTGAAGATAAGTTGCTCGAGAATTTGGTGCTTAGTTACTTTTGAAGTTTTACGTTTGTTTACCACTAAGCGAGGTTTATTGGCGTTATCAGCCTTTGCCACAATCTGGTTTATTATCTTGTATTATTTTGTTGGCTCAGCGTCTGCAATGGTTATTTCGCCTTCATTTGAAAGCATGGCGTCGCAACTGTTTGGTGCTCTGGGGCTAACGGCGCTTTTAGATTGGCCGGTCGCTGAGTACGCTATTTATTGGTTGGTGGCGGTATATTTTTTCCCAAGCTTTGCTTTATTGGTCTGTAGCGATCAGTTTTGTTCAGATAAGCATCGTGGCACATTAAGATTTATCACCCTAAGAACAACCCGAGCCGAGTTAATATTAGGACGTTATTTAGGTCAGCTGCTTATTATAGCGATATTAATATTGCTGACCTCAATAGCGACAACCCTACTAGCCAGTGTGCGAGATATAACACTTTTATCGGCCAGCCTACAGATAGGTGCTAAATTATCTTTAGAATTATTAATCGTTGTTATGCCGTTTATTGCCTTAATGTCATTGCTTAATACCTTGGTTAATTCAGCGCGACTGGCGATAGTTGCCGCCACATTATTTTTTGCCTTAGGTCCTTTGGTGCTTGCTTTTATTCAATATCAATTTGGCCAAATTTTTTATCTAAACTGGCTATTTCCAGGTGAGCAAATAAGCAGTATTTTATCGCAAAACGGCACGGCAACTAGTCAATATTTATTACCTTTAATACAGACCGCTTTGTTACTGATTACCAGCCATTGGCTGATGAAGAGGGCATCACTATGAGTTTAATTATCGATGTTCAACAAGTCACGAAACGATATGGAGATAAAACAGCCCTAAACAAGGTCGAGTTTTCCTTAGAAAAAGGGGCGCCAGTGGCTTTAGTGGGTCCTAATGGTGCAGGTAAAACCACTTTGTTCAGCTTGTTATGTGGCTATATTCAGCCTTCATCAGGCAAAATTAGTATATTAGGACATACCCCTGGAAATTCAGCGCTGTTTGGGCGTTTGTCAGCCTTACCCCAGGACGCGCAATTAGACCCTAGGTTTACGATTGCGATGCAATTAAATTTTTATGCTCGCTTACAGGGTATGAGCAACAAGTTGGCTAAAAAAGATACGGCTAGGGTTTTAGACATGGTAGGTTTGTCAGATGCGTTAACTAGCCTACCCAGTGAGTTATCGCACGGTATGCGAAAACGCGCAACCATAGCGCAAGCCTTATTAGGTAGCCCTGAAATTGTCATGTTAGATGAAGCAACGGCTGGGCTTGACCCTGCTAATGCTAAAGAGATACGCGCTATTGTTAGTGAGCATGCCAGCGACGTTAACTTTATTTTAAGCTCTCATGATCTTAGTGAGCTTGAGCGATTATGTGATCAGGTACTTTATCTCGATAATGGTCATTTAAAACAGCATCAAACGCTGAACAATAATGACAGTGCTGGATTTTTAACGCTGAGAATGAAACAGATTTATCCAGAAATTATGCCGGTAATTTTACAAATCCCGGGGGTTAGCCAGGTGACTATGACACAAGATAAAGAATACTTACTTACCATCAGTAATGAGCAAGGTAAGCTAACTATTGAAATGGATTTATTAACGGCTTTAGCAAGCCATAACTGGTCTTATACTCAACTTATTAATGGTAAAACACTTGAAAATCAATTGTTTTAACAAAAAAACAGCTGAACTTTTTTTGATGGAATATCACTGTTGCCTTATTGACTTACCTTGCTAAGGGCAAATAGATAAAGACCATTTCCCGCGTTATAGATTTCAACAATATGTCCATATCGCTGTCGGCGATTAAGCCAACACCGAGTGCAGCCGTCGAGAATAACTATTCTTGGCGGTGCAATCCTACTTAGCTCTAGCTTCATTATCCATGGCTTTTAGCTAATTTTTTATGGCGTGACAAAAATTTTCCTATTTTAGAGGGGCGGGTATATATTCTCCCTCTAAGCTCGCGGGTATTTGGCCATTAGATAAATGATTAAGCCAGCTGAGATACTGCTCATAAGACATAGGTTTAGCATAGTAATAACCTTGGCCAATATCGCAACCAAAACTGCGTAAAGTTTCTTCATCTAAGCTGCTATTGATGCCTTCTGCGACCACTTCTAAGCCTAGCCCTTTTGCCATTTTCACTGCCGTTTCCGCAATAACTTTACGTTTATTATTGCTACAAACATTTTCAACAAATTCTCGGTCTACTTTTAACTCTTGGAACGGCAACTGATTAATTTGCGACATGGAAGCGTAGCCAGTACCAAAGTCGTCAAGACTAATCGTAATACCTAATTTAATAAGGTTTTCTATGGTTTCTATTGCGATGTTATTTTGTGCAAAAGAAACAGATTCTGTTAATTCGAAAATGATTTTTTCTGCTTTAATATCACTGCGATTGATTATCTTGGTAATATCATCAATAAAATTTGCTTGAATAAGGTCTTTACCACTGATGTTGATAGACACCATGTGGTTGAGACCCGTATTTTGGGTTAGCGCTGCTTGTTGACTCAAGGCTGTTTCTACTACCCATAAGGTTAATGAAGGTATTAAACCAAAATCCTCCGCGACGGGAATAAAAATATCAGGTGAAACATGACCAAGTGTTGGATGGTGCCAGCGAATTAAACATTCACTACCACAGACTTTATTGGTTTTTAAATCGATCTGCGGTTGATGAAATAACTCAAACCCTTGCGTTGTTATTGCTTGTTGTAGGTCAATGGCCAACTGTATTGATGAAGGACTACTTTGGTTATCTTTTTGCGTGAAGTAAGCCCATTTATTTTGCGTTAACTCAGCTTTATTTGCTGCAATTGACGCGTTATTGATCATACTTGTACTTGAGCTATCATGAGCAGAAAATTTTGCTAAACCAATATACGCGGATAATGGCAGTTTAAGATCTTTAATATAAAAAACATCACGAGCGGCTTGCTGAATTGAGTTAACAAATAGTGCTATATCTTGCTCGTTAAGTGAATTGTCAATGACTATAGCTAAGCTGCTATTTTCGAGATAGCAGAGTTTGTCAAATTGCTCAGTGATATTAAGTACGGCATCATTAAACCTGAACAATGAAGATAATTTTAGGTTTAAGCGTTGAAAGAATTGGATGCATGTTTGTTCATTGATATAGAGTTCGATACGGTGAAATTGCTCGGGTTTGATCACTATTACGGTAAAGTTTTGCTTGCCTTCTTCTATCAGTTGACTGATTTTATGGTCTAAATTTGTTTGTCTCGGTAAATGGTTACTTTGGTGGTAAGCAACCATGGCTAGTTTTTCTTGCTCATTGCGGCGAATACGCTCAGCTAAGGCAAATGCCATAAAGGTGACTTCAATCATGATGGCAAATAGGAGTGCATTACCGGTCAAAAAGCTATATTCAAGTTGATTAAACAGCACCATAGGTTGAATAATAGCGCCAATTAATAAGGGCAACCAGGACAAGAAGTAAAAACGTGCCCATAAAAAATCTCGTTTTAGGCGGTTAAGAATTAAAAAGAGTACGACAATATAAAATAGTGGTTGCAGAGAGAAAAAAAGTTTAGTTTGTGTTAATTCGTCGAGCGAAAGAGAATATAGCCCTAATGAACTAATAACAATACTAAATACAAGTGAATATTTGTAAGCCCAATGTTTTAAACGGTCATAACGTAAAAAATAAAGCGTAAATAACAGTAAAAAAATAATCAGTAAAAAATGTGTAAAAATAATATATTTATTGAGTAACTGCATTACCCAGTCGGAGAAAAGAAAATATCCATAACCTGTTAATGAGGACAGCACTGCAAAAGCAGATAATAAGTAACCAATATACAATAAATAAACTTTATTTTTGTCAGCAAAAAATAATACTAAGTTATATATTGCCATGATGAGTAATATGCCGATAAATGCGCCATATATTAATTGAGATAGCATTACTCTTTGTTCGAAGTCTTGCGGGGTAAATAACAGCAGAGGAATATTAGGAGGACCAGAATTTTTCACTTTTATCAGGAATTCACTATGGCCGAATTGATTCAGCTTTAGTCTTGCATAAGGGTAAACATTTTGGCTTAACTCTTTTGAATTGGCGCGTTTATGGTAAATTTTTTCTGGCGCAGTAAAGGCATTTAGTTGATAAACGATAAAAGTATCAAGCATACTATGTTCGGCCATCAATATTAGTTGCTTGTTGCCACTACCTTGAATAAAGCTTTTTTGCGCGCTAGTAGTTATCGATTTTTTATCAATAGGATAATGCAGAGATAGTTTTATCCAATAACTTTGCTGTGCTAATGCATAAGGAATACTATTTAATTTACTAGCGATAAAGTCAGTATTACTTAAGATATTTTTAAGGTCAACATTGTTGTTTTTATCAATGTAATAGCTACTATTAATAGTAAAGTCACTATTTAATTCGTTGATATTTTTTTGGTCAATATTATGAATAAGGCCAGCAAAGCTGACGACAATAGTAAGTAAAATGATAGCAATTAAAGCGGTGGAAATTCTTTTGCTGAATTCGGAAAATATCAAGAAATACATACTCATCTAAGTGAATGATAATTCGGAATGTGCCCTTTCGGTTAACTTTTCAAGACTCACCACATTTTTGTTACGGCAAACATTATTTCGCTCAACAGCTTGTAGTCTTATGCTTGTTAGATATTTTTACTCGCTTATATTACCTTGCTATACAGAATGATTGCACGTCAAAGGTGCCACATTGTACAAATAACCCAAAAGTACAAATAACTTTATAATCAGTAAAATAACAAACAAAATAATCGACAGTTCAATAGTCGCTAAAAAATTTAATATTTCTATTATCAATAATGTAACAGAAATATTACTATTAAGTCACTATTTTAGTATTAATGAAATTATTTTTTAATTAAATTCAACGACTAGGGCGTAAAATAAGCTTGTCAGAGATAAAGCTTTGGCTGGTCTATTTTATAAATCAAATTAAACGTAAGCAAATAATCAGCGGTAAGTGGAATTAACATGATAAATAGGGATTTGACTAAGCGTGTTGTTATCAACAAAGAAAGACAAGTTTAGCAAGCAAGCCCTTTATCTGGCGTGTAATGCAAGCCATTAGCGCGTAAAAAGCATAAAATTGGCCATGCAAGCTGTGTAGTTGAATATAAAGCTGGGGGGCAAATTTTTCTCGAAATAATTAGCCTTTAGGCGAGGATAACTTTGTTCTTTTAGGGACTTTTTCTGATTAACATACATATACGCCAACCCATAGAGCGAAAAAAAGTGACTTAGTGTCTTTGTAGGTACTCAATATTCTCTGCTTTTAAATACCCAAGCTCTTTAACATTAGCCCATTAATAATCGCTATGGTCAAGGCATGTTAAAGCTAGGTGCTGAAGGGCAAACGGAAAAATAGTCAATGAAGTGTTACTTTTTAAGCTTGCAGTTAACCGTTAACTGGCGAGATATAGCTAAAATTCGTTGCTAAGATAGCCTGTAATTCATGAGGAATAAAAAACATGTGCGGTCGGTTCAATATGACCTTTGATAAAGGTGTTAAAAAACTTTATACCAGCTTAAAAATTAACAAGGTAATCGATAACCCTATTGATAGTCGTTGTGTAAAAGCGACAGATACCATTTCCATTGTCAGAAATGTAGGTGAACAACGGCGTGTGGAAAACGCTACTTGGTGGTTACTGTTAGACCAAAGGGTAAATGGTTTTAAACCGTCTCAATTTACTTCATTTAATACACGATATGATAAGTTAAATACCCCAAGAAGTGCAGGTTATCAAGCGTACCGTAGTTCACGATGTGTTATTGTGGTTAAAGGTTTTGGTGAAACTGAATTTTTGAATAAAAAACCTATACATTATTACGATATGGCAGCAGAGTCAGGTGGCTTAATACTTGGGGGTTTGTGCCGTGAATGGAAGCACCAAACAACAGGTGAAATAAAACTTAGCTGCTCGGTTATCACCTTGCCTCCACACCCAAAGCTGATGAAAATTCACAGCAAAGCAATGCCGCTAATCCTACCGCAAGAATCACTATTAGTAGATAGGTGGCTAAATACTCAATTTAATGAGGTTGAGCAATTTGAACACTTGCTACAACCCCATATTCCACAAAATCTTATTGCTCACCAGATTGATAAACCTATGACTTATAAAACCATCTCCGAGTCACAGCTTATTAACCATGATTGATTCTATATGCTGGCCTTAACGCTCAATTAAATACTGTTTTTTTTAGAGCCAGTGGTCATCCTTGGGCAAAAAAACATCTTATTTTAACAAGTATTAACACGTGTTTTGATAGAAAATATGACACTTCAGCAGATGCAGATAAGGAACGAACATTACCCATTGTTGACTTGATAAGCTAATGCAAACTTAGCACAAAAAGTAGATGTTCAAACATTAACAGACTAGAATTATTGGCTTGGGTAACAAAGTAGAGCTGATCTATCATAGTTGGTCTTAGTCATGATGTGAAATACGAACTTAGCGTTAAACTTACTTAAAGTTTAATGAGTGGTTTTCTAAGGCCTAATATGGCCCTTAACGAATTAGAAATAAATAAAAAATTTCCGTTAAGTTTTAGAATAACAAAACTTTAAGATTTCATAGGCTTCTCGGGTTTTGATAAAGTCATCTTTGCTGCCGCCTTTATCAGGGTGATTAATGAAAACTTTTTTTTGGTAAGCATGACGTATCTTAGACCAATCCACACCTTGATTTAGTCCTAACGTCGTCAGAGCATCGCCAACCTTATCTACCGCCTGATATCTTTGCCAAAAACTAGCAAAAAGTGATTCAACCTCTTCAACAGTGATATTATTCAAATTAGACCAGTTTAAATAGTAGTGGGCCAGATCATTATCGCGCGTGGTCAGGGAATTTTTAACGCCATCGCAATGTGGCATCAGACAGATTTCTAAAGGAAAAATTGTCAGTGAAAAACCCTCTGTTTGAATATCATGTTGAATTTGATAAAGCGCATTCATAACAAAAAAATTCTTTTGGAAAATGGCTATCTGAGGAGCGACATCCGTTAGAATAAGCGCAAGAAAGTCTTGTTCACAAAGCTTCACCAAATCAAGCAGCGAGCAGGAACTTTTCTGCTCTCTTAAATATCTCAGTATCGAAATAATTAAAGGATTGGTCATAGGTTTCAGTTCCCCTTTTATTTATTGCACACAAATGACTGTCAGCTGGTACAGTAGAAGTTAGCGTTTACCGGTTAGAGTCAAGAGTATCTTGCTCGCTCTTAAGCAAACCATAGCAATAATGAGGATGTCAGGTCAAAATAGTACTAACTATTAAGCGTTTCAGCTCAGCCAAAATATCCACTGTTAGCGAATAGAAGACCATTTTATGAAGATATAAAACAGCGCTTAATAGACTTTTTAGAGACGAAAGCTGAACATTACAGAATATAGACATGAAAGATCAATCAATAGATACCCATTCATTAGCCAGAAATTATTTGATATAGACTTTTTCATGACTCGCTTTATTTAAACGATAAAAAAATTTGAGTAAAACTCAACGAAAGGGATCGCATGTCCCTTTATTTACTCCCTGTTTATTCTTTATTTAAAAAATTAGTTCGCCACTTGAATCCGTTTTATCTGCTTGCTTACATCAGATAAATTTCCTCTTTTAAGCCAAATTTTTGCGCCATTACTTTTTGCTGTTACTGTTAATGTGTCGCCTAAAGGTAAACGCATCCAGCTATGCTTTTGCAGTAAGTCATTTTGTGCTTGTAATTCCCCGGCTAATACTAATACCTCTGCACCTTCAGGAACCGATAAACTTATTTTTGTATTCGGTTCAAAATAATAAACTGATACTTCTTCATGTTTGTCTTTGTATAACGGGGTAATAGATACGCCAACTGTTTGCGAAGGAATCGCTGGCATTTTATTCATCTGTAGGCGAACATGGGTTCTATCTTCAGGTTGAAATTGCCACAATTTTACAAAAATAATACAGCCGTTATCAGAGCGTGGCGTATGACTAGATTGCGGAGGATTTCGAACATAAGAGCCGATAGGGAAATCTCCACTTTCATCTTGAAATACACCGTCAAGTACCACAAATTCTTCGCCACCGGTATGAACATGAGGAGAGAATTTACTGCCTTTTGCATATCTTACTATGGAGGTTGCTCTAGCCACCTCGCCACCTACTCTATCTAGAGGTCTTCTTTCAACGCCCGGCATAGGTGAGGCTAACCAGTCTAATGAGGTACTATGAACAACGGCTCTTTGCGTAAAATCATCAAGAATTCCCATCAATAAATCCTAGTTAAAAAATAGTAAAAGGGAGCGAGTCGTTAAGGCCATTAAAGCGGTTAAACCTCTCGCGATATAGTTTTATTTAAGGCTTGGTCGTTCTTGAATTTTTGCTCGCCATGCAAGTAAATGTGTGTATTGACTTGGCACAGTTAGTTGACCAAAATCAGCAAAAGCAAGACCTGCGAATAAGGTGATATCAGCCATCGTAAATTCGTCACCGGCGACATAAGGCGCGTTACTTAATACCGTATTAAAATATTTAAAACCGGCCAGTACATTTTTAGCTTGTTTATTGCCCCATGCTTTATTTTGGTCTATTTCAAGATCGGGTCCTAAACCATCAGTTGCATGATGAAAATAAGTAGCGGCAGCGTCAAGTACCATGAATTCAGCTCTGCGTTGCATCATGCTAATAACAGCACGCTCTTTAGCAGACGTTCCTGTTAATGAAATACCGGCAAATGTGTGATCGATATATTCAATAATAGCGGAACATTCAGAAATATAGCTACCATCATCTAATTCGAGTACTGGAACACCAGCCGCTGGATTTTTTACTAAGAAAGCATCACTTCTATGCTCAGCGTTCATCACATCAACAGGAACAAAAGTAACCTGGTCTAGCGCATTTTTTTCAGCTAAAGCCATTCGAACACGAAGTGGATTAGGAAAACCTTCAACATCATATATTTTCATTTTTATTTCCAATTAATGAGTGTAGTTAAATAAGCATTATTTTATTTACTATCAACTTACTTAGTTTTTATATCTAACAACCAAGCTATCTATCTATTGGTAGGTAGCTTGGTTGTTTTTATATCAATTGTCAAATGTTAACTTGTAGCTAAATGTAGCTATTAGCACCTTGTAAAATGACTTGCTTTTAAATTGAACGCCAGTTAATATTTATCTATCAGTAGGTAGGCTTGAGGTGTTAATGAGTGAGGTGTTAATGAATAAAAAGCGCGTAATTATTGTTGGTGGTGGATTAGCTGGTTTGTACACAGCATTTCAGTTAGAACAGTTAAATATTCCCTATGTGCTTTTTGAAGCGAAAGATGTTTTTGGTGGACGCATTCATAGCGAACAGCCTAAGGGAAATAATGATGAGACGTTATTTCATGATCTTGGCCCAACATGGATATTTCCGCATCATTATCGTATGAAAGCATTAGCGGCTAATTTGCAGCAAAATTTATTTCATCAATATATTACTGGTGCGGTTGTTTATCATGAACATACGAATATAGCCCCTAAAATCATTAAAAATGGTCAAGGGCCTTTATTGCATCGTTTAGAAGGGGGTTTATATAAACTTATTTTGGCTTTACAAGCTAAGTTATCAAAAACTAATTACCAGCTTAGTTGTCAAGTGGATAGTTTACTAAAGGTCAACGATACTTGGCAAGTAACAGTGAAAAATACAAAAGATGCTTCGGTCGTTATTCACGAAACCGACCATTTAATATTAGCCTTACCACCCAGACTTATTCATGAATACTTAACGCCTGCTCATTGGGCGAGTGAAGTGTTAACAAAAGCGTTATTGGCTGTACCCACTTGGATGGCAAACCAAGCAAAGTTTATAGCGACTTATCATAAACCTTTTTGGCGAGACAGTGGCTTGGCAGGACAAGCATTTAGTCGCGTTGGACCTATGATGGAAATTCATGATGCCTCAGCCGCAGATCAGCAAGGTTTTGCATTATTTGGTTTTATCGGACTTTCATCCCAAGCCATAAAAAGTGTCTCTATTGAAGATTTAAAAGCCCAGTGCATTAATCAGCTTAAGTTATTGTTTGGCGAAGCCGCCCAGGACTATGAACAGTGTTATTTAAAAAGTTGGGGTAACGATGTCCATGTGGCCACAGGCAAAGACAGAGCAGAGCCAGCGGCGCATCCTGACTTTCATATAAAGCGATTTTCTCAGGAGTTATCGTCATTAAATTTATATTTGGCAGCGAGTGAGTTTTCTGAGCAAGACGCTGGTTATCTTGAAGGCGCGATTAACGCCGCTGATACAGCGATTAGTTTATTGAAAAAAGAAATCTTGTTTAAAAGTCACTAAAAACGGACAAGCATCTTAGTGGTATCAATTTAGCGAAATGATTAAGTATTTGAATAAAATGACTTAGTCATTGATAATAGCCGAGATTATTGAGTAACTAACATTAGCAGTAACCTTGTCTGCTTATATCGCTAATATGGGCATTAAAGCTACTCAATAACTTTATTATTTACTTAACCTCTCAGATAGCATTTATTTATGAATAAAAAATCTCAAATACTCACATTAGCTGAAAACAAAGTAAGGTCTGGCGGCTACGGTAATTTTAGCTTTAGAGAGCTTGCCGATGAAATAGGCATTAAAAGCTCAAGTGTGCATTACTATTTTCGCACCAAAGCTGATTTAGCTGCAGAATTAGCGCATCAGTATACCGATGTATTTTTAGCATCACTAAATGATGAAAAAGCCAAGCAGCAAGAGAGTAGTGCTATTAACCTTTATATTAATATGTTCAAAGCGGCATTGGAAAAAGATAACCAAATGTGCTTATGTGGTTTATTAGGCGCACAGTTAGACGCCTTACCAGAGCAAGTAAAAAGTGAAATTAAACGTTTTTTTGAATTGAATATAAACTGGTTACAACAAAGATATATTGAAGAAAAAGACATGACAGCAGCAAGTGCCAAAGCTAAAGCTATTCAGTTATTAGCCTCTTTAGAGGGCATGATGATTTTATCTAAAGTATTAGATGATAAAACGGCTTTTGATCATATTCAATATTATATTTAACTGCATATTCTTACAAACTACGCTGTTTGGGCGAAGTTGTTAGACAATATTTACCTAAGCTATGTGTCATTGTTGTGCCATTGTTTTGGAATGGTTATCGCATTAAGCCATATTAGAAAAACACCTAAATCTCATTTTTTATGTCCGATCACATTAGTCCACTCACATAAGTCCGTGGATAGCCTAGACGAAGCTAAACCTATATAAATTAAGGCTATATAAAATTAAGCCAAAAAAACAGGGTCAAGGCGAAAGAAAGATAATTCAGCCTATGCTTGTGTAAACATATTTGGCAGTCGCAGACAGTGAGTCACCTAAGTTACTCAAACACACAGCTAATAGTTGCTTCGTTTCGTTTAGCTAAACAATGTTAGCCAACGATAACTTAGCCTGCTATTTAGGCGTTGAGCAATATAAGGACGCAGGTATGCATACAGATAAAGTTGCTGAGAATTCCAGCGATATAGAAGGGGCAACGGTTGTTATTACGCATAGAGTGCGTGAGTGCAAGCATGCCGATTACGAAAGTTGGTCTAATGAAATTGCGCCGCTTTGCAAAGCCTCTCCAGGGAATCTGGACTGGCACATCGTCCGTCCAATTTCTGGACTGACCGGAACCTACACGATTATTATCCGATTTGACACTCGAACACATTTACAAGACTGGATGGAGTCACCGACTCGCTCTCGTCTGATTGACAAAGTTCAGCCGTTATTAGTCACTGGCGATGACTTTTTTATCAGTAGTGGGCTAGATTTCTGGTTTACCCCAGAAAGAGCTAAAGCTAAAGTACCCGTACGCTGGAAACAGTGCCTAGTGACATGGTCTGCCATTTACCCTTTAGTGCTTGGTGTGCCGATAGTCATTGCACCCGTGCTGCGACTATTACACTTTCCCGATAATCATTTTATCACTACGCTTGCAGTAACAGGAGCCATAGTTTTTCTCATGGTTTATTGGATCATGCCTAGTTACACACGATTTATCCAGCGATGGCTATTCAGTTGAGGCACATTTATAGCCCAACAACAAGGTGCAGATGACCGCTTTTTCTCCGCTTTTCTGCTGCAAATCGGCGGCTGAAGCGGTTTGTTTTTTCACTAGTAAGAGAGATTTTATGTTGGAATTTAAAATATTCGGTCTTTTTATCATTACAGCTTTAGCTGAAATTATGGGGTGTTATTTACCCTATCTTTGGTTGCGCGAAGATAAGTCAATTTGGTTGTTGGTTCCAGCTGCGCTAAGCTTGGCCACATTTGCGTGGTTGCTTTCTCTGCATCCTGAGGCCGCTGGTAGAGTTTATGCGGCCTATGGTGGTGTTTATATTTTTATGGCTATTTTATGGTTGTGGGTTATAGAAGGAATTCGCCCAACAGCATGGGATTTAGTAGGGTCGGGAGTAGCACTTTTGGGTATGGCGATTATTATGTTTGCTCCCCGCACGTCATAACAATTAAAAAATGTAAACTGTGCGGTTATATCCGCGCTGATATAGCGAGAAAGGCCTAACGTCATTAGGGCGTCTAAAAAAGCTTTACCCCCGCCTAGCTACCGGAAAATAAACGTTCTTAGAGACTAAATACAATCCAAAAATGACTAGGGCGTAGGCTTTACAGCGGCTAATGTATCACCATCAAATAGTTAACGTTATTTGATCTTTAATTTTTTGTAGAAATAGTAGCCTAACTATTAATCATTATGGGTAAATTGTGATTTTAAAATTTGTGAAGTCATAAAAATTATTCTACTTTATAAGTCTGTTATAAATATTCATCTTGTTTTAAAAATGAAAAGTTTACAAGTGAGATCAACATGTCAAAAAAATTAGATAGTGATATCCCTCAAGAAGCATTTGACTGGTACGACGAATATGCTCATGGAGGTATGGATCGCAGAGCCTTTATGGCAAAGTTAGGTACTTTGGCTGCTGTTGGCTATTCAATGGCATTATTAACATCAACACTGCTGCCTAATTATGCCCTAGCCGAACAAGTCTCTTTTAATGATGCTGAAATAAAAGCAACCTATGAGACCTTTGATTCCCCAGAGGGTTACGGCAAAGGCGCTGGCTATTTAGTCACTCCAACCAATAAAACAGGCACTTTACCCGTTGTTTTAGTTATTCATGAAAATAGGGGGCTGAATCCATACGTAAAAGATGTCACTCGTCGACTGGCTAAAGCGGGTTATCTTGCCTTTGCTCCAGATGCGCTGTTTACACTAGGAGGATATCCTGGGAATGACGATGAGGGTAGAGCAATGCAAAAAACCATGGAGCGTTCTAAAATACAACAAGATTTTGTTGCCGCGGCAAAATTCATCAATAAGCATCACAGAAGTAACGGCAAACTCGGTGCTGTTGGGTTTTGTTTTGGCGGCTACATAGTTAATTATTTAGCCGCGATTGAGTCTGATCTCATTATTGCTGGAGTACCTTTTTATGGCACACCTGCCAAAAGTGAGTTAAGGAAAAATATTAAGGCTTCGTTACTTATTCAGCTTGCTGAACTTGATGAAAGAGTTAACAAATATTGGCCTGAATATGAGAACGACTTAAAAAAGGTAGGAGCCCCTTATCAAATGCACATGTATAAAAATGCCCAACATGGTTTTCATAATGATTCTACTGGGCGCTATGATAAAGAAAATGCAGACCTTGCATGGAATCGTACATTAGCATTTTTTGCTGAAAAATTAGTTTAAAAAATACTTCGTTGGAGGTTACACAAGTAAGGGATAACGTCAGTTTTTTGGGTGATTAAGAAGGGCGTAAATGATCGCTTTGGGGGTTTTTGACAGGCAACGTTGATTTTACTCAGCTCTTTATAACTTAAATAACTATAGCCTCAGATAATTTAACAGCATAATCGACCTCCACATCAAGATAACATCAGCTATTTTCCACTTACAATGATGGGTTAAATGCGTTATATCTATAGGCTAGTGATGGTAAAATATGATATTTGTAAATTTAACTATTGGGTAACTGAAATAAAAATGATAAAAGTACTTATTGAGCGTGTACTCGCTGACGATATGGAAAGCACATACGATTCTGAAATTCGCAAAAGTTTAACCGCAATAATGACGGCAAAAGGTTATATTTCCGGCGCATCATACCGCAACAGTAATAATCCTAATATGAGAACGATTATCACCAACTGGGATAATGTGGCTTGTTGGAATCGTTGGCATAAGTCACAAACACGTCGTGAAGTTAATAAGGCGATTATTTTAATGCTAATACAAGACGAAAAAATTAACGTATTAATATCGCAGTCATAATTTTTCTGCTAACGTCTGCTAAGCGCTCAAGTGAACCATTGTCGGGGCGATTTTGAACACCAAAAAACGACCGCTTTAAGGTAATAGTTATGGTTGATTTTGCCTCAAAAAGGCGGCGAGACCGCCTCAGGTTTTGAGGCACTTCAAATAGGCATTAAGTTTCTGTGCTTTCTGATACAGATAAAGCATGGTTTATTTCAACGCCTAAATATTCAATGGTACTTTCTAAATTTGAATGTCTAAGCAAGAACTGGCTCACTGCTAATTTTTTTGCTTGAGCGTAAATTAGTGTTGCTTTAGCTTTTCACAGAGAAGGTGTTTTATATTGGGTTATATCTAAGCCTATAGTTGCTACCCAGTATTTAACTATATTTGTATAATAGTGATAGCAGATATGTTTTCCTAATTTCTGTGACTAACAGCTTTACCTTTATGCCAAGTAGGGATTATTTAATCCTATTGACGTACAAAATAGATCGCAAAGATGAAAAGGTGAGGTTTATAAATAGGGAACCTCATTATTTAATGTTGTATTTAAGGGTGTTGCTATTAATATGTGGCACCTTGGGGCCGCTCTTAATGTGCTGAACCCTGCATCTTCAAGTAGTTTCGTATAGAAATAGAAATATAAAAATATAGCTATAGAGCAGAAAATGCAATGCATGTGAAGAAAAAGCAGCGTTGGCTTGGTTTCAAAAATTATTTTTTGCGATCTGTTCTAATAAAAATTATTCAATCATGGTTTCGGAGCCAATAACAATGTCAGAAATAAATAAGTATTCAAAAACGGTCACTTTAGACGAATCACAACCTGCTTCACAAGCCATGCTTTATGCGATTGGTTTGACAGAAGAGGACATGAAAAAAGCACAAGTGGGTATCGTTTCTACAGGATGGGAAGGCAACCCCTGCAACATGCACTTAAATGAACTTGCTAAAGAAGTAAAGAAAAGTGTCATTGCTGCCGATTTGGTGGGATTAATCTTTCACACCATAGGGGTGAGTGATGGCATTTCAAACGGAACGGCAGGCATGAAGTATTCTTTAGTTTCTCGTGATGTCATTGCCGATTCTATTGAAACGGTTGCGGGTGCTCAATATTATGATGCTATGGTGGCGATCGTTGGCTGTGATAAAAACATGCCAGGAGCAATGATGGCCTTGGCGCGTGTTAATCGTCCAGGAATATTGGTTTATGGCGGCTCTGTTAAAGCGGGGAAATGGAAAGGTGAAGACTTAAATATTGTCTCTGCTTTCGAAGCTTATGGAAAGAAATTACAGGGCGTTATCTCTGATGAAGACTATAAAGGTGTGATTCAAAATGCGATCCCAGGAGCAGGCGCTTGTGGTGGAATGTACACCGCAAACACTATGTCTTCAGCGATTGAGGCTTTAGGGATGAGCCTGCCTTACTCTTCGTCTAATCTAGCGGTGAGTGATGAGAAAAAGGTAGAAGTGACCAAAGTGGGTGATGCCATTAAAAATCTGCTGGAAAAAGACATAAAACCACAAGATATTATGACCAAAAAAGCGTTCGAAAATGCTTTAAGAATGATCATGGTTTTAGGCGGTTCTACTAACGCAACTTTGCATATGATAGCCATGGCGCGAGCCTGTGGTGTTGATTTAGGTTTAGATGATTTCCAAGCTATGGCTGACAAAACGCCATTGTTGGCAAACTTAAAACCTTCAGGTGAATACTTAATGCAAGACTTACATGCCATAGGCGGGATCCCTGCGGTAATGAAGTATTTATTGGCTGAAGGTTTGTTGCATGGCGATTGTTTGACCGTTACAGGGCAAACCATTGCAGAAAACTTAGCTGATTTACCTGGCCTGCCAGCAGTTCAAGATATCATCAGACCTCTAAGTAAGCCATTAAAAGCAACGGGTCACTTACAAATTCTTTATGGAAACTTGGCTTCTGAAGGCTCAGTTGCCAAAATTACAGGCAAAGAAGGCGAAGTATTCGAAGGTCCAGCAAGAGTTTATGAAGATGAATTCGCGGCAATAAAAGGCATTGAAGACGAAGTACAAAAAGGAGAGGTTATCGTTATCCGTTATTCTGGACCCAAGGGAGCGCCTGGAATGCCTGAAATGCTAAAACCAACGTCAGCAGTAATGGGGGCTGGTCTTGGCAAAGACGTAGCACTGATCACTGATGGTAGGTTCTCTGGAGGTTCTCACGGCTTTGTTGTTGGACACGTTACCCCTGAAGCATCAGAAGGTGGATTGATTGCTTTGGTGCAAAATGGCGATATTATCCGCATTGATGCGGTGACCAACAAATTAGAACTGAAAGTAGACGAAGCTGAAATTGCCAAGCGCAGAGCCGCATGGATAAAGCCAGCTTATAGAGCTACCAATGGTGTATTACGCAAGTATATTGCCACGGTAAAATCTGCATCGCTAGGGTGTGTTACCGACGAAATAGACTAATAGAACCCGTTTTCAGAGCCCGCTTTGATTTTGCATTCTGTTGTGATGCTATCAAAGCGGTCAAAGTTCTGAGATTAAGTTTCCAGCGAAAAATCTCCCGACACTGCACTTGACTGTTTAGTCGACACACTAGCTTGTGTAGTGCTCGTGCTACGTTTTTCTGAATGCAAAAACACCTAAGTCTGTCTGGTTTTAACCACTAAATAGTCAAGATCAACCATAGGATATGCGGTGTCTGAAGGTTTGACTTGCCTGATAACCGCACTGATTATAGTAGATATTAATGTGGTTGAAATATCAGCCTCATACCTTTCTTTGAACGTATCGAGGATTTATCTGGTCCTCATACCTTTAAGGTAACTTTGCATAAATTGTTTTTATTCACTTTGTACACGACGGACGGCATTTAGCCAGCCTTCATACAGACGATCACGCGTAGACTTATCAAATTCAGGTTCAAAACGTTTTTCGTGAAGCCACATCGACTCTAAATCTTCTAATGAGTTATATACTCCAGCTTTAAGTCCGGCAAGATAAGCCGCCCCCAATGCTGTAGTTTCCGTGATCTCAGGACGATCAACTGTCGCGCCTAATACATCAGCAAGAAATTGCATTAGCCAGTTATTAGCGACCATGCCACCATCAACGCGTAATGCTATTGGGCGTACACCATCACTTTCCATCGCTCGTTGTAAATCTTTAGTTTGGTAACACACTGATTGTAAGCCAGCGGTGACTATTTCTTTTATACCCGTATCTCGTGTTAAACCAAAGATGGCTCCTCGGGCATTTGGATCCCAATAAGGAGCCCCTAAACCCGTAAATGCAGGGACTAAATAAACACCATGGTCAACAGGTGTTTGTTGCGCTAATGGTTCTGCCTCTGAAGCGGCATCAATCAGTTTTAAGCCATCTCGCAGCCATTGAATAGTCGCTCCGGCAATAAAAATACTGCCCTCTAAAGCATAGGTAACCTTGCCATTAAGTCGATAGGCCACGGTTGTTAGTAATCTATTTGATGATTTCAGTGCGGTGTTGCCGGTATTAACAATCATAAAACACCCCGTGCCGTAGGTGCTTTTGGCCATACCTTCACGGAAACAGGTTTGACCAAATAGCGCGGCCTGTTGATCACCAGCCATACCTAAAATAGGAATTTCAACGCCTAAAATATTTTTATCTGAGACACCAAAATTATCAGACGAGTCCATAACTTCAGGCAATAACAAGCGAGGAATATTGAATGTAGTTAATAACTCTTCATCCCATTCTTGGCTGTGTATATTAAACAACATGGTACGCGATGCGTTTGTTGCATCAGTGCGGTGTTCTTTTCCGTTGGTTAATTTCCATAATATATAACTATCAAGGGTACCAAATGCTAATTCACCGTTTTCAGCACGAGCTTGAGAGCCTGCTACATTGTCTAAAATCCAGCGTATTTTAGTTGCAGAGAAATAAGGATCGATTAACAATCCCGTTTTTTCAGAGATTAATGTTTCTATATTATTGCTTTTGAGTTGTTGGCAGTACTCACTGGTACGACGATCTTGCCAAACTATAGCGCGATAAATGGGTATGCCAGTCTTGCGATCCCATATCAGTGTCGTTTCACGTTGATTTGTAATACCAATGGCTTTAATAGTATCAGTGCTATTATCAATGGCAGCAATAACCTTTTTACAGGTACTTTCTACTGTGCGCCAAATATCATCAGGGTCATGTTCAACCCAGCCATCATTGGGGAAATGTTGTGAAAACTCCTCTTGGGCAGAATGTTCACTTCGGCCATCACGGTTAAATAATATAGCCCGAGAGCTGGTAGTGCCTTGATCAATTGATAGAATATAGTCAGTCATGCAAAATCCAGTGATGTTATTGTTCGGTGTTAAATGATGTTAAAAAACGTTAACTTATGTTCGTTAATGTTCATTTATATTAGCGGTATATGTTTTATCCATTATTTACAACAGGATAAATAATATTATCAGCTAAATTTCTTTGCTAATGTCATTCATCCTGTCAGAATAGTGACTAATTGTTACGTTAACTTAAGTTTTGATTAAAATTAACATAGTTGCTTTAATTCAAACGAATCAAATAATCCAAAAGTATAAATTAAATGAACCAACAACAACGCCAAGCGTTAATTATTGAGAAGATTCAAGAGCATGGTTTTGTAACCATTGACGAGCTGGTTGAACATTTTAAAGTAACACCACAAACGGTGCGCCGAGATCTTAATCAACTTGCTAAAGCACAGAAAATTTCACGTCATCATGGTGGTGCAGGTACTGAATCGAGTACGGTGAATACTGATTATCAAACACGAAAGATTACCGATCTTCACTCAAAAGAAAAAATTGCGGCTGAGTTGGTGCAAATGATTCCTAATGGCGCATCGCTTTTTATTAATATTGGTACCACAATCGAAACTATTGCCCGAGCGTTACTAAACCATAAAGGTTTGCAGGTTGTAACCAATAATTTAAATGTTGCCTCAATACTTGGCGCTAAAGAAGACTTTACAGTAGTTATTGCCGGTGGCGAAGTTAGACACAGAGATGGTGGTGTTATGGGGGAGGCCACAGAAGACTTCATTAAAAAATTCCGCATGGATTTTGGTATTATTGGTATTAGTGGTATCGATTTAGATGGTTCATTGTTAGATTTTGATTATAGAGAAGTCAGGGTAGCTCAAGCCATTATCGAGAATTCACGGCAAGTACTGTTAGCGGCTGATCAATCAAAATTTGGTCGCAACGCTATGGTACGCTTAGGTAACATTAGCCAAGTAGATCATTTTTTTACTGATGCGACACCACCGGATGAAATAAAACAAATTCTAGTCGACCATAAAGTCACTTTGCACTTAGTATAGTTTTGCATTTAATTTATGCTACCTGATATCATTAATTAGGGTATAAACTTTTCTATTAAGTGTTGCCAAAGTAAGAAAAAATTTAACAAGGATCTTTGTCAGTTGACCTGATAAATATTCAACGACTATGTTAATGATTAACTACAAAGGAAATTTTTGCTGCAATTTCTTGAGTAATATTATTATGTAAGCAATTGCATTATTCAGTTAAAAGTCAACATTTTCCAATTCAATAACCGCTACTTAACTGATATGTTCTCCCTCACTTTTATATTGTTCAACGTAGCATTAGTCTTTAATGAGCATAATTTGATAGACAGATAGTGGTGCAATATATTAAGGCCAACAAGAAAAACTTCATTTTATAAGCCACTATCTAGATAACAACCTGTCTCTATTATTAATCTCTTGTTTTATAAAGCCTATCGAATAAACAGATGACCTACATTAGCTTCACTTCTTTTATTAATTATCAAGTAGTTAATAAAAGAAGCAATAATAAATGTTCGTAAATGTTCGCTTTGTGTTGATATTGTTTCTTTTTAAAGGTATTGTCGACAAAACAACATTGTATTATCAGTGGATTTAGCCAGTGAATTTAGCAACAAGAAAGTTAGAAGCTACGTCAGATTCTTCCTTGCGGCAATTAAAGAGGACAATATGAAAGATCAAAGTGTTATTTATGACTTACTCGTTATTGGTGGTGGCATTAATGGAACAGGCATTGCTGCTGATGCAAGTGGTAGAGGTCTAAATGTTTTACTTTGTGAAATGAATGATCTTGCCTCATCAACCTCATCAAACAGCAGTAAACTTATTCATGGTGGCTTACGTTACCTTGAGCATTACGAGTTTCGTTTAGTTCGTGAAGCGCTTGCTGAGCGTGAAACCTTATTAAAAAATGCGCCTCATATTATATGGCCTCTACGTTTTCGTTTACCTCATCGCCGTCATTTACGCCCTTCATGGATGATCAGAATTGGTTTGTTTATGTATGACAACTTAGCTAAACGCGCTACTTTGAAAGGTTCGCATGGTATCAAGTTTGGCAAAAATAGCCCAGTTATTGACAGCATAACTAAAGGCTTTGAATATTCTGACGCTTGGGTTGATGATGCCCGTATGGTGGTGCTTAACGCGATAGCCGCTAGAGATAAAGGCGCAAATATTATGACACGTACTCGTTGCTCTAATGCTAAGCGAGTAGATAATATTTGGCAAGTAACCCTTCATGATAATTTAACTGGACAACAGCAAACTGTTAAAGCTAAAGCTTTAGTTAATGCGGCAGGTCCATGGGTGACTAGCTTTTTTGATGACGCATTGAAAACACCTTCTCCGAAAAAAATTCGTTTGATCAAAGGTAGTCATATCATTGTGCCGCGTATTCATAATGAACCTCAGGCATATATTTTACAGAACGAAGATAAGCGCATCGTCTTTGTTATTCCTTATGAAGATGACTTTTCTTTAGTCGGTACGACAGATATAGAGCATATTGGCGATCCAGCAACAGCTTGTATCTCAAAAGAAGAGAGTGACTACTTAGTGTCGATAGTTAATGCTCATTTCAAGCATCAAATAACCACTGAAGATATTGTTGCCACCTATTCAGGCGTAAGGCCTTTACTTGATGATGAATCAGATTCAGCCGCCGAGGTAACACGTGATTATACTTTTGAAGTAGATGCCCCTGACGGTAAAGCACCATTATTGTCAGTATTTGGTGGCAAGATCACAACCTATCGTAAATTATCTGAAGCGGCAGTTGATGGCATTATTAGTCATTTTCCTAAAGCGGGTAAAAGTTGGACAGCCGATGTTGCACTTCCAGGGGGTAATTTTGACACTCAACACAACCTACAAACTAGCCTACAACGTCAATATAATTGGCTGCCGCGAAAAATAATTAATCGTTATGTTCGCTCATATGGCACCTTGAGTCATGAAATTTGTGCTGGTATTAGCTCAATGGATGAAATGGGTCAAAACTTTGGTGCAGGCCTTTATCAACGTGAGGTGGAGTATTTAATAGCGCAAGAGTGGGCCGTTGACCTTGAAGATATTATCTGGCGACGCAGCAAATTAGGTTTGCACTTAACCCAAGTAGAAAAAGATACATTAGCAAACTTTCTTCTAGCTTCTACTGACAGCTTGAAAGCCTCGTCAAAGAAAAACTCCCTATCAGAAAAGGTATAGCTACTTTACCTCCTATCTAAAACGATATCACTGATCTTGGTTGTTGCAGTAAGCCAAGATCAGTAATAAAAAACAGAGACAATCTACGACAATTTGGGTAGCCATACACGGTTATAGTCGTTGGCCATAATATCTTGCGAGCCTTGTATGAATGCAATCACCGTCATGATCTTGGAAAGCAATGAATATTGCTGTGGCTTATGAGTGTACTGTTCATTACTTCGCACTGCTTTTTTACAGGCTCTCTTAATCCTGTTATTACTTTTATCATGAAAGAGCATTGTCTATATAATATAAACATTCCAAAACAGGTTATTTCATAAAGTACTATGAATACCTGAATTGAACAATGTAATAGTGCTTCACGTCATGTTAACTTTCTGATACTTAAGTCTTATATATTTATTTTTTCACTATCTTGATTGGATGGCGCGTCTAAGTCTTATAACCATTTTTAAAAATCAATTATGTTTCATAATTGTACCAGTTGTTAGTGTTAGATATTTAACCTTGTCATAGTCTATTAAATAAGGACATAAAAAGTCATTTAGAATATTTCAAACCAATCATCAAGACTTACAGTTCAGTTTTTTATTAATCTACTTAGTTGTAAATTTAATTTTACGAAACTATATTTTTATTTTAATAATCGGGTTATTATTTAAACATAGCGTGTAAATTTAGAGTATATAATCCTATAAATATTCCCCAATACAAAACTACAAGCAGTTAATTTTATTAGGGTTAAAACACTCACAAATCAATATTAACGGAAGGTAAAATGATTGATAAGAATTTGAATTTAAAGGGAATTAATAGTGTTCTTTTTGTCTGTATGGGCAATATTTGTCGTTCGCCAAGTGCAGAAGCGGTTTTTCGTCAGAAATCACAAGCGCTCTCATTAATAATAGATTCAGCTGGAATCGTTGGTTCACATGCCCGTGAAAAACCTGATCACCGGGCACAAAAAGCGGGTATTGCACGAGGATATTCATTTGATAAAATTAAGGCGCGTAAAGTTACTGAGCAAGACTTTGACAATTTTGATTTGATATTAGCGATGGATAATAAAAACGTTCAAGATTTAATGAAAGTCGCGCCTGAAGGTCTTCAGTATAAAGTACAGCTATTTTTAGATTATGCGGAAAATGTTGAGGATCAAGAGGTACCAGATCCTTACTACGGTGGTGCTAAAGGCTTCCAGTTTGTTTTAGATTTAGTAGAAGATGCCAGTGACGGCCTAATTAAACGACTGATAAGTGCATAAACGCCTTTTAAGCTTATTGCCCCGTTGTACTGGTTAAACACGGCAGCGGTGCTCTCAATCACAATAGCCAGCTATTTATTTTGCCCTGATTTATTTTCACTTCGTACAACAAGATCAAGATCACAAACTTAATGACATTGGCATTAAATAATTTGAAGGCCGATAACTAGCTAAAATAGAAAACCAAAATACTAAAATACAGAAATTAAAAAGCCAATTGCGTAATGCAATTGGCTTTTGTTTTTTAGCCCTTCAGATATTTATCCTGAAGATTAGTGGGTGACTTAACTAAGTGTTGGTTTAGTTGGACCCGCTGAATTTCGGCTAGTAACATTAGAAAAAAGTGCAGATTTTCCTGACTTAATATGCACTGTTCTCTCTTCATTCGCTACAAAGTCACTAGGAATAGTACCATCACTAACAACAGTTTCTGGCTTAGTCATTGGCGCCGATGCTTTACCTGATGTTTTACTTGCTGCCGCTTTAACTTTACGTTTAATGTTTTTTACTTTAGCACGTACTTTCTTAGGTTTTTCATCAAGGGTGACTGGCTTATCTTCAGTAGAGGCTGCAACGCTATCTTCAACAGTTGCTGCAACAATTGCTGGCGTTTCTACTTCAGTTGTCTCGACTAAAGGCTCTGGTGCTATTGTTGCAGCAGGTGGTTCGATAGAAACTTGTTCTTCTATCTTAGCCTCTACTACAGGTGCCTCAGTTTTTTGGCTGTTAAATTCTTCAGCAGTATCAGTATTTTCTACTTGTACTTCAGCTGTTGACGTTACTTCATCAACGGGTGATGTAACTGTTTCGTCCGCTATGTCCGCTGTTTGCTTATTAACAGTTATATCAGCTTTAATAACGACTGTTTCAGGCTCATCAAAAGGTAAGTTTTGCTGAACTTCATTTTCTGTGTCATTAATCACTTGTGTTAATGCGTCAGCTTGTACCTTTTGAACTTGCTCAACACTAGGTGCTGTCTCAGATACTTCAGCCGTAACATTAGCGTCATTAACATTACTACTAGATTCAACTGAGTTTTGTTCTGGATAACGAGCCGTCACTGGATCTTCAGTAATTTCACTCTTAACATCGCTTGACTCTGCATTTTGTCTACGACGTTGGCCGTGGGCACGCATGTGGCGAGGAGAACGTCGGCTTCTTGGGCGTTGTTCTTCTTTTACATTGTTAGCGGCTTGTTCGACAGTGGCGTTATCAACATTATCAGTCGCATCGACTACTGTTGAGTTATCAACTTTATTAGTCTCAACTTTACTAGTCTCGACTTTATTAGTCTCAACTTTACTAGTTTCAACAGTATTGTGTTTAGGTGTTGTGTCTTGAACTAGGCTAACATCAGCTGCTATATTCTCAACATGCGTATTGTTTTTAACATCACTATTAACGCGCACTTTTTGGCGAATATTACGACGTTGACGACGCTCAGTTAGTTTGTCTTCTTTAGGTTTTTGTACGCGTTCTTTTTGAGGCTTAGCTGTTGTTGCTGCTGCAGGTGCCACAGGCGATGTAGGCGTTACATTGCTTTGGTTATTTGTATTATTGTTATTGGCCTCTTGAGATTTACGTTTGTCATTGCGACCTTCGTTACGAGAGTCATTATGGCCTTCGTTACGGCCTTCGTTACGAGAATCGTTACGATTATTGCGGCGTTGACCTTGACGAGCTCTTTGAGGGCGACGTTCACTACTTTTAGTGTTGCTCTCTTGAGGTTTTTTCGGTTCAGGTTTAACTTCTTCTTTTTCTTCTGCCGCAAAAAGAGACTTAGCCCAAGACACAATACCAGCAAGTAAGCTTTTTGTTTCAGCTTGTTTTACTACAACAGGCTCAGCAGGCTCTTGCTTTTTCGGTGCTTGTTTGGGTGAAGACATACCTTGAAGTAGCGGTTCATCACGTTTGTTGACTTCTTTATCAAATTTTGGCATCACAGCTTCTTCAGATGCTGCTTGTCTAATCATTACATCGTAGCTGGCTTCTTCGATACCTTCGTCATTTCTTACTCGAATAACTTCATATTGTGGCGTGACCATATTCGGATTAGGGATAATAAGAATATTGACGCTGTGTTGTTTTTCAATATGAAATACTGAGCGGCGTTTTTCATTTAATAAATAGGTTGCAACAGGTACAGGCACTTGTGCTTGCACTTGTTGTGTATTGTCTTTAATGGCTTCTTCTTCCATTAAACGTAATATTGATAATGCCAATGACTCAACGCCACGAACATGACCAGTACCACTACAACGAGGACATACACTTTGGCTAATTTCACCAATAGAAGGACGTAAACGCTGACGTGACATTTCAAGCAAGCCAAAGCGAGATATGCGACCTAACTGAATGCGAGCTCTGTCTTGTTTCACTGCATCGCGCATTCTATTTTCAACTTCACGTTGATGACGAACTGGGGTCATATCGATAAAATCGATAACCACTAAACCACCTAAGTCACGTAAGCGTAATTGGCGAGCAATTTCTTCAGCGGCTTCTAAGTTAGTATTGAATGCTGTTTCTTCGATATCACTGCCTTTAGTTGCTCGGGCAGAGTTAATATCAATTGAGGTCATTGCTTCTGTTGGGTCAATAACGATTGAACCACCAGAGGGCAAACGCACTTCGCGTTGAAAAGCTGTTTCTATTTGCGTTTCAATTTGATAGTGGGTGAATAAAGGTACGTCATTGCTGTAAAGTTTAACTTTACTCAAAAAGTCTGGACGCACAACTTCAATGTGTTTTTTAACACTTTCAAATATTTTAGGGCGATCAATCAATACTTCGCCAATATCACGACGCAAATAATCGCGAATAGCACGTAGAATAACGTTAGTTTCTTGATGGATTAAAAACGGTGCAGGACGGCTTGCGCCGGCTTCTGAAATAGCATTCCAATGGTGTAATAGAACGTTTAAATCCCATTCAAGCTCATCATATTCTTTACCAACACCTGCGGTACGAACAATTAAGCCCATGCCTTTAGGTAGAGTAAGCTTACTTAATGAGGTTTTTAAGTCTGTGCGCTCATCACCTTCAATGCGACGTGAAATACCGCCAGCGCGAGGGTTGTTTGGCATCAGTACTAAATAGCTACCGGCAAGACTAATAAAAGTAGTTAACGCAGCGCCTTTTTGGCCACGTTCTTCTTTATCAATTTGCACGATAACTTCTTGGCCTTCACGCAATACTTCTTTGATATTAGGACGGCCTTGAAAGCTGTAACCTTTAGGGAAGTATTCACGCGCGATTTCTTTCATAGGTAAGAAACCGTGACGGTCAGCACCGTAGTCGACAAACGCCGCTTCTAATGACGGTTCAATACGGGTGATTTTAGCTTTATAGATATTTGATTTTTTTTGTTCGTGACCAGGACTTTCGATATCTAAATCATAAAGTTGTTGACCATCGACAAGCGCTACACGCAATTCTTCTGATTGTGTAGCATTAATTAACATACGTTTCATAGTTTGTGTGACTCATTTTAGTCACAACACGCCATTGCTTAGAACACAAAGTAATCTATCGCTATGGTAACAGCAACTTGTCAGCCTCTCGGGTGTCAATCTTACTACGCCATATTACGTAGCAAGCTGTTAAAAATTCTGATTGTCTAATATAACTGAGGTGTTTGACACCGCAGTAAAATTGATTCTTTATGTGCTCAGCCTGTGTGCTGTGCGCAACAGAAAATTAAGTGCTTCGTTAACTTTAGTTCGATATTATTATCGTGTTTTCTAATAATTTAACGGTTGAAAATGTGACTTATTTTTTCTGTTTAATTACATAATTGCTTTAATTGCGCTGGACAATATGTTTATGCGTTATTTTTGACAAGTTACACGCGTCAAATTCGCAATAGGCCTTACTTTTTAATATCTCAACAATGATGTTTGATAAAATTGTTTCATACTAACGTGGCCGCATACTTGCCTCTTACGTCTCGCTTAAAGCATCCTTTTTACTTGTTATGGCTAATATGTAGCAATAACCATCTTATTATCACACTTTATTTATGGGTAAGGCAATTAAATCCTCGTTTTAATTGCCTGTACTTAGAAAAAAATATGTTAAACTGCGAACAATTATGGTTCCTAGTAAAACAGATATGACAGATAGCCCAAAAGCGCCTAGCAAAATAGATATAACAGATAGCCCAAAACCTCAAGTTAGATTTTTCACTGTAGACAGTGAAGATGCGGGTCAGCGTATCGACAACTTTTTAATGAAAACATTAAAAGGTGTGCCAAAAAGTATGTTTTATCGCCTGTTACGAAAAGGCGAAATACGTGTTAATAAAAAGCGTACCAAGCCTGAGTACAAACTAGTTGATGAAGACATTATTCGTGTTGCTCCTATTCGTGTGTCGGAAAATACTAATACAGTGTCTACACAATTAAATGTTGTTGCTAATTTAGAGAAACAAATCCTCTTTGAAGACGAGCGTTTAATTGTTATCAATAAACCTTCTGGTATGGCAGTGCATGGTGGCAGTGGATTAAGTTTTGGTTTAATTGAAGCACTGCGAGCTTTGCGACCAGATGCGCGAATGTTAGAACTAGTGCATCGACTTGACCGAGATACTTCCGGTTGTTTAGTTGTCGCAAAAAAACGTTCCGCATTACGACACTTGCATGAACAACTTAGAAATAAAACCGTACAAAAGTATTATCACGCTTTGGTTAAAGGTCGTTGGTCGAGTAAATTAACCCGCGTTGCGGAAGGGTTAAAGAAAAATGACTTAAAGTCTGGTGAACGTGTGGTGGTGGTAGATAATATCAACGGTAAAGAGTCAGAAACGCGTTTTAAAGTGCTTCAACATTATAAAAATGCCACGCTTGTTAGGGCCTTTCCAGTAACAGGGCGAACTCATCAAATTCGTGTGCATTGTCAAACCAAAGGCCACTCGATTGCCTGCGATGCAAAATATGGCCATGAAGATTTCGATCACGAAATGAAAAACTTAGGTTTGAAACGCTTATTTCTCCATGCGGCGAGTATCGAATTCATTCATCCATTAAGTAATGAACGTATAAAAATTGAAGCTCCGTTAGAACCATCGCTAGAAAAATTGTTAAAGAAATTAACTAAAGCGGATGTTCAATAAAACATACCTACATGCATACTGAGCGGTTGCGTGAAAGCTCAGTATGCATGTGCCTGATACTGCATAAATAAAAAAATACTTGTGTAAACTTAAAACCTCTCAACAGATTTTGTTGTAGGGTTTTAAGTTTTGCTAAAACGATGAGTTTTTTATTTTTAGGCTGCAATAAATAATAGCTTGTAGCTTTATCAGCTTTATTTATGGTGAGCATAATAAAACTTTATTGATGTGATATACAAAACAAGCTAAATGCCATTGCTAAAACATTGTTGGTAACTTTGGCGGCTCGATCATACTTAAAATCACCCTCTTATTGCATCAATATCGCGTTGAATATCTGTATGAAGTGGATTAACGACCTGCTGATTTTTAATGGTTAAAATGAACAGCTACAGGGTTAAAAAATTTATAAGTAGCATAACCATTGACTACATTTTATGCCTTGTATTGATCCACTTTTTTAATCTCAAACCAGTTGTCAGTCTAATAACGGACCTTGCCCAACAATAGGCTTCGGTCACTGTTCTATTGGCTTACATCCTTGTAAGCCAATAGAACACCTTGTTTACATTGAGTGTGTCTTTTGATGTACAACATCATAGATCGAGCCAAATGATTGTTTGACATTCAGGTCCATATTTATATGGAGTTTTCTTGCTATATCACTAGATGATATAACCCCTCGTATATGATGACTTTTTCTATCTAGCACTAGGCAGTGACGAAGTTGATAATCTTCTAAAGTTGACACTACATCACTCACAGATGCATCTAATAATTCACGATAATCAAAAGCGTGAAAGTCTGACTTTGGAATCATTAAATCTTTCACTAACACATCTTCTCGACAAACCCCTTTGGATAGCTTTGCCACTATGTGTTGCTCTGACAATTCATTGGTGCTGATCAGGCCAATAAAATTATTTTCTTCTGATATTACAATGTTCATTCTAACGTGGGTTTTTAACATTAATTCTAATGCGGTCACGGCCATAGTATCGCCGTCGATCATGATAGCTTTATGCACTTTAAAATCAGTAAATATTTTAACCGCAGGTGATTGTAAGTTAATTTCTTCAAATTGCTCTGGTGAGACAATATTATCGGTATCTTCTAAGTTAACTAAATGTAATTTTTTCATATTTACCTCTGAATTTTTGCTGCATTTGTTGCCAATAATATCGACGGGTCGATTGATATCTACACAAATGCTTTTAACTATTTATTTAACCTGACATTAGAATAATGGCCGGCAGTATAAATATTAAATTAATGATCAATAACTTGATGCTATGGGGTGTTATTGAATACTTTTTATTTCTCAACGTTAATAACTTGGTGCTTATCGAAACGAACTCGTTTAATTAAATATAGACTGCTGAGCTAAAACTCACGGTTTTAAATTTTGCATGAAAAATCACGGCAGACACAATGCAGGCAAAATACACAGCTATAAAAATAAGCTTTTGAGGCATTTCATTTATCTCAAAGTCAGGTTTTGGTATTAGTGAGATATTGCTGTGCTTAACTTACTAGAAGCGATAGCACGACTCATCAATAAGATAAAACCTTAATATTATGCGATAAGCGTATGGTGAAAAATAAAAGCTGGGGGAGCTCTAGAGTGAAAGTTATGAAAATAATACTGCAGAATGAAGGGGGTAAAATAACTTAAATTAATATAGTTACAATTTTGCAACTGAACAATGGATGGGTATAACAATGAAGGGTCATCAAAATCTAGATTGTCAGCCTGTTCAATTTCAGTACTATTCGACTTGGTGAAATTTAAATCACCTAAAGCGATTAAGTCTATTTCATTCGCTGAAACAGTAGGTAATAACATGCTTATAATGAAAAGAAATTTAAACATCGCTTTAAACATTTTTTTAAACATTGCCTAGGTAAATTTAAGTTAAACTATAGTTATGCTTTAAGTGATGGAGTGGTGATAGCGATAATTCAAGTTAAAAAATATAAAAATAGCTCATTAGTTACCATAAGTTAATCGCTCAACTAGCAGAATGTAAGTTTGGGTGTGATTAATACTGTTATAAATAACGCACTGTAATACCCAGTTGATTGATTCTCTACTTATTTTTCATGGTTAAAATGAAAAACTATAGGGTTACAAAGTTGCATAACGACGGACTAAATTTTATGCCTTATATTTAGCCATTTTTCCTGATGTAAATGTAGAACACTTAATGAGTTAAATGGGTATAAAACAATCGTGGATGGAAACTAAAAGTCGCCAATAGAAACTAAAAGAGATACACGCCATGTTGAGCAATCAATGTATCACTTTGTTTGGCTAGTTAAGTTATTTATGCCACTTCAGCTGGATCTTAAGCGGCTATAAGCACAGATAATATTTTTCTGTGCTATTCGATGCGATTAAACGTTAAATTAAAGGCTAATTTAAGCCGCGCAGAGAGCTTAATTTAAACACTGGCTTGTTCAGCTAACACATTAACATCATGTTGCTTTAATAACTCAACCAGTTTGATAAGCGGTAAACCGATTAAAGTGTTGGGATCATCACCTTCCAGCTTTTTGAACAAACAAATGCCTAATCCTTCACTTTTAAAACTACCGGCACAGTTATAGGGTTGTTCTGCGTGCAGGTAATTTTCAATGTCGCTTAGTGAAAGCTGATTAAAATGCACTAAAAAAGGCTCTATTAAAGCGGTTGTGTAATCTAAGCCGCTGTCATAAACACATAAGCCGGTGTAAAAAACGACAGTTTTATTACTAAATTTTTCTAGTTGTTTAACGGCATTTTCAAAGTTATGTGGCTTGCCAAGTATTTCACCGTCACACATAGCTACCTGATCTGAGCCTATAATTAAAGCGTCAGGAAATTCGCCGGCAACAGCTTTAGCTTTTTCAATGGCTAAACGTTCAACTAACTCGACAGGTGACTCGTTGTCAAACGCGGTTTCATCGATATCAGGTTTAGCACAGACAAAGGGAATATTAAGTTTTGCTAAAATTTCTTTACGAAAAGGGGAGGTGGAGCCTAAAACAAGTTTTTTCATTAATATCACTCAAAATATAAACAGATTGCTGTTAATATATGGCCTATCTTGAGTTTTTAAACAAATTTAGCTATTTTTCTTTTGACACTAGGTGATTGGCACCTTATTATGCGCGCCTTATGAAAAATCTTAAACTCCCGATAACGATAGACCCATCCAGAAGCGCACAGCGAAAGTTAGTGTGTGACGGATACTTTGAAGTATCTGGGATGAATAGATTGCTAGCTGTGTGTCAAACACGGTCTGAGCAGGTCCAAGTAAATGCCACTTTTGATGTGGATGAAGTTGGCTTGGTAGTAATATCAGGCTCCTCATCGGCAACAGTTGCATTAACTTGTCAGCGATGTACTGAAGAGTTCGAATTGGAACTAGAAGTAAGTTTTACTTTTAGCCCAGTGAAAGACGTTGAAGCTGAAGCTGAGTTGCCGTCATATTATGACGCAATTGAATTAGATGAAAATGGTGAAGTTAACTTGCTTGAGTTAGTGGAGGATGAGTTTTTACTCGCGATTCCATTAATTCCAAGGCATTCGATCAAAGATTGTCAGTCTCCGGCTGATAGTGTTTGGGGTAAATTGCCTGAAGAGCTTGAAAAACCGAGTCCATTTGATGTATTGAAAAAACTTAAATAGTTAATTTTTAGCTAATAACCGAATTTTTAGGAGTAGGCAATGGCAGTTCAAAAGAGCAAAAAGTCTCGTTCAAGACGTGGCATGCGCCGTTCACATGACGCAGTAACGGCAACGCATTTATCAACAGATCCAGTATCTGGTGAAACTCACCGTCGTCACCATGTAACAGCTGATGGCTTTTACAAAGGTGTTAAAGTAATCAATAAGTAATCTGTAACGATTACCTTGATTAATCTAACCATAGCGTTAGATGTTATGGGGGGCGATCAAGGCCCCCACGTAACACTTCCTGCAGCAATGCTCGCAATAGAAAATTTCCCCAATCTTCACTTGTTATTGTGTGGTGACGAAACCGTCATTATTGAAATACTTTCAAAAAAACAATGTTACCCTCATCCAAGAATAACCTTATACCCAACAACCCAAGTTGTTGATATGAATGATAAACCTATTTTTGCTTTGCGTAATAAAAAGCAATCATCCATGCGCAAAATTTTAGATTTAGTTCACGACGGCCAAGCACAAGCTTGCGTGAGCGCGGGTAATACCGGGGCACTTTTTTCAATGGCGCACTTTGTCTTAAAAACCTTACCTGGAGTAGAGCGCCCAGCACTCATTTCTGCATTACCTAGCAATAAGCCTGAGCAACATGTTTTTATGTTGGATTTAGGGGCGAATGTTTTTTGTGACTCAAACGTATTATATCAATTTGCCATTATGGGCTCAGTCATGGCAAAAGAGGTTGACGGTATTGAAAATCCGAAAGTTGCGTTATTAAACATGGGTGAAGAAGACAATAAAGGTAGTGATCATATCAAACAAACCGCCAGCTATTTACAGGCCAATGATGATATTAATTATATTGGTTTTATAGAAGGTAATGATATTTTTACTAATAAAGCTGATGTTATTGTTTGTGACGGTTTTGTGGGCAACGTTGCGTTGAAAACTTGTGAAGGTGTGGCAAAAATGGTCTACACGCAACTACAAGAAATTATTAAAAAACACTTTTTAGCGCGAATTATGGGCAAATTATTGTCTAAGACCTTAAAAAAACTGTTTAAACCCATGAACCCCGACCAGTACAACGGTGCAAGTTTGATAGGATTGCGCGGTATTGTGGTGAAAAGCCATGGTAACGCCAATGTAACCGCATTTTATACGGCGATTACTGAAGCTATTACCGAGGTTGATCGGCAAGTACCGACAAAAATCAAAGATAAGCTTGAACATAGTTTATGCCACAAATAATATTTTATGGCTATATAGCCGTGCAACAGGTGAATATAAGCTTGAGCAATTACAGCAAGGTAGATCAGGCAATGATTTACCTTGATACAGTAAAAAATTAAATTTAATTAGGTCTAATAATGCAAAATAATTTAGCGTTTGTCTTTCCAGGTCAAGGTTCACAATCTCTAGCTATGTTGGCGGATTTTGCTGAGAATGAAGTAGTACAAAGTACTTTTGCGGAAGCATCTGTAGCACTAGGTTACAATTTATGGCACTTGGTTCAACAAGGGCCAGTTGAAAAGTTAAACCAAACAAATTTTACCCAACCTGCGTTATTAACTGCTAGTGTTGCCATTTGGCGTGTATGGCATGCTAATTCATCAACAACACCTAAACTATTAGCGGGCCATAGTTTAGGTGAATACTCTGCGCTAGTGTGCGCAGGGGTGTTATCGTTGGCGGATGCTGTTAAGCTCGTAGAGAAGCGTGGTGAGTTCATGCAAGCATCTGTGCCTGAAGGGGTTGGTGCTATGGCTGCCATTATTGGTCTAGATGATAAAATTATTATTGATGCTTGTGTAAAAGCAGCCAATGATGAAGTTGTTTCAGCGGTGAACTTTAACTCTCCTGGCCAAGTGGTTATTGCAGGTCATAAAGCGGCCGTTGAACGAGCGGGTATATTATGTAAAGCAGCTGGTGCAAAGCGCGTGCTACCTTTACCGGTAAGCGTTCCATCACATTGTGCATTAATGAAAGATGCGGCAGAAAAGTTAGCAGAAGAATTTAACAATGTTAGCTTTAATGAACCGACCATCCCAGTGGTTAATAATGTTGACGTTGCCACTGAAAACTCGGTTGAAGCTATTAAAATAGCACTCATCAAGCAATTATATAGCCCAGTTCGTTGGACAGAAACTATTCAGTATTTAGCACAAGAGGGTATTGAAATTGCGATCGAAGCAGGACCAGGTAAAGTATTACAGGGCTTGTTAAAACGCATTGATAAAACCATCAGTTGTCAATCTGTTAATGACAGTGCGTCGTTAACTAAAGCATTAGAATCAGTAGAGTAAAATTATATGTTTTCATTAGACGGTAAAGTCATTTTAGTGACGGGCGCAAGTCGTGGCATAGGTAAAGCTATTGCAACGCAACTTAAAGCTTTGGGTGGTAATGTTATTGGTACGGCAACCTCTGAACACGGCGCGGCTAATATCAGCGAGTATTTAGGTGAAGGCCAAGGTTTGGTTTTAAATGTCACTGATGACGCATCAATCAGTGCTATGTTTGATTTAATCAAAGAAAAACATGGTTCAGTTGATATTTTAGTTAACAATGCGGGTATTACGCGTGACAATTTACTGATGCGTATGAAAGATGATGAATGGAATGATATTATAGATACCAATCTAACATCGGTCTTCAAAATCAGCAAAGCGGTATTACGCGCTATGATGAAAAAGCGCCATGGACGCATTATCAATATTGGCTCAGTTGTGGGTACTATGGGCAACGCGGGGCAGGTTAACTATGCGACTGCGAAAGCCGGATTAATTGGTTTTACTAAATCTTTAGCACGTGAAGTTGCTTCTCGTGGCATAACTGTTAATACAGTTTCACCTGGTTTTATTGATACAGATATGACCCAAACATTAACGGATGAGCAAAAAGAAGGCATTTTTGCCCAAGTACCGGCCAACCGTTTAGGTAAGCCGGAAGAAATTGCTAACGCTGTTGCTTTCTTAGCATCTGATGGCGCGGCGTATATTACGGGTGAAACATTACACGTAAATGGTGGCATGTACATGGTTTAACACAAATTTGCTTTTTGGCGATTTTATGTTAGATTCGAACAAATTATATACTGTCAACAGGTTAGACCAGCAAAAAAGTAAAATTAGAAGCTTGCATGGTCGGCTTTTGACGAATAAACTACATACAATTCTGAAAAATTGTATTTTCTAGTAAAGGAAGAAAAATGAGCACTATTGAAGAACGCGTAAAAAAAATTACTATTGAGCAACTTGGTGTAAGTGAAGACGAAGTTAAAGTTGAAGCTTCTTTTGTTGACGACTTAGGTGCAGACTCTCTAGACACTGTTGAATTAGTAATGGCATTAGAAGAAGAATTCGATACTGAAATTCCAGATGAAGAAGCTGAAAAAATTACAACAGTTCAAGCCGCAATCGATTACGTTACTGCTAACCAGTAATAATAAACGAATGTGATTAATTTCAGGCGGTTTAATTACCGCCTGATTTGTTTTTATAGTTTGAAAACATTTACAGCTAACACTTAACTTAAGTCAAATTAAGCGCTAAGTGAGCTGAAATAAACTACCCGCTTTTATTCAATTCTATCGGAGGCAGCACATCTCATGAGACGCGTTGTAGTAACCGGTCTTGGCATGCTTAGCCCTCTAGGCAACAGCCCTGAATCAACCTGGCAAAATCTACTACTTGGTAAAAGTGGTATTGCTGACATTACGCATTTTGATACCACTGAGTATCCAACGCGTTTTGCCGGTTTAGTTAAAGGGTTTGATGCAGAAGACTATATGGCTCGTAAAGACGCCAGAAAAATGGATTTATTTATTCAATATGGCGTTGCTGCTGGTGTGCAAGCCGTTAAAGATTCTGGTATAGAAATTAACGAAGAAAATGCCCCACGTATAGGAGTAGCTGTTGGCTCAGGTATTGGTGGCTTAGGCCTTATTGAAGACAATCATGCTAAATTGTTAAATAATGGTCCACGTAAATTGTCACCATTTTTTGTACCTTCTACCATTATCAACATGATCGCGGGTCATTTATCCATCATGTTTGGCTTGAAAGGCCCCAATATTTCGATTGTTACCGCTTGTACTAGTGGTGTACATAATATTGGCCATGCAGCCCGTATGATAGCCTACGGTGATGCTGATGCTATGGTTGCTGGTGGTGCAGAAAAAGCATCAACCACATTAGGTCTAGGGGGCTTTGGTGCTGCACGTGCTATGTCAACGCGAAATGATGCACCACAACAAGCTTCACGTCCATGGGATAAAGACCGCGATGGTTTTGTTCTAGGTGATGGTGCGGGTGTACTTGTACTTGAAGAGTATGAACATGCGAAAGCTCGTGGCGCAAAAATTTATGCTGAACTAGCAGGTTTTGGTATGAGTGGTGATGCCTATCATATGACCTCACCGCCGGCTGATGGTGCAGGTGCGGCTTTAGCAATGAAAAATGCCATCAATGATGCGAAAGTTGATATTGCTAAAATTGGTTATATTAATGCTCATGGCACTTCAACACCGACAGGCGATATTGCCGAAACCAATGCAATTAAATCTGTATTTGGCGCTTCAGCTTTTGATGTCATGGTAGGGTCAACTAAGTCTATGACAGGACATTTACTCGGCGCTGCCGGTGCTGTTGAAGCAATTTTCAGCATTCAAGCATTAGTTAATAATGCGGTGCCACCAACCATTAATTTAGATAACCCTGATGAAGGCTGTGATCTTGATTATGTTGCGCATACTGCACGAGATGCTAATTTAGACTACGTGTTGTGTAACTCCTTTGGTTTTGGTGGTACAAATGGCTCATTGATCTTCAAAAGAATTTAGTGAACTGTAGAGATTAAAAGTCACGTTATTACATCAAATGTAGTTTTAATTATAATAGCGCTTGAATTTAAAAGCTTAAGCCTGAATACTGCTGTATTCAGGCTTTTTTATGGCAATTATGGTATTAAGTTTTGTAGACGGAAAAATAGCTAATTCGATATCAATTGATGATCGTGGCCTAGCTTATGGTGATGGTTGTTTTACCACCGCTTTGATTACTGAGGGTGAAGTGGCCATGTTGCCAGAGCACCTCAATCGTTTGGCGCAGCAAAGTCAGCAACTAGGCTTACCTAAAGTAGCCTTGCCTGCGCTAGCAGAAAGTATAAGAAAAATCAGCGTAGGAATTAAGATCGGCATCGTCAAAGTTATTATCACCTGTGGCAGTGGCGGCCGTGGTTATTCGCGCCTTGGTGCAGAGCAAGCTAGGGTAATTATTTCCGTTAGTGATTACCCTAAGTTTTATCCTCAATGGCAAAAACAGGGGATTTGCGTAGGGATCAGTGAGCAAAAGCTAGGTATTAACCCTATGCTAGCGGGTTTAAAACACTTAAACCGTTTAGAGCAAGTTATGTTAAGAGCCGAGCTAGATAGACGCACAGAAGATGATCTAGTTGCTAGTGATATCAATGGCAGTGTTATTGAATGTTGTAGTGCTAATGTCTTTTGGTTAAAAGCGGGGCAATGGCAAACACCCATATTAACCACTGCCGGTGTCGCTGGCTTAATGCGGGCGAAAATATTGTTAAATAACCCGAATATTCAACAAGATAATTATCCACTGTCTCAATTAGATAATATCGATGCGATGTTTATTAGTAACGCCATTTTAGGTATAGTGCCGGTTAAGATTTTTAATGGTCAACAATTGGATATTTCACAGGTTAAAGGCATACAAAGCCAATGCCTTAATGTTGAAAGCTAAGATATAAAGATGAAAATATTTTTTTTAAGCCTGTCGTTGTTGGTTAGAAAAACATTAATGACTTTAGCGGTTTGTGTACTACTCAGTATTTTGGCTGTTGTTGGCGTTATGATAATGTCAGAAATGAAAGTTCAGCAGCCACTCGCTATTAAACAAGCTGAGTTTTTAACGATTAAGCCTGGTACTTCATTTAATGCTTTTTCCAAGCAGTTGGTTGATAAAGGCTGGTTGCAAGAGCGTTTTTGGCTACGCAGTTATGCGAAATTTAACCCTCAAGATAGCAAAATAAAGTCAGGAACTTATCAAGTACAGGCAAACATAAGTACGATAGAACTACTTGATTTAGTGGTGTTAGGTAAAGAACATCAATTTTCTATTACCCTTATCGAAGGTAGTACCTTCAAGCAAGTCTTGGCTCAGTTAGCACAACATCAACATATTACCCATCAACTTGCTAATTTATCACTAGTGGCTATCGCGAAAAAATTATCCATAGCGCAGGATAATCCTGAAGGATGGCTGTTTCCTGATACCTATGCTTTTACCCAAGATACAACCGATTTGAGCATCATTAAACGTGCATATGAAAAAATGCAAAGCGCGTTAGCAGTGCAGTGGCATAATAGAGCTGAAAATTTACCCTACAAATCGCCATATCAAGCACTTATTATGGCGTCAATTATTGAAAAAGAAAGTGGCCGACACGCTGAACACCCTCGTATATCGTCGGTATTTGTTAACCGTTTAAATAAAAACATGCGTTTACAAACCGACCCAACGGTAATTTACGGTTTGGGTGAACGTTACCAAGGCGATATCACTTACGCTCACTTGCGGGAAAAAACCGCTTATAATACCTATAAAATAAAAGGCTTACCGCCAACACCCATCGCGTTACCTGGGGCTCAAGCGCTGCAAGCCGCATTAAATCCAGAGTTGAGTGACTATTTGTATTTTGTCAGTAATGGCGCAGGCGAACATATATTTTCTAAAAATCTAGCCGATCATAACCGTGCGGTAACCCAGTATCAGCGCAAGAAAAACTAACGTTAACATTTTAATAAAAGTATTTTGGATGATTTCAGTATGAAGAAAGGTCAGTTTATTGTTGTCGAAGGCATAGAAGGCGCGGGTAAGTCATCAGCCATTAGCGTTATTGAAGCTGTGTTAAATAAATATAATATCCCTTTTATAAAAACTCGAGAGCCTGGTGGTACGCCATTAGCCGAAGCTCTGCGAGATATTGTAAAATCAGTTAGTCACGATGAAGCGCTAACGCAAGAAACTGAACTTTTGTTGATGTATGCCAGTCGTAGTCAATTGCTAGTTAATAGAATTTTACCCGCCTTAGCAGAAGGTACCTGGGTGATTGGCGACCGTCATGACTTATCATCACGGGCTTATCAAGGGGGTGGACGACAATTTGACGATGCGATAATGAATGCTATAGCTGATGTTACCTTAAAGGGCTTTACACCCGATTTAACCATTTATTTAGATATTGCGCCAGAATTGGGCTTAGCTCGAGCACAAGCGCGAGGCGAATTAGATCGGATTGAACAAGAGAAAATTGAATTTTTTCAGCGCGTACGCAACAAATATCTAGCTTTAGCACAAGCGTCAGACAGCACAGATATTATAGATGCGAGCCAAGAGATGGACTTGGTGCACAAAGCTGTAGTCAAAGCAGTCGAAGCTTTTATTAATAGTAAACAAGGCTAACGGATGAAAACTTGGTTATTTGCGCTTCAGCAGCAATTGTCTCGACAAATTCGCGAAAATAAACTTCCTCATGCCTTGTTATTTTCTGGTGTTGATGGCGCGGGTCAAGAAGACATAGCGCACTGGCTGATTAATGTGCTGCTTTGCCAAGACTTAAAGCAAGACTTGCCACAAAACATACCACCAGAAACAGAAGAAAACTTAAGCCAAGTAAGCCCAGTAAGCCAAGTAAGCCCAGTAAGCAAAGTAAGCCCAGTAAGCAAAGTAAGTGAAGAAACGACAAATGTGCAACCGTTTATTTTTCAGCCTTGCGGTTATTGCAAAACTTGCAAGTTGTTTGCCAATGGCAGTTATCCGGATCATCTGACTATCGTTAATGACAAAAATACCATTGGCGTAGATGCAATACGGAAACTGAGCCAATTTTTTGAGAAAACCGCTCATATCGGCATCGCCAAAACAGCCTTAGTCAATCATGCTGACACCATGACAGTATCAGCAGCTAATGCGTTATTAAAAACGTTAGAAGAGCCAACATCTCAAAGTTTCATTATGTTAACAACGCATAGCAGTGATGTGCTGTTACCCACTATTATCAGTCGTTGTCAAAAATTTGAAATACGTCCACCTGTGGGCAAAAAACTTTTGGCTGAATATAAAAAACAGGGTAATGATGCTTTTGTAAACCTTAGCCATCTTAGCGAATTAACAGACGAAGCAACTGCCGTTGCGTTTACCGCGTTTCGTGATAAGGTCAAAGACTACTTATGTGCTCATCAACACCGTGCAGAGATATTAACCTTATTGGTTGAACGTCATGATGGCTTTCGTTGGTTGGAAAAAATTTTAGTTAATTTGATGCGTAACCAATGGGGCTGGCCAACAGCAGGGCATGAGAATCAACAAGCAAGTGTCATCAATAAACAACAGTTATGGCAGGTATATAATTTAGTCCAAGCGGCTAATATTAAGTTAAAGACATTAGTGCAAGTTAACCGGCAGTTTTTAAGTGAAAAATTACTCGCCGATATTAGCCTTGTCGTTGAACAAAAAAATCAATAAAAATATTAATAAAAAAGCGAACAAAAATAGAGGGATGATTTTGGAAAATATTACACTTGATTTTATGTCAGATCGTGATTTATATCAGTCATATATGCCGTTTATGAAAAATGGTGGTTTATTTGTTCGCACCACAGAGCATTATGAATTAGCCACTGATGTGAACTTGCTTGTTAGATTACCTGACTCATTAGAGCCTTCAAAAATTAAAGGTAAAGTTTCTTGGATCACCCCCATTGGTGCGCAAAATGGCACACCTGCAGGCATAGGTGTTAGTTTTGTTGAAGATCCTGACAATATGCGTAGCCAAATTGACAAATTGATAGGGCATTTGTTGAGTTCATCTGAGCCGACCTTATCCATGTAAAATGCTTATTTTTATCTAACTAAAATAGCACTATTGAATATTATGCCCATTGAGAATATTTTTGTGATGTCAGCAACTCATTAATTCAATGGCTATGATAAATACCCAAACTAACCTTTAGCACCTTTGTGCGGAGTAAACCTGTGTTCATAGACTCTCATTGTCATTTAGACCGTTTAAAACTCGAAGATTTTGACAATAATTTAGATAATGTTGTTAATGCAGCCTTGGCAGAAAAGGTTAATACCTTATTGTGTGTTAGCGTGACTTTAGAAGACTTTCCAGCGATGGCAGAAGCAACGGCTAAATATGACAATGTTTGGCTAACCTGTGGTGCGCATCCGCTAAATCAAGCGGATGAAATTGATCCGGCACTATTAACTCGTTTAGCGACCGACCCACGTGTTGTCGCTATTGGTGAAACGGGCCTTGATTATTTTTATGCGCCAGAAACAAAACCAGTGCAGTTAGACTCTTTTCGAAAACATATACGGGTTGCTAATCAGCTAAAAAAACCTCTGATTATCCACACTAGAGGTGCTCAAGAAGATACTTTAGCTATGTTAAGAGCAGAGCAGGCGGAAAATGTTGGCGGAATTCTACATTGCTTTACTGAAAGTTGGCAGATGGCTGAACAAGCAATAGCGATGGGTTTTTATATTTCCTTTTCTGGCATTGTCACTTTTAAAAATGCGACTGACTTAAGAGAAGTAGCGAAAAAAGTACCCTCAGACCGTTTTTTAATTGAAACGGATGCGCCTTATTTAGCACCAGTCCCCCATCGTGGTAAACAAAATCAGCCCGCTTACGTAGTTGAAGTAGCAAAACATTTAGCCAGTATTCGTGGTACTTCGGTTGCAGAAATAGCACAACAATCGAGTGAGAATTTTCATCGTTTGTTTCCTGAAACTATTCCGGTCAAATAGTGTAGCTTAAGAGAATTATTGAATACTATGAGTCAAAGAAGAGCATAAAATCATGGTTAGTTTTGGGCTCAAAGGATAGTCTAATGAAGATGAACCTGCGTTAATCCAAGGGCAAGTTTTCGTATCAATTAAGGGTAGAATGAAAAAATCTAATGATGATCTCTTTGTCTAACAGGGTGACGTTCTACCGAGCCATCATTTTCTTATGCTAGCTGTACAAATGAAAAATCAATTTTAATAAAAGTTATGGCATTAAAACCTTAAACAGCGGTAATTTTTGTTCAGTTTATCGGCAACATAGCCTGCGCAGTGTTTGTTGCTTTTTCAATGTACTCCATGACTTGTTACTTACGACCCAACTAGGTAATTGTAGTCTTGTGTGTCATGATATTTATACTAAGAATAAAAATAAAAGAGATCAGGTTTGTTAAATCGTATTTGGAGCGGATTTTTCTTTGTTGCCTTTATTTCTGCCATGGTGCAATGGCTGGTTTTTGATCAGGTTTTAATTTTTGCAGAAATTGTTAACGCTATTTTTGATATGTCTAGGGTAACGGTTGAGATTGCGATTGGCCTGATTGGCATTTTAAGTTTTTGGTTAGGCATGATGAAGATAGCGGAACATGCCGGTATTATCGACAAAATAGCACAGTTTATTTCACCACTATTTGTCCGTCTTATGCCAGAGGTACCCAAAGGGCATCCGGCCATAGGTTCAATGACCATGAACCTGTCGGCAAATTTCTTAGGGTTAGATAATGCGGCTACGCCTTTAGGCTTAAAAGCCATGCAAGACCTGCAATTACTGAATCCAAACAAAGAAACGGCAAGTGATGCGCAAATACTCTTTCTGGTGTTGAATACTTCCGCGGTAACCTTATTCCCTGTTACTGTTTTTGTTTATCGTGCCCAACAGGGAGCGCTAAACCCGACTGACGTTTTTGTCCCTATTTTATTGGCAACATTTGCCTCAACCCTCGCAGGATTGTTTGCGGTTGCATTTGTGCAAAAAATAAAAATTTATCAGCAAGTTATTTTACTTTATTTAGCCGCGGGCATCGCACTTGTCGGTGGTGTTGTGGTTTATTTCTCTACTTTGAGTGCCGAGTTGTTAGCGCAACAATCCTCCTTGATGGGCAATTTACTCATATTTTCCACGCTAATTAGTTTCTTATTCGTCGCCTTAAAACGCAAAGTGAATGTATATGACAGCTTTATTGAAGGGGCTAAACAAGGTTTTGAAACCAGTATAAAAATCATTCCTTATCTGTTGGCCATGTTGTGTGCGATTGGGGTATTTAGAGCCAGTGGCGCTTTAGATATTTTGGTTGATGGCATACGACAGTTAGTGTTGCTTTTTAATGGTGATACTCGTTTTGTTGATGCACTACCTACGGCATTTATGAAGCCCTTAAGTGGCTCTGGCGCTCGTGCTATGATGATAGAAACCATGAATACTCATGGCGCTGATTCATTCGCTGGTCGCTTAGCTTCTATTGTGCAAGGCTCTACTGAAACTACATTTTATGTTTTAGCGGTTTATTTTGGCTCTGTTGGTATTCGTTATAGTCGCCATGCCTTGGCTTGTGGACTTATTGCTGATCTTGCCGGCATTACTGCTGCTATTGGTGTTTGTTATTGGTTTTTTGGCTAATCCAGTTTATTGTCGACACTTTCTGAGAATTGTTAAAAATGACAATAAGATGAATTAACTGATGGATAAATGCGGGTGTATTTTACAAATACGCTTATTTAACATTGGTTTGTTTGTTTTTATTGGTGAGTAATTGTAATATCACTTCACGCTATTTCATAGTGTCTACGACTAATGCCTAATAGGTATTGTCGACAATACCTTGGGTTTCACATTGACTAATGCTGAAGAGTTGTTATGATAAGCCCCTTGTTTTCATATCTGTCGACAATATTAATGGCGTTAGACAATCCTACAACACAAGCCGCGGTTACTACGGCAGATAAAGTATTTGAGCAAATGCTACATGCCATTGTTGATGGCACCATCAAATCTGGTAGTAAAATTAGTGAGCCAGAACTAGCTAAAAACTATCAAATTAGTCGTTCAACCTTGCGTGAAGCGCTAAATCGTTTAGAAAAATGTCATTTAATTGAACGTAAAGCCAATGTTGGCTCTCGTGTGGTTGAATGTTCAATTGCTGGCCTGTTAGAAATTTATGTCGTTCGCGAAGCACTCGAAGGGATGGCATGTCGCCAAGCAGCGATAAATATGACTGAAGATGAAATTATTGAAATGAAGGTTATGCTTAAGCAACATGCAAGTGCTAAGGCATTGCGTGACGGTATTGCCTACTATCAAGAAGAAGGTGATTTAGACTTTCACTATAAAGTGATACTCGGTAGTCATAATCAACAACTCATTAATATCTTGTGTGGCCAACTTTATCACCTTGTTCGTATGTATCGTTGCCAATTTGGTATGAATAGCCCACGAGCAACTAAAGCGTTTGATGAACATTCTCGCATTATTGAAGCGATAGCTGATCGTGATGGTGAATTAGCCGAAATGCTAATGAGGCGTCATATTGCGGCTTCACGCAAAAATATCGAAAACAAAATTGCCCAGCAACAATAGCAACAAGCTGTAAAGTTAATTTAATACAACATCTACATGACTAAAAAAGGATAAAGCAATGTCTAAACAATTATCTCCTGGTGCTAAATTTCGCCAGGCTTTAGCAAATAATAAACCCCTACAGGTTGTAGGTACCGTTAACGCTTATTGTGCCATGATGGCTGAACAATTAGGTCACCAAGCTATTTACTTATCTGGTGGTGGTGTTGCGAATGCCTCTTATGGCTTACCCGATTTAGGCATGACATCATTAAATGACGTTATTGCGGATGTATCACGTATTACTTCAGCTTGTAGCTTACCGCTTTTAGTTGATATTGATACCGGTTGGGGCGGTGCATTTAATATTGCTAAAACTATTCGTGATATGGAAAAAGCCGGTGCTGCTGCAGTTCACATTGAAGATCAAGTGGCGCAAAAACGCTGTGGCCATCGTCCGAATAAAGAAATTGTTTCTACAGCAGAAATGGCGGATCGCATTAAAGCGGCCGTTGACGCGCGTATTGATAGCGACTTTTTCATTATGGCTCGCACTGACGCTTTTGCTCAGGAAGGTTTAGAAGCCGCGCTTGAACGTGCTAAAGCCTACGTTGCTGCTGGTGCAGATGGTATTTTTGCTGAAGCTATTCAAACTGAAGCGCATTACAGAGCTTTTACCGAAGCGCTTGATGTGCCGGTATTAGCCAATATTACTGAATTTGGCCAAACAGAACTGTGGAATAAAGCCCAGTTAGGCGAGTGGGGCTGTGCCATGGTGCTTTATCCATTATCAGCATTTAGAGCGATGAATAAAGCAGCAGAGTCTGTTTATAAAACCTTGCTTGCAGATGGTGATCAAAAAACAGAAATCGACAACATGCAAACACGTATGGATTTATATGATTACCTGGGTTACCACGATTATGAGCAAAAGCTTGATGCCTTGTTTTCTGAAGGTAAAAACAAGTAGTTATCTCTGTTCTACTTCAAGACCTTAAAGTGGAACGGCTATAAGCATTAATATACATCAATAAGAAACTAAATTTTAACCCTTAACAGTAAATTAATCACTGTTAAGTACTAGGGGAAAGAACGATGACAGATAAAAAATTATCAGGTGCTGGCTTACGTGGTCAAAGTGCCGGCGACACAGCTTTATGTACGGTAGGACAATCAGGTTCGGGCTTAACTTATTGTGGTTACGATATTGCTGATTTAGCTGAAAATTCAACTTTCGAAGAAGTGGCTTACTTACTCTTCAACGGTGAACTCCCTAATAAAAAAGAGCTAGCTAGCTATAAAACTGATTTATTGGCGATGCGTGATTTACCGCAAGCTTTAAAAGCGGTACTTAAGCTGATCCCAAAAGAAGCACATCCAATGGATGTTATGCGTACGGGTTGTTCATTTTTAGGTAATTTAGAACCAGAAAATGATTTTAGTGAACAAAATAAAGCGGCAAACCGCTTGTTATCAGCTTTTCCTGCCATCATGTGTTATTGGTATAAATTTTCACATGAGGGTATAGAAATTGACTGTACTTCAGATGAAGCGTCGCTAGGTGGACATTTTCTACGTCTATTAAATGGTAAAAGTCCGTCTAAACAGCATGAGCGTGTGATGGATGTATCATTAATTCTATACGCTGAACATGAATTCAATGCCTCTACGTTTACGGCACGTGTTTGTGCTTCAACGCTATCAGATATGTTCTCATGTGTGACCGGTGCTATTGGTACGTTGCGTGGGCCACTTCACGGCGGTGCTAATGAAGCCGCAATGGACATGATTGAAAAGTTTAACTCTCCTGCTGATGCCAAAGTACAAATGGCCGGTATGCTTGAGCGTAAAGAAAAAATTATGGGCTTTGGACATGCGATTTACAGCACATCTGATCCACGTAATGTCATTATCAAAGCATGGTCTGAAAAACTGGCCGCTGAAAATGGCGATACATCGTTATACGACATTTCAGTAGCTTGTGAAGAGTTTATGTGGGACAGCAAAAAATTATTTTGTAATGCTGATTTTTTTCACGCCTCAACCTACAATTATATGGGGATTCCAACGAAATTATTTACCCCGATTTTTGTTTGTTCTCGTCTAACGGGTTGGGCGGCTCATGTCATGGAGCAACGTGAAAATAACCGTATTATTCGCCCGTCTGCTGACTACATTGGTGCAGAGCCTCGTAAAGTGCAACCTATCGCTAATAGGTAAGCTAACAGGTACTTATTATTTAGCATCAGCATAAATAAAGCCTTATCTATGCTGATAGGGCCGCTGTAAGCTGCTAATGATAATGCCGTATCATTAATTAAATTACTTAAAAAGAGTCTGTTGTACTCTTTTTTACTATGTGGAGTAAGTTATGAATTACGATTACCGCAAACCTTTGCCAGGTTATAAACACAATGGTGTAACAATAGATTTTTTCGATACACGAGCAGCGATTGAAACAATCAGCCCCGGTGCTTATAAAACACTACCTTACACTTCACGTGTGCTCGCTGAACAATTAGTTCGCCGGTGTGACCCTGCAACATTAACTGATTCTCTAAAGCAAATTATTGAAAGCAAAAAAGATTTAGACTTTCCTTGGTATCCAGCACGTGTGGTTTGTCATGACATTCTTGGTCAAACCGCTTTAGTTGATTTAGCCGGCCTTCGAGATGCCATTGCTGATCAAGGTGGTGATCCAGCTAAAGTTAACCCTGTTGTACCCACACAATTAATTGTCGACCATTCACTAGCAGTAGAAGCTGCTGGCTTTGATAGTGAAGCTTTTGAGAAAAACCGGGCAATTGAAGACCGTCGTAACGAACACCGCTTTCATTTTATCGAGTGGACCAAAACCGCTTTTAAAAATGTTGATGTTATCCCCGCGGGTAACGGCATTATGCACCAAATTAATTTAGAGAAAATGTCGCCGGTTATTCAAGCGCGTGACGGTGTCGCTTTTCCTGATACTTGTGTTGGTACTGATTCTCACACACCACACATTGATGCCTTAGGTGTTATTGCTATTGGTGTCGGTGGGTTAGAAGCTGAAACTGTTATGCTTGGTCGTCCATCTATGATGCGCTTACCCGATATTATCGGTGTAAAGCTGACCGGTAAACGTCAACCGGGCATCACAGCAACGGATATAGTATTAGCTATCACTGAATTTTTACGTAATGAAAAAGTGGTGTCTGCTTACTTAGAATTCTTTGGTGAAGGCACTAAAAGCTTAACTATTGGTGATCGAGCGACTATCTCAAACATGACCCCAGAATATGGTGCATCAGCCGCTATGTTCTACATCGATGAACAAACCATTGATTATTTGAAAATTACTGGGCGTGAACCAGAGCAAATAGCACTGGTTGAAACTTATGCCAAGCACACTGGCCTTTGGGCCGATGATTTAGTAGAGGCGCAATATCCACGGGTGATCGAATTTGATTTATCAAGCGTAGGTCGTAATTTAGCCGGTCCTTCTAACCCACATCGTCGTTTAGCGACAGCTGATTTAGCCTCAAAAAATATCGCTAAAGATCTTGCTGCTTGTAAAGTGCAAGAAGCTAACGGCCAAATGCCTGATGGCGCGGTCATTATTGCTGCTATTACCTCTTGTACAAATACCTCTAATCCGCGTAATGTTGTCGCTGCAGGCCTGATTGCTAAACGTGCAAATGAGCTAGGCTTAGTGCGTAAACCTTGGGTTAAATCTTCATTTGCGCCAGGTTCAAAAGTAGCCAAGCTTTATTTAGAAGAAGCGGGCTTATTGGTTGAAATGGAAAAACTAGGTTTTGGTATTGTAGGTTATGCCTGTACCACGTGTAACGGCATGAGTGGCGCGTTAGATCCAAAGATTCAACAAGAAGTGATTGACCGTGATTTATATGCAACCGCAGTATTATCAGGTAATCGTAACTTTGATGGCCGCATCCATCCGTATGCAAAACAAGCCTTTTTAGCGTCACCCCCCTTAGTGGTTGCTTATGCTATTGCCGGTACTATTCGTTTTGATATTGAAAAAGACATTTTAGGTCAAGATCAAAACGGTAACGACATTACGCTTAAAGACATCTGGCCAAGTGATGAAGAAATTGATGCAATTGTTGCCTCATGTGTCAAGCCTGAGCAATTCAAAAAAATCTACACACCAATGTTTGATTTAGGCGCTTTTGAGCCAGCTGAAAGTCCGTTATACGCTTGGGATGAAACCAGTACTTATATTCGTCGTCCTCCGTACTGGGATACAGAGGGACAAGGCGCACTAGCGGGTGAACGTACCATGAAAGGTATGCGTCCATTAGCGGTATTGGGTGACAACATTACCACGGATCATTTATCACCTTCAAATGCTATTCAATTGGACAGTGCTGCGGGTGCCTACTTAGATAAAATGGGCTTACCAGAAGAAGACTTTAATTCGTATGCAACTCATCGTGGTGACCATTTAACCGCACAACGTGCAACATTTGCTAACCCTAAATTATTTAACGAAATGTGTCGTGATGACAAAGGTGAAGTTAAGCAAGGCTCGCTCACCCGTATTGAGCCGGAAGGCATTGAATCTCGGATGTGGGAAGCCATTGAAACTTATATGGAACGCAAGCAGCCGCTTATTATTATTGCCGGTGCTGATTATGGTCAAGGTTCATCACGCGATTGGGCGGCCAAAGGCGTTCGTTTAGCGGGTGTTGAAGTGATTATTGCTGAAGGTTTTGAGCGTATTCACCGTACTAACTTAGTGGGTATGGGCGTGTTACCGTTAGAGTTTATTAACGGTGAAACTCGTCATACTTACCATATTGATGGTTCAGAAACTTACGATGTTGTGGGCACGCCAACGTCAGGTGGAGCTATGACGGTAGTCATGACTCGAGGCTCAGATAATGGTCAGGGCGAAGTCGTTGAGATTCCAGTAAAATGTCGTTTAGATACCGCTGAAGAAGTGTCTGTTTATGCAGCCGGTGGTGTTTTACAAAAGTTTGCCAACGATTTTTTAGAGTCTAATGGCTAAAGGCTTATTTTTGATGGTAGTGGCGTTACCTGTACTGAGCTATAAATATGGTTGGTGTACAGCTGTCTTGCGGTCAATAAAAGTAATGGTTTTAGATAGTAAACGTTAATGAAAAATATCAGCAGCAATTTAATTGCTGCTTTTTTATGTTCAGGACGAACGGTATGACGTGATCACATGGATGTGAAGGAACGTCGATGTAATCAACGAACGTTTTGACGTGGTCACATGGATGTGAAGGAGCGTCGATGCGCTAAACGAACACTAAATTGCGCACATGGAAGGTGAACAAAGTGGCTCATATTGATAAAATTTAGAGGTGTTAAATGTCTTCAGTTTCTCAAGTAAAAATCCCCGCAACCTATATGCGAGGTGGTACGTCAAAAGGTGTGTTTTTTAATCTAACTGACTTACCAGAGCGTTGCCAAATAGCGGGGCAAGCTCGTGACCATATGCTACTTCGAGTCATTGGTAGTCCAGATCCCTACGGTAAACAAACCGATGGTATGGGTGGGGCTACATCAAGTACCAGTAAAACCGTGATTTTGGCTAAAAGTGCTGTGGTAGATCACGACGTTGACTATTTATTTGGTCAAGTGGCGATAGATAAAGCGTTTGTTGATTGGAGTGGTAATTGTGGGAATTTGACCGCTGCAGTGGGCTCATTTGCCATTATGTCGGGTTTAGTTGATGCTAGCCGTATTCCTAAAAATGGTATTTGTACGGTACGTATTTGGCAAAAAAACATTAGCAAAACGATTATTGCTCGCGTGCCTATTACGCATGGGCAAGTACAAGAAACCGGTGACTTTGAACTCGATGGCGTAACCTTTCCTGCTGCAGAAGTACCGGTAGAATTTATAGCGCCTGTTGACCCTAGTGAAGCTATGTTTCCGACAGGTAATGTGGTTGATGAGCTAGCAATTCCCGCGATAGGTACTTTTAAAGCCGCTACAGTTAAAGTCACTATGATCAGTGCTGGTATTCCCACTATTTTCTTAAATGCTGAAGATATTGGCTACACAGGTACGGAATTACAAGAGGCTATTAATAATGATGAAGCGGCATTAGCACGTTTTGAAACTATTCGTGCTGCTGGCGCAATTAAAATGGGTTTGATTAATGATGTATCTGAAGCCCTTGCACGTCAACATACCCCAAAAGTGGCTTTTGTCAGTGCCGCTAAAGACTATGTAACATCAAGTGGTAAAGCGGTTTGTGCAGCGGATATAGACCTACATGTTCGTGCTTTATCTATGGGTAAGTTACATCATGCAATGATGGGCACGGCAGCCGTGGCGATTGGCGCCGCAGCAGCAATACCAGGCACTTTAGTGAATTTAGCCGCTGGCGGTGGCGAACGTGACGCTGTTGTTTTTGGTCACCCATCGGGCACCCTTAAAGTGGGCGCCCAAGCGTCAAAGGTCGATGGTATGTGGACGGTAAATAAAGCTATTATGAGCCGCAGTGCTCGGGTATTAATGGAAGGTTGGGTGCGTATTCCTGCTGATTCGTTTTAAGCTCATTACTGGCTTTGAAAAACCATAAAGGCTTTAATCAAGCACTATCAGCAATGCTTCTGATAGTGCTTTTTGTTAATGCACCATTTTTTATTATAAAAATGGTTATCTATAAAAAATTGTTTAAGGCATTGATGTGATACTAAATAGACTCATTAATGGCTTACTTTCAGATAGTCTACAGAGTAAGTTTATTTGCTCTGCGCTATTACAATAGCTCACTATTGTTCGACTCTATGCTGTTATATTGTGCTATTGGCGATGGAAAAAACGTATGGCAGCGGAGTAATATGACTTTATTGATATAAAGAGACGGTTGTTACACAGCAAATAAATAATCATCAAGGTTGGCAAAATAAAAGCTTAAAGAAAGATATCAAAAAGTGATTGGTAGACGATTTAACGATGAAAAAATGATAAATTCGCCACTAAAGTTAATATTTATCATAAAATTGCTAGATAATTGCTAATTGCTGCTGATAGCGCTTTAGTTTTCTGTGCTATCAGGGTATGTTATGCGTTTTTATTGTAGGCATCTTCATTAATGACAAAAAACACCTTTTATCGTGACTTATATAAGCAAGTTGAAGCCTTGATCAGTGATGAAACTGATGTGATTGCTAATATGGCCAACGTCAGTGCTTTGTTATTTGAACAATTAGCCGATGTTAATTGGGTTGGTTTTTACCGTTTGATCAATGACGAACTTGTCCTTGGTCCATTTCAAGGTAAAGTGGCTTGTATCCGTATCCCTTTAGGTCGTGGGGTTTGTGGAACAGCGGCAAGTAAAAATGCAGTACAACGTGTTGCTGATGTGCATGCGTTTGACGGTCATATTGCTTGTGACGCTAGCAGTAATGCTGAAATAGTATTACCTTTAAGGTTGAACGAGAAGGTGATAGCTGTGCTTGATATTGACAGCATCGCATTCAATCGTTTTGATAGTGATGATCAAGCAGGGTTAGAAAAAATAATTAGTTTGTTTGAAAATGTTATGATTAACCATGGCGTGGTAAACTAATGAAAGAATTTATTGTTATTCATGACTACCTAGTTTCAGAAGCCGTTGTTGGCGATTGGGAAGGTGATGAAGAGATAGTTGCTGAGCGTATTAACGAGATTTATCATACCGTTTATGACTTAGCAGAAGAAGATATTGCACCAGAGGTTTTAGAGCAGTTGCTTTCTTTGGTGTGGGACACGTGGATAGGGCAAGAAGCCTTAGCTGAAATCGAAAGTGAAGATATTTATGATTGGTGCCGACATTTGTTGGAAAATCGTGAACAATATCTAGCAGAGCAGAATTAAAATTTTGAAAAGTTGTATTTATGGAAACTAAAATAGAAAGTGAAGTAAAAGTGGTAGCAGACGTGGCAGTTGAAACAACAGTAGCAGACGCAGCAGTTGAAACAACACCAGTAGTAGATGCGGTGGTTGAAACAACGCCAAATGTTGATGCTGAAGTTAAGCGTATTAGCACAAAAGAAATTATTGGCTATTTGGCGGAAAAATTTCCAGCATGTTTTTCTATCGAAGGTGCTGCAAAACCATTAAAAATTGGTATTTTTCAAGATTTAGCAGAAAAGCTGATTGGTGATGAAACGGTAAGTAAAACTCGCCTACGTCAAGCACTGAGACATTACACAAGTAGCTGGCGCTATTTGAAAGCGATTAAACTAGGCTGTTTTCGAATTGATATTGACGGTAATGACTCTGCAGAGATTGATCAAGAACAAGCAGATTATGCCAGCAAAACATTAAAAGAAAGCCAAGAAAAGTTTGGTACCAAAAAGCCTAAAGACAAAGTGGCTAAAAAACCTTATAAAGGTAATGCTGCTAAGGGAACTAAGCCGGTTGCTAAAGACTCTACGGATGGTAGCCGTAAAGAAAAATTCAATACGGTGAAATCAACCAAGCGCGTAGTTGCAAAACCAACCGTTACACTTAAACCGGTTGAAACAAGTAATGTTGTTGTTGGCAAAAATATCAAAGTGCAATTGGGACAATCTTCAATGGATGCTGTTATTACAGAAGTTTCTGGCAAAGATGTTAGCGTACAATTAAACTCGGGTATGGTTGTTAAAACACAAGTTAAAAATATTTTTACAGAATAAATTTTGGAGTATGTGAATGCATAAATTTTGTTGTATAGCTCTTGCGGTATCATTGTCACTTGTCAGTATTTCAGGTTTTTCTGAGACTAAGGAAGACAATGAAAGCTTATTGATATTGGCGCCAGAAAGCCAACATGCGGCTTCTACAAAGCGAATTACGGCACAGTTTACGCGTGCACACTACAAAAAAATAAAAATTGATGACTTACTTTCAGAGCAAATTTTTGATCGTTATATTAAGCAATTAGATTACGCTCGTAACGTATTTCTGGCTACTGACGTTAAAGGCTTTGAGCAGTATCGTGATGAATTTGATACGGTTATTGCCCGTGGTAAACTTGATGTTGCCTATGAAATTTACAATCTTAATTTACAACGCCGATTAGAACGCTATCAATATGCAATAAGCCTTTTAGCAAGCGAGAAAGCTTTTGATTTCGACCTTGATGAATCCTACGACTTTGATCGTGAAGATGCTCAATGGCCTAACTCTGTTGATGAATTAGACGAGTTATGGCGTAAAAAAGTTAAATATGACGCACTAAATTTAACGTTAGCCGGTAAAGAGTGGGAAAAAATTCAAGAAGTATTAGGTAAACGTTACCGTTACGCGATTAAACGCTTAAAGCAAAGTGAAAGTGAAGATGTGTTTCAAGTTGTCATGAACAGCTTTGCCCGCGTAGTGGAACCACACACTTCATATTTATCTCCCCGTAATGCTGAACGTTTTCAAATGGAAATGAATTTATCACTGGAAGGTATTGGTGCAGTTTTACGTGCAGAAGAAGACTATACCGTTATTCAAAGTGTGGTTTCTGGTGGCCCAGCTGATAAATCTAACGAATTAAACCCTAAAGATCGTATTGTCGGTGTTGCACAAAATGATAAAGAGTTTGTCGACGTTATTGGTTGGCGTTTAGATGATGTTGTTGAGCTGATCAAAGGTCCTAAAGGCAGCAAGGTTAGGTTACAAGTTTTAGGCGCAGAATCAGAAGATGACAGCAGCATTAAAGTGGTTTCTATTGTTAGAGATACCATAAAACTTGAAGATCGCGCGGCAAAATCAGAAGTCTATTTTGAAAAAGAGGGTGATGAGAACACTAAAAAACTGGGTGTGATCACTATTCCAAGCTTTTACAACCATCTTTCTCGCGATGTTAAGCTTGAAATAGCTAAACTTAAAGAGGAGAACGTGGCCGGTATCATTGTTGACCTTCGTGGCAATGGTGGTGGTTCGTTAACAGAGGCAACTTTACTTACCGGCTTATTTATTGATAAAGGCCCGGTAGTACAAGTGCGTGATGGTGCTAACCGCGTACAAGTTAACAGTGATAAAGACGGTATTAGTTTTTATGATGGGCCATTGACTGTTATGGTCGATCGCTACAGCGCTTCAGCGTCAGAGATATTCTCAGCAGCCATTCAGGATTATGGCCGAGGCGTTATTGTGGGTGAGCACACTTTTGGCAAAGGCACTGTCCAGCAACATAGAGGTCTAGGTCGTGTCTACGATTTGTACGAAAAACCGTTTGGCAGTATTCAGTTTACGATTGCCAAGTTTTATCGTATTAATGGTGGTAGCACCCAACACCGGGGTGTATTGCCCGATATTACATTTCCATCGGCGATAGATCCAGCTGATTGGGGCGAAAGTAAAGAAGAAAACGCCTTGCCTTGGGACCAAATCCCAAAAGCGCAATATAATAAGCTTAATGATATTAGCAAAGATGTATCATATTTGACTTCATTGTACAGTTCACGTGTTGAAAAAAATCAAGAGTTTAATTATTTACTCTCTGATATTGCAGAATATAAAGCTGAAAAAGATGATAAAAATATCTCATTAAACTTGGCTAAGCGCAAAGCAAAAAGAGAGAGTCGTAAAGCTAAGCAATTAAAGCGTGCGAATGAACGACTTACTGTTATGGGTAAAGAAAACGTAGCTGACTTAGATGACTTACCAGAAGATTTAGAAGCACTAGACCCGTTTTTAGACGAAACAGCAAGAATTACCTTTGACTTAGTGTCACTGGGTAAACTCGCAAAAAAATAGCTGTTTTACTGACGCAATAATAAAAGCCACCTTAGGGTGGCTTTTTAGTGCTAGGTTGCTTCGACTGATTTTTACCTGAAATAACTGCATAATTATTCTTTAAATCCTTATAAACAAAGGGCTAGTTAGCAGCTTATTGTCAAAAATAACTTGCACTATCTGCGAACAGTCGGCATCTTACTAGCACAAATAATTTAACCACTATAATAATTAAGATAATAAGGTGTAAATTTATCTATGTCTGACCCTCAATCTTTGCGACAACCTTCTATGTTGGACTCTCTTATTCCAATCGTTGTCCTTATTTGTTTATTAATTGCCGCGGTAACTTTTTTTGGTGATAGTTCATCATCAGGACCTAACCAAATAGCCTTACTTTTAGCGACGGGCGTAGCTGCAGTGATCGGGCTAAAAAATGGTCATAAATGGCATGAGATGGAAAAATCTATTATCCATGGCATATCAATTTCTTTAGGCGCGGTGCTAATTTTATTAGCCGTAGGGTCATTAATTGGTACATGGTTGTTATCAGGTACTGTGCCTACTATGGTTTATTATGGCTTGAAAATTATAGACCCTAGTTGGTTTTATGCCGCAACCTGCCTAGTGTGCGGTGTTGTAGCTATGAGCATAGGCAGCTCTTGGACCACTGCCGCAACAGTAGGTGTTGCATTTATTGGTATTGCTGGCGGCTTTGAATTATCGCCATCGGTTACTGCTGGTGCCGTAATATCAGGCGCCTATTTTGGTGATAAATTATCGCCATTATCCGAAACGACTAATTTAGCACCTGCGGTAGCCGGTAGTGAATTATTTGCTCATATTCGCTACATGCTATGGACAACTATTCCTTCAATTACCATTGCGCTAATTTTATTTCTTATTATTGGCTTTAATCATTCTACTTCAGGGGTGGGTAACACAGATAGTATTGTGTCATTAACGAGTACCTTGGAAAATACCTATAACATATCTGCCTTGAACTTAATCCCCTTACTGTTATTATTAATAATGGCTTATAAAAAAATGCCAGCATTTCCAGCGGTTGCTATCGGTGCGGTATTAGGTGCTATTTGGGCGGTGATTTTTCAACAAGACTTGATTTCTGGCATGGCTCAAGAAGGTGTAGATTCAACTAAAGCCACTATTATGGTGGTATGGACAGCATTTTTTGACGGCGTAGTTGTCGACACAGGCAACGCGGAAATTGATCAACTATTAAGCCGTGGTGGTATGTCGGGTATGTTAAATACTATCTGGCTAGTGGTTACCGCATTAAGCTTTGGTGCAATTTTAGAACACTTAGGTATGTTGAAAAAGTTTGTTGAATCAATTTTAGCGAAGGCAAAATCAACGGGTAGCTTAATTGCCAGTACCGTAGCGACTTGTATTGGCACTAACTTGATCACAGCCGACCAATATATGGCTATTGTGATGCCGGGAAGAATGTACAAAGAAGAATATGAAAAAAGGGGCTTGGATCCAGTAGTATTAAGCCGAACATTAGAAGATTCGGGCACTATTACTTCACCATTAATACCTTGGAATACCTGTGGTGCATTTATGTTTGGCGCTATGGCATTAACATCTTATGATTATATATTTTATTGTTTCTTTAACTTAATTAACCCTATTTTAGCCGTGACATATGGTTATATGGGCTTTAAGATAAAGAGACTAGTGACAAAGAACTAAAAATTTGCAAAATTAATAAATATTCACAAAGCCTGTTTAATACAGGCTTTTTAATGTCTATTACAGGCGTTAACTTCTAACCAAGATACAATGTACTCTATTAAGGATGCGCATGAGTGATTTTACCCCACGCTATTTAGCTGACTATAGCGAAGCAAACTTTTCTATTTCTACCGTTGAGTTAACCTTTAAACTTGATGAATATAAAACTCGCGTTACCAATCGCATGCAGATGACTCGAAAGGTGGCAGATAATCAACCCTTGATACTTGATGGCGAACACTTAACTTTATTATCAGTTTTGATTGATGATGAGCCGCTCTCAAGTGATGATTATCGCGTTAGTGATACCAGTTTAACCCTTGCTATCGATCGCAACGAATTTACGTTAGAAATCGTTACTGAAATTAATCCTATTGAAAATACCGCACTTGAAGGCTTGTTTAAGTCAGGCGAGGCCTACTGTACTCAGTGTGAAGCGGAAGGTTTTAGGCGCATTAGCTATTACCTCGACCGTCCTGATATCATGGCAACGTTTACCACCAAAGTTATTGCCAACAAAGCGCAGTTTCCTTATTTGTTATCCAATGGTAATAAGATCGCTGCAGGTGACTTAGCCAGTGGTCAGCATTTTGTGCAATGGCACGACCCCTTTCCTAAACCCTGTTATTTATTTGCCCTAGTTGCCGGTGATTTTGATGTTTTAAAAGATACCTATAACACGAGTTCTGGTCGTGACGTTGCCTTGGAAATATTTGTTGATAAGGGCAATATTCATAAGGCGCATCATGCTATGGCGTCGCTAAAACATGCGATGAACTGGGATGAAAAAACCTTTGGGCTTGAATATGATCTTGATATTTACATGATAGTAGCGGTTGATTTTTTCAATATGGGCGCGATGGAAAACAAAGGTCTGAATGTCTTTAACAGTAAATTCGTTTTAGCTGATGAAGCTAGCGCGACCGATGTTGATTACTTTAATGTTGAGGCGGTTATTGCCCATGAATATTTTCATAACTGGACCGGTAACCGTGTGACTTGCCGAGATTGGTTTCAACTGAGTTTAAAAGAAGGGCTGACAGTATTTAGAGATCAGCAATTTAGTGCTGATATGCACTCAGCTTCAGTTAACCGTATTCAAAATGTGCGGGTGTTACGTTCGCTGCAATTTGCCGAAGATGCTGGCCCAATGGCCCATCCGATTCGACCAGAAAAAGTTATTGAAATGAATAACTTTTACACCTTAACGGTTTACGAAAAAGGTGCTGAAGTTATTCGTATGATTCATACCTTGCTTGGCGTGGATAAATTCAGAAAAGGTTTAGATTTATACTTTCAACGCTTTGATGGTATGGCGGTGACATGTGATGACTTTATCAGTGCCATGGCAGATGCATCGGGTGTTGATCTTAGCCAATTTAAGCGCTGGTACACCCAAGCAGGAACGCCTGTATTACAGATTAGCGAAAGCTTTGACGAAGGCTTGTCTGAATATTACTTAACCATAGCGCAAAATAATGGCGAAAATCCAGCCTTACATATTCCTGTTGGTATTGAATTAATGGCTAATGATGGTCAGCCAAATCAGTCGAAGTTACTACAATTAACCCAGCAAAAGCAAACATGGACTTTTAAAGCTTTTAGCCAAAAACCTGTGTTGGCTATATTAACGGGGTTTTCTGCACCGGTTAAAAGCCAATTTTCACAATCTGATCAAGACTTACAATGTATTATGACCCGTGCTAACGATGATTTTTGTCGCTGGGATGCAGGGCAAAAACTCTTAACAACCTATATCACTCAGCTGATGCTGCAACCGACTTTGAGTTTACCTAAACATTTATACCAAGCCTTTAAGACCATATTAACCGCCGATATTTCAGCCGCCTTCAAAGCTGAGCAATTAACATTACCGAGCTTTAGTGAATTAGTTGACAATATTGCAGAAGTTGACCCTATCGCTCTGCTTGACGCCATTGATAGTGTTAAGCATGTTTTAGCAAAAGAACTAGCACCGTTTTTTTTACAGCAGTATCAGCAAAATATACAAGCTGATTATGCAAGTGACGGCACTGCCATAGGTAAACGGGCATTAAAAAATATTTGCCTATCTTACTTGAGTACGCTGAGTAGCCAAGAAGCGTTATTAACCAAGCAGTTTCAGCAGTCAAACAATATGACCGACACTTTAGCTGTGCTTAACTGTGCGGCAAAAAATCGCCATGAAAACTTTGCTAATATGATGTTAGATTTTGAGCATAAATGGTCTGACACAGCATTGGTCATGGATAAATGGTTTGCGATACAAGCAAGTGTTAATGAGGAGGCTATCTATGAAAATTTAGCGGCACTTGTTGCACATCCATTATTTAGCTTAAAGAATCCAAATAGAGTTCGTGCCCTTATTGGTGCTTTTACGGCTAACAATCCTCGTTATTTTCATTGTGTTAGTGGCCAAGGTTATCAGTTTTTAATTGAACAATTAATTCTGCTTAACGATATTAATCCACAAGTAGCGTCGCGATTAATTACGCCGCTTATTCAATTTAAGTCGTTTGATCAGTACAGACAAACCATGATAAAAACCAAGCTCGAACAATTTGCTAAGCAAGTAAATCTTTCAAAAGATTTAAAGGAAAAACTTGATGCTGCGTTGGCGCATTAGCAATAAAGCATGAAGTACTATTTTAGCTTGAATATAACGAGCCAAGAATACTTACCTTATTATCAAGGGCGAATTAAATCCATTATTGTCATGACGGAGCAGAGAGTAAAGGTTGAATTTCCGGCGATGCATTTACGCGTTTATTTAACTGGAAATGGCATTAAAGGGCGATTTTGCTTAGAAACATTTAACAATAAGTTTTTATCATTAGATAAAATCTCATGATTAGAGTTTTTGCTTTAAACAGTGGTCTGACCATTTAAAATAACTGTCGCGAATGGCAGCTTCTATGTCGGCGGTTATTTCTGTTCACTATTTGAGGATTGAAGCTTATTAAGATTAGGTGTTTAAAACAAGTGTTTTAAACACCTCTTTGTTCTCATCAGATGACTTGATTCAAGTCTTGAATATAAAGGGCTTTAACAAAGACTTTAGCACTTGCCACTGGGTCAAAATGATGTAATTATTGTTTTATACCATGTACGTAGCATATAAAAATAAAATGCAAAATCACATCTGGGGAGATAGGAAATGAAACAGAACCTTCGCAACGGTTTTTACAAAAAGCCACTGGCTTTGAGTATAGCTGCCGCTTTGATAACATTAGCTAATGTTAATGTTCAAGCAAAAAACTTTGAGTTAGGAAACTTCGACATTAGTTTTGATTCTACATTTTCAGCTGGTACAAGCTGGCGTGTAGAAGATCGTAATTGGAATGACAACGTTGGTAAATCTAATAATGTTAATAATGGCTTTGATTTTAGCCAATATCATCCAATACTAAATGCTAATCCTAGTGCCGCTACTGTATGGGATGGTGCTGGAAGTTATTCGACCAATGGCGATAACGCTAATTTAAACTTTAATTCTGGCGAAAGCTTTTCAAAATTAATCAAAGGGACACATGAGCTTGGTGTGCGTTATGAAAACTTAGGTTTTTTTGGTCGCGCTATGTATTTTTATGATTTTGAAATGGTGGACGGCGAAAGAGCTTGGACAAATCCGAGTTCTGGTAAGGTTAATGACCCATGTCGTGATAATGAAGCTAAAGACCAAGTATGTCGTGATGTTCGCATGTTGGATGCTTTTGTTTATGGTGATTTTGAACTCGGTGCAATGCCGTTTTCTGTCCGTGTTGGTCAACAGGTGATTAGTTGGGGCGAAAGTACCTTAATCTCTCACGGTATTAGTGAACTTAACCCCGTAGATATTGCCCGCTTAAAAGCACCTGGCGCAGAGTTAAAAGAAGCCTTTATTCCTTTTGGCGCTGTATGGGGATCGTTAGGGGTTACCGAAACTTTCAACGTTGAAATGTTTTATCAATATAGCTGGGAAAAAACTGTTTTACCTGCACCAGGAAGTTATTTTTCAACTAATGATTTTGCCGGTGATGGTGGCCAGTATAATAATGTGCAATTAAACTTTGCTAGTAATCCAGATATGGATCTTGACTCGTTAATTAACAATTTAAATGGCTTAAGAGCGCAAATATTAAATGGCAATGTCGCCATTGCTGATGCCGGTGCTGCTTATGTCGGTGGTTTCCCAACAAAATTAACCTTGCGTGAAGACGGCGCTGAAAACGAGCCAGAAGATGGCGGTCAATACGGTTTGCGCCTTTCTTGGTATTTACCTGAGTTAAATGATACAGAAGTTAGCTTGTATCACATGAATTATCATAGCAGACGTCCAGTATTTTCAGGTATTACCGCTGACTTTAGCGGCGCAGCTTTAGCTCATGATGTTGGTATGTTAGTGTCGACTGAAATCACACAAGATAACTATACGGATTTACAGGCTTTTTCTCGTGTTGAGCTGGATTATATTGAAGATATAAAACTTTATGCTTTAAGCTTTAATACCGCTATTGGCACAACATCGGTTGCCGGTGAAGTGACCTTCCGTCAAGATGAACCATTGCAAATAGATGACGTTGAATTGTTATTTGCGGCTATGCCACAACAATTAGCGAATGATTTAGGGCGTGATGAGCTTGATGGTATTTCGCAAATGCCTGTTTTCGCCGGTGGCACACGTGCTAATGGCTATATTTTATCTGATACCATACAAGCACAAATGACTTTAACCCATCTATGGGGACCAACACTTGGTGCCAGTCAATTTGTAACCTTGCTTGAAGTCGGTGGTATTGATATTCGTGACATGCCAGATCAAGATGTTTTACGTCTAAATGGCCCAGGCACTGGCCGAAATGGTGGTGTTGCAGGTAAAGAAGGTTTAGAACTAGCGCTACAAGACGGCGTTGAAACCAACCCATTCCCAAGTGCTTTTGCATGGGGTTATCGCTTTGTCGGTAAGTTGGATTATACCAACGTATTTGCTGGCATTAACGTTTCACCAAAAGTTGTCTTTTCACATGATGTGAACGGTATTACACCGGATCCCTTATTCTTGTTTGTTGAAGATAGAAAGTCTGTGTCATTAGGTTTAGGTTTCGATTACCAAAGCCGTTGGTCTGCTGATTTTAGTTACAACAGCTTTTTTGGTGGTGTAGGCACTACGAATCAATTAGAAGATCGCGATTATGTATCTTTTAACATCAAGTATTCAATTTAAGGCTGTATGAGGATTACTTTCATGAGAAATATTTTTAAAAATACCTTTAAAAAGGTAACGCTAGTATCAATAGCGGTAACCGTAGCATTAGCATCAACCAGCGCTACTGCAAAAATTAGCGAGCAAGAGGCAGCTAAGTTACAAAAAGAATTAACGCCCTTTGGTGCTGTTCGCGCAGCCAACGCAGATGGTTCTATTCCAGCATGGACAGGTGGTATTAAATCAGCACCTGCGGGCTATAAAGTGGGTGATCATCATCTAGACCCATTTGCTGATGATAAGGCAATGTATACCATTACAGCCAAGAACCTTGCGCAATATAAAAATTTATTAACGCCAGGCCAAATTAAGTTGTTTGAAACTTATCCTGATACTTACAAGATGAGTGTTTATCAATCTCGTCGTTCAGCATCGTATCCTGAGCATGTTTATCAGGCGAATTTGGAAAATGCCACTAGAACTGAATTAGTTGAAGGCGGAAATGGTATTATTCAAGCAGCAATTGGTATCCCATTCCCAGTGCCAAGTGATGGTTTAGAAGCCATTTGGAATCATATTTTACGCTATCGTGGTGAAAAATTGACGCGTGAAGGTGGTCAAGCAGCGCCAACGGCGTCAGGCGATTATACCTACATGGGATTTGATGATCAGTTACTTATACCCTATGGCGTTAAGGGTGTTAAAGCTGAAGAGCTTCGAAAAACCAATATTTTATTTAAGTTTAAACAAAAAGTGACTGAGCCAGCACGTTTAGCCGGTACGGCTTTATTGGTTCATGAAACCATGGATCAAATAAAAACACCTCGCCAAGCTTGGACTTATAATACGGGCCAACGTCGTGTTCGTCGGGCACCTAATGTTGCTTATGACGCACCAGGTACAGCGTCAGATGGTTTAAGAACAACAGATGACTTTGACATGTTTAACGGCGCACCGAATCGCTATAATTGGACATTAAAAGGCAAGCAAGAGTTGTTAATTCCTTATAATGATTATCGTTTGCATAGTGATGATGTAAAATATGATCAAATTTTACAGCCAGGTCATATTAATCCTGAATTGGTACGTTACGAGAAACATCGCGTTTGGGTGGTCGAGGCGAACTTAAAATCAGATACACGTCATACTTATAAAAAACGCGTGTTTTATATCGATGAAGATAGCTGGCAAATAGCGGTTACTGATATTTATGATAACCGTGATGAACTATATCGAGTAGGTGTTGCTCATGGTATTAATTACTATGAAGTACCAACGCAATGGTCAACTTTAGAAGTGTTTCATGATCTACAATCTCGTCGTTATATTGCGATGGGTTTAGATAACGAAGCCAGTATGTATGACTTTTCAGCCGATTTAAATGATGTAGACTTTACGTCTTCAGCATTACGTCGTGAAGGTCGCAGGTAAGTAACAACCTTAATAAAACGGCTGGCGAGTGCTAGCCGTTTTTTTTAAACTTTCAAGTAGTTATTTAATTTTTATTCCGCTGTTTATTAGCTAAGCTAATGACGGTGAATATCTAGGTATCAATGGGCATTGCTAAAGCCCATTTTCTCCTTAACATATCTAATTTGAGGCTGATGGCCTCTACAGTCCAAATGAATGGAGCTAATATAGTTAATGATGCGTCTTCTCCTTATTTTACTCAGTTTTCTTACGATCCCTATTATTAATGCGCAAACACTCGACTCGGTAATTGCTCCACTGGCGAGTAAATCGCTCTTGCTTGATATTACGGTCATTAATCAATCAAAATTAGTGGTTGTTGGTGAGCGTGGTCACATTTTACTTTCAACAGATGGTGTGCAATGGCAGCAAGCACAAGTGCCTGTACAAGTCACATTAACCGCGGTTTATTTTACCGATGAAGACAATGGCTGGGCGGTCGGTCATGACGCGACTATATTATCGTCAAAAGATGCTGGCCTTTCTTGGCAAATACAACAGCATCTACCACAAGTAGAAAAACCCTTGTTGGATGTGTTTTTTTTAGATAAAGATAACGGTATTGCTATTGGCTCCTATGGTTTGTTTTATCGTACAAATGACGGTGGCGAGCATTGGGCTATAGAGCATCATAATGAATTGCTTTACCCAGAAGACCAAACGTATTTAGCCGAATTAAAAGTGCAAGATGAAGAAGCGTATTTAGATGTGCAAAGCAGTATACTGCCGCATTTTAATCGCGTTGTTGCCGATGGTCGTACGTTATATTTAGCGGGTGAAATGGGCCTAATTGCAAAAAGTAATGATTTTGGCGTGAGTTGGGAAAAACTTGATGAGATATATCCAGGCTCATTTTACGATATAAACCGCACACAGGAAGGCAACTTACTGGTTGTGGGTTTACGAGGTCATATCTTTCGTAGTTTACGTAACGGTACGCCATGGCAAGCCATTGATAGCGAGGTTACCGGCTTGTTAAGTGCTATTGTGCTTAGTGACGATCAACGGATTTTTATCTTGGGTAATAACGGCATATTATTAGAAAGTCGTGATGATGGTGCTACATTTACCAAACATCTTCAAAAAGATGGTAAAGCACTTATAGCGGGGGTTTGGTATGAAAATAAAATTATCGCCGTCTCTGATGTTGGCATCAAAACCATTAACCTAACTAAGTAACTGTCATGAAATTTAACTCTATTATTAATGTTGTCGAAGCAACACTTTTTCGTCGTCGATTAGCCGTACTGGTATTTTTTGCTCTGACCAGTATATTTTTGTTGTTTCAAGCAACACAAATTAAACTTGATGCGGCCTTTACCAAGCATATCCCCCTTAACCACACTTATATGAAAACCTATCTCGAGCATAGGGAGAATTTTGGTGGTGCAAATAACGTATTAATTTCAGTCTGTGATAGCAGTGGGGATATTTTTAATCCTGAGTTTTTTACCGCCTTAAAGGGCGTACATGACCAGCTATTTTTTATACCGGGTGTTGACAGAATTCAGGTAAAATCTTTATTTTCACCTAGTACACGATTTGTTGAAATTGTTGAAGATGGTTTTGCCGGTGGGCCAGTAATACCGGCCAGCTTTCAATCAGATGCCGCGGGTTTAGCTATTGTAAAAGGTAACATAGAAAAAGCCGGTATTGTTGGTAGTATTGTTGCTGATGATTACAGTTGCTCTATGGTGAAAGCCTCATTAATGGAAATTGATCCAAATACCGGTGAGAAGTTAGATAGCATTGTACTTGCTGGACAATTGGAAGATGAAATTCGGGGTAAGTTTGAAAAAGACAATATCTCAATTCATATTATTGGCTTTACTAAAATGGTGGGTGATGTTGCACAAGGAGCAAAAGGGGTTGTAACCTTTTTTGCTATTGCCATCGCTATCACAACCTTAATGGTATTTTGGTTTTGTCGCTCAATTGCTTTAACTATTTTACCTATTTCATGTTCATTGATTGCTGTTGTATGGCAACTAGGTATGTTATCAACACTTGGCTTTGGTTTAGATCCTATGTCGATATTGGTACCCTTTTTAGTCTTTGCTATTGGGGTTAGTCATGGTGTGCAAATGATTAACTCGGTCTCCAAAATGGTCAACAGTGGAAAAACCAGTAAAGAAGCGGCACAACTGAGTTTCCGGATATTGTTAGTGCCAGGTGGTATCGCACTGTTGTCAGATACTGTTGGCTTTATGACACTGTTATCTATTGATATTGGTATTATTCGCGAGCTTGCCATTACCGCCTCACTGGGTGTCGCGATGATTATTTTAACTAATTTGGTCTTGTTGCCGCTGTTAGTTTCTTACATGCATGTGCCAAAAAGTAAAGAAAATCATCAAGGTAAAGAGGGGTCTGCGACCGACGGTATATGGCACTTTATGTCGTTATTTGCGACACGTAAGGTCGCGTTGATTATACTAGCTTGTACGGCTGTGCTCTATATTGTGGGTTACCAAAAGGCCCAAGATATGAAGATAGGGGAGTTACATGCAGGAGCACCCTCACTTCATGAAGAGTCACGTTATAACCAAGATACCTTTTTAATTACCGATAAATATGCCATTAGTGTCGATTATATGTCAGTGATTGTCGAAACGACGCCAGACGCTTGTACTTACTATGATCACATGAACACTATTGATAGATTTCAGTGGCGCATGGAAAACATTCCAGGTGTGCAGTCAGCGGTAAGTTTAGCGTCCATCGCAAAAATTGTGAACGCGGGCTATAACGAAGGTAATCCGAAATGGCGTGTGCTATCTCGTAATACACAAACCTTGGTGCAATCAATTGCACGCGTGCCATCCTCTAGTGGTTTACTCAATAGCGATTGTAGCGCCATGCCGGTCATTTTGTTTTTAACAGATCATAAAGCCGAAACAATTAATCGTGTGGTTGATGCGGCAAAACTTGCTGCTAGTGAATTAGATAATGATAACTTATCGTTTAAACTTGCCTCTGGTCCTGTTGGAGTCATGGCAGCGACTAATGAAGCGGTAGAAGCTGCCCAGATCCCTATGATGCTTTATGTTTACGGTGCGGTGATTATTTTATGTTTGCTAAGCTTTAGAAGTTTAAGAGCAACAATCGCTGTCGTTGTGCCACTTTACGTGGTATCAACGCTTGCACAATGGCTGATGACAGCACTTGATATTGGCCTAACGGTATCAACGTTACCGGTTATCGCCTTAGGTGTAGGTATTGGCGTTGATTACGGTATTTATATTCTATCTACTATGAGTGCTAAGCTTCGTAATGGAGCTACGGTTCAAAGTGCTTATTTTGATGCGCTTAAAGAGCGAGGTAGTGCCGTACTTATCACTGGAGTGACTTTAGCCATAGGTGTTTCAACCTGGTTTTTCTCTGATTTAAAATTTCAAGTTGATATGGGAATACTATTAACCTTTATGTTTTTAGTTAATATGATTGCTGCCGTACTGGTATTACCAGCTATAGCGGCATTTTTATGGCCACAACGAAAATAAATGCTAATTAATTTAAAAAATAATTATGCATAAATAAACAAGAAAATGACCGAAAGGTCATTTTCTATTTATAACTAATGAATAAATAGAAAATGTTAGTATCATCGGCAGATAAATGTACAGTTTTTAAAGTAATGCATCTAAAATAGTTCTCGTATTTCCCTATGTTTATTAATAAGATCGCTGTTACAATCTGTAGTCTAAGACAGACTAAATATTGTAATTTTTTTAAGCGTTTTATCCAAAAAGGGAAAAGGCATGACGTTAGTAGACGGTTTACCTTCAGTGATACTTTCGAACGTAGCACAGTTAATACAAAAAAAAGTTCCATCAGCAACAGCTCCCCTTGTAAATCAATTTTCTGAGCTGCTTTATAAAAACATTTCAATGTTAGATTTAGATCAGAGAAATGACAGTGACATGTACGGTGCCACGCTAAGTCTGTGGAATACGCTGAACGATTCTCAAGATGATAAGCCAGTGATTAAAGTCTTTAATCCACAGGTGTCAAAAAATGGGTGGAAATCTAGCCATACCATTATCGAAATAATTGTCCGTGATATGCCATTTTTAGTGGATTCTGTGCGTATTGCCTTAAGTCGATTAAACCTAACACCACATTTAATGCTAAATTCGCCAATAAAAATTATTCGCGGTAAAAGTAAAAATATCACTAAGCTTTCTTCTTCTGTCGACCAGTCGTTCAAGTCTACGTCGGTTGAAACAGTATTTTTTATCGAAATAGATCGTCAAATTGACGCTAAAGTATTAGAAAATATAGCCAAAGAACTACACTCAGTGGTCAGTGATATTGCTGTAACAGTGAACGATTGGCAACCTATGCAAGCACGTCTGCGTAGTGTTATTGAGGAAGTTAAACAGGCGGTTTTACCTTGCTCTAAAGAAGAGCACAGTGATAGCGTGAGCCTTTTAGAATGGATGTTAGCGGACAACTTTACCTTATTAGGTTATCGCGCTTACCAAGTGAAGACATTAGAAGGCGACATAGCGCTAACGGCTGATATTAACACGAGTTTAGGCTTAATGAACCAGTATGGCGGCAGCAAAGAGCGCCTGATGTCTGACCTGAGCGAATCAGCCCGAGAAATAGCGTTAGGCAATAACTTACTTGTTTTAACAAAAACCAATGCTAAGTCGCGCGTACATCGTCCCGCTCATCTTGATTATATTGGTGTAAAACGTTTTGACAATAAAGGCAATGTTATTGGTGAAGAGCGCTTTGTTGGTTTATTTGGTTCGGCTTATTATACCAATAGCGCTTTAGATTTACCGTTAATTAAATCTAAAGTTTTGGCTACTTGTAACGATTCCGGTTTTGCTAAAGGCACCCATGCTTATAAAGCCTTAATCAACATACTTGAAACTTACCCAAGAGATGAGATTTTACAAAGTTCACCTGCTGAATTATTGAAAAATGTCATAGGTATATTCCAAATGCAAGAGCGTGATTATTCAGGCTTGTTTATGCGCCGTGATGCCTTCAACCGCTTTTACTCTTGTATGGTTTATGTACCACGCGAGCGTTACAACACGGCGTTACGTGTTAATACTCAAAAATTGCTACAAGAAGCATTAGGTAGTAATGAAGAAGTAGAATTCACCACTTACTTCTCAGAGTCAGCACAAGCTCGTACGCACTATATCGTTAGAGTTAACTCGACAAAAGCAGACATTAATGTGAAAGAAATTGAAAAGAATTTAAACCATGCTGCACGCAGTTGGGATGATAACTTAGCTGATTCATTAAACTCGCATAAAGGCGAAGCTAAAGGCAAAGCGTTAAGTAGAAAATATATTAGCTTCCCACAAGCCTATAAAGATGAAGTTTTACCGGGCACAGCGATTGTCGATATTGAAAAATTTGAAGCTTTATCTGCTGACAACAAACTTGAAATGTTGTTTTATCAACCACAAGAAGAAGACGCTAACAGCCGCTCTGTAAAATTAAAGTTATTCCATTCGGGTGAACCATTACATTTATCCGATGTTCTGCCTATGTTAGAAAACTTTGGTTTACGTGTTATCGGCGAAAGTCCGTATGCCGTAAAATCGGAAAACGGAGAAGTCTATTGGATTTTAGACTTCTCAATGTTACTGACTGGCAAAGGTAAGTTCAACTTAGAGATTGTTCAGAGCTTATTCCAAGACGCTTTTGCAAAAGTGTGGTCAGGGCAGTTAGAAGACGACGGATTTAACCGTTTAATCTTAGGCGCTGAATTAGGCGGTCGTGAAGTATCGATTATCCGTGCCTATGCTAAATATGAGCGTCAAATTGGTGGTACCTTTAGCCAAAATTATACTGAAAATACTTTTGCACGTTATCCGAGTATTGCCAAGTTATTAATTAGACTGTTTAATTTACGCTTTTCACCGGCTAAAAAATTAAATGAGAAATTGATAGAGAAGGTGCACACTAGCATCGAGTCTTCTCTAGACAGTGTTGCTAGCTTAGATGATGACCGTATTATTCGCCGCTTTGTTGAGATGATTAATGCCACTATTCGTACTAACTATTTTCAGCCACATCCTGTTACGGGTGAGAAGTCTTATATTTCATTTAAGATTTTACCCGCGCTAATTACCGACGTACCTTTGCCTTTACCTAAATTTGAAATATTTGTTTACTCTCCGCAAGTAGAAGGTGTGCACTTACGCGGCGGTAAAGTGGCTCGAGGTGGTTTACGTTGGTCTGACCGTCGCGAAGATTTCCGCACTGAAGTACTAGGTTTGGTGAAAGCCCAACAAGTTAAAAATACCGTTATTGTCCCTGTGGGTGCAAAAGGTGGTTTTGTTTGTAAGCAACTGCCGAACGGTAACAGAAATGAAATTTTTGAAGCGGGTAAAGAGTGCTATCGTACCTTTATTCGTGGTTTACTTGATATTACCGACAATATTATTAACGGTGAAATAGTCCCGCCATTAAATGTTGTGCGTCACGATGAAGATGACCCTTATTTAGTCGTTGCCGCTGATAAAGGTACAGCTACATTTTCGGATATTGCCAATAGTATTTCTGATGAATTTAATTTTTGGTTAGGCGACGCGTTTGCCTCAGGTGGCAGTGTTGGCTACGACCATAAAGGCATGGGAATAACCGCTAAAGGTGCATGGGAATCAGTAAAACGTCACTTTCGAGAAATGGATGTTGATTGTCAAACGACTGATTTTACCGTCGTTGGTATTGGCGATATGGCTGGTGATGTTTTTGGTAATGGCATGTTATTATCAAAGCACATCCGTCTACAAGTCGCATTTAACCACTTACATATCTTTATTGACCCAACGCCAGATGCAGCGACTACTTACGTTGAGCGTGAGCGTTTATTTAATCTTCCAGGTTGTTCATGGGAAGATTTTGATATGTCACTTGTTTCGGAAGGAGGGGGATTATTCAATCGCTCTGCTAAGTCAATAAAGTTGACACCGCAAATTAAGAAAATGATTGGTACGCAAAAGCAAACCATGGCACCTAATGACTTAATTCAAGCTTTATTAAAAATGAAGGTTGATTTGTTATGGAATGGCGGCATTGGTACTTACGTTAAAGGCTCAAAAGAATCTCACTTAGAAGTGGGTGACCGTGCTAACGACTCATTACGTATTAATGGCCGAGACCTAGAAGCGAAAGTGGTAGGTGAAGGTGGTAATTTAGGCTTAACGCACTTAGGTCGAATTGAATTTGCCGCTAAAGGCGGTCGTATTAATGCTGATTTTGTTGATAATGCTGGTGGCGTTGATTGCTCAGATAACGAAGTTAACATCAAAATATTACTCAATGGTTTAGTTCAAAATGGTGATTTAACGGTTAAGCAGCGTAATAAAATTCTTGCTGATATGACCGAAGAAGTGGGTGATATTGTGATAGATGATTGCTATCGTCAAACTCACTCTTTGTCAATCACAGAGTTACGTGGTGTTAAGCAGCTCAAAGAACAAGCACAATTTATTACTGAATTAGAGCGTTCGGGTAAATTAGTTAGAGCGTTAGAATTTATTCCAAGTGATGAAGAAATTGCCGAGCGTTTATCTTTAGGTAAAGGGTTAACACGCCCTGAGCTTTCTGTTTTACTTGCCTATAGTAAAATGGTACTAAAAGAAGAGCTGGTTTGTCCTGAAATTAGCGACAACGAATTTCACCAAAGCTTGCTCATTAAAGCCTTTCCAAAACAGCTGCAAGATAATTACAGTGCGCAAATGCAAGATCATCCCCTACGAGCTGAAATTATAGCGACTAAGTTAGCCAATAATATTGGTAACGATATGGGCTTTAATTTTGTTCACCGTATGAAAGAAGAAACTGGGGCAACAACGTCTGAAATTGCTAATTGCTATAGTATGGCGAGTGCGGTGTTTGAGTTATCAGACATTTGGACGCAGATCAGTGATTTAGATAATAAAATTTCTACCTCTATCCAAACAGAAATGCTATTTCAGTTACGCAGAACAGTACGCCGTGCTACACGTTGGTTCCTTCGCCATCGTACTAAGTCAATGAACATCGCTCAATCAATTGAATTTTATCATGCCACCTTTGCTAAACTTTCAAGTAATATTACTAGTTATATGATTGAAGATGAAGCAGCGCAAATTAAGCGCGTGGAAAATGATTTAATTCAAGCAGGAGCGCCTGAGCCTGTGGCATTAAGAATTTCATTACTGAGCACCTTGTTCTCGGTAATGGATATTGCAGAAATTGCAAAATCTGAAGCCGTGCCAACAGAATTAGCGACCGGTCTTTATTTTAAACTGGGTGCGAGATTAGACTTACATTGGTTCTTAGACCAAATTACCACGCAACCGGTATCGAACCACTGGCAAGCGCTGGCAAGGTCGTCATTTAGAGAAGAACTTGATTGGCAACAACGTTCATTAACTTCGGTGATATTAAGTGGTAATAAAAACTCGACCGATATTGATGCCATGTTGGATAAATGGTTTCTAGATAATGCTCAACCACTTGAGCGCTGGCAGCATATTTTGGCTAACTTTAGAGTTGGGCAAACTCATGAGTTTGCCAAGTTCTCAGTTGCTTTGCGAGAATTAATGTTGTTAAGTTTGAACTGCGACCCCGTGAAATAAGTGTTAAGATCCCCGCCATGAGCGGGGATTTTTTTGTCATCAAGTTTATGTTTAGCGATTGATGTTAGTTTCTCGCATGGCAATTTAGTATTATATATCATTAAAGAGGTATTATGTTTTACTCAGCTATTCGTAAAGTGTTTTTTAAATTCGATGCAGAAGCAATTCACGAATTAACGATTAAAGGCTTTAAAGCAACAGGGGCTTCACCGCTTAATTTACTTTATAAGCAAACCATAGCCAATAAACCGGTGGAGGTTATGGGCATTAAGTTTCCTAATCCAGTCGGTTTAGCTGCAGGATTAGATAAAAATGGTGAATGCATTAAAGCCTTTGAAGCTTTAGGTTTTGGCTTTGTTGAAGTGGGGACAGTAACGCCACGACCTCAACCCGGTAATGACAAGCCACGAATTTTCAGATTACCAGAAGCAAACGCTATTATTAACCGCATGGGTTTTAATAATAAAGGTGTTGATTATCTCGTTGACCAAGTAATCAAAGCTAAGTACCGCGGTGTTTTGGGTATTAATATTGGTAAAAATAAAGATACGCCAGATGAAAATGCTAAAGATGATTATATTCACTGTATGCGTAAAGTTTATGACTATGCTACTTACATTGCGGTTAATATATCATCACCCAATACCCCAGGTTTACGCTCGCTACAATATGGCGATGCACTTAATGAACTATTATCGGCATTAAAAACTGAACAAACTGCGTTAGCAGAGCAATATGGTAAGTACGTGCCTGTTGCGGTAAAAATAGCGCCAGATTTAAATGCCGAGGAAATAAAGTCTATTGCCGAGTGCTTAATTGCCAACAATATTGATGGCGTAATTGCCACAAATACCACCTTAGCACGTGATAAAGTGTCACATTTACCCTTTGGTAATGAACAGGGCGGATTAAGTGGCGCACCGGTAAAAGAAAAAAGTACTGAAGTCATTCAATTACTAGCAAAAGCACTTGATAACAAGCTGCCTATTATTGGTGTCGGCGGTATAGCGTCGGGTGCAGACGCTCAAGAAAAATTTTCGGCAGGGGCAAAGTTAGTCCAAGTGTATACTGGCTTTATTTATCAAGGGCCAGAATTAATAAAAGAAATCGTGCAAACCCTTAAGTAAAGTTGCTCAGCCTTACGCGATCAAGTTTATTGCAACAGCAAAAAATATAAAAAGGTTATCAACTGATTTCAGTTGATAACCTTTTTTGTGATTTAATGCCCACTTATATAGGGTGAGTTAAATTGCGGGGGCAGACTTGCTCGCTAATATAGCCTCTAAACGTTCCATTCGCTCTACGAGTAATTGCAGACTAGTATCAAACTGATTGATACTAGTCGCGGTAAACATTTGCTGCTTATCACGACTTTTTGCATTGGCATCTAAGGTATTGAGCTGTGTGGATAATTTTTTAAATTGCTCTTTTAAGCTGCTGGCAGTAACCATTTGTTCAGAAACAGCATTAATTGAAAACTCGGTGGTGGTAATTTTATCTTTTAAATCATTAAGTGCGTTATTTTGCTGGCTAACTGAACGGATGTATTTATCTTGCTGTTGAGCCATGTTGATACTTTTTGAATTTAAGGCTTTAATTTCTTCTTGATTTCTCCGCCAAGCTGAAGCCCAGAGTTTATCCATTTCAGATAATAATAACTCTGTTTTTTCACTAATCGCTTCTAACTTAACCTTTAAAGCAATGGTTGACTCACCCATTTCTTCACCGGTAGCTGAGAGTTGATTCTCTAGCTGTTGAATTCGCGCAGAGCTCGACGCTAACGTATTGTTTACACTCACTTGCTGTTGATAAAAATACCAGCCAGTACCCGCTAGAGCAAAATAAGGTATTAATATTAATAATGTTTGCGCTGCAGTTAATGCTTTGGATGTATTAGTTGCAGAGTTCACTTGCTCTGACTTGTGTGTTTTAGCTACAGGTTCACGAGCCATCTTAACTTGATCTTGATCGATACTAATCGTTGGGATTTCAGGTTCTACACGGTTTGACAAGATAGCTTCCTACTAACAATGGCTGTAATACCCATTGGATTAATGAATTAATTTATTTGGCCATATACTAAGTTTAGAGTATAAGTTGAGAGTAACTGTATAATATTTAGCAAATATTGTACAAAAAAACCGACTTTAATAGTCGGTTTTTAATTTTAGGCTTAAAAAATTTTTAGTTAGCTAAGACTAATAACTATCATTATGCACACTTTGCACAGCACGTCCTGAAGGATCGGCCATGTTAGCGAAACTTTCGTCCCAAGCTAACGCTTCTGGTGTACTACAAGCGACTGATTTTCCGCCAGGTACACAATCTGCTGCTGATGCTAGTGGAAAGTTTTCTTCGAAAATACCACGATAAAAATAAGCTTCTTTAGTATCGGGTGTATTCACGGGGAACTTAAATTCTGCGCTCGCTAGTTGCTGGTCGCTAACTTGTGCTTCAACATGTTGCTTTAGACCATCAATCCAAGAATAACCCACACCATCAGAAAATTGCTCTTTTTGACGCCATAAGATCTCTTTTGGCAAGTAACCTTCAAAAGATGAGCGTAAAATAGCTTTTTCCATCTTGCCATTACCGCACATTTTATCTTCTGGATTAATGCGCATGGCAACATCCATAAAGTTTTTATCTAAGAAGGGTACGCGTGCTTCAATGCCCCACGCTGACATAGACTTATTAGCACGTAGACAATCAAACATGTGTAATTTATCAAGCTTGCGCAACAATTCGTTATGAAACTCTTCCGCATTTGGCGCTTTGTGGAAATATAAATAACCACCAAATATTTCATCAGCACCTTCACCAGAAAGTACCATTTTAATGCCCATGGCTTTTATTTTTCTCGCCATTAAATACATAGGTGTAGAAGCACGAATCGTGGTTACATCATAAGTTTCTAAGTGATAGATCACTTCTTTAAGTGCGTCGATACCTTCTTGTTCGGTAAATATAATACTATGGTGTATTGTACCTATGCTCTCAGCAACGGTTTTAGCGGCAATTAAATCTGGCGAGCCAGCTAAGCCGCAGGCAAAAGAGTGCACTTTAGGCCACCATGCTTCAGACAAATCATTTTCTTCGATACGTCTAGCGGCAAATTTTTGCGTAATGGCAGAAATTAATGATGAGTCTAAACCGCCAGAAAGTAATACGCCGTAAGGTACGTCAGTCATCAAATGGCTTTTAACTGATTCTTCTAATGCTTCGCGTATTTTTTCTTTACTGGTGTTGTTATCTTTTATCGCTGAATATTTTTGCCAGTTGCGTTGGTAATATTTTTCAACTTTACCCACTCTGCTATCTAAAATATGGCCGGGAGGAAACTCTGCTACCGTTTTACAAATGGGCATTAACGCTTTCATTTCTGAGGCAACATAGAAGTTACCTTCAGCGTCATAACCGGTATAAAGTGGAATAATACCCATGTGATCACGGGCAATTAGATAGCTATTGTCTTGCTCGTTATATAGACAAAAGGCAAACATACCTTGGAGCTTATCGACAAAGTCAGTGCCAAATTTTTCAAACATTGGAATGATAATTTCACAATCCGAAGCGGTTTGAAAATCATAGTCAGGCGTATGTTGGTTAGCTAATGCTTTATGATTATAAATCTCACCATTGACAGCTAAAACTTTTGATTTATCACTGTTATATAATGGTTGAGCACCATGTTCAGTGTCAACAATTGACAGGCGTTCATGCACTAAAATTGCGTGGTCATTGTTGTAGATACCAGACCAATCTGGACCACGATGACGAAGTAAGCGAGAATATTCTAAAGCTTTTGGACGAAGTGCGTCTGCACCCGTTTTAATATCTAATATACAAAATATCGAACACATTGAAGTGCTACCCCTTTATATTTATTAATGACAAATTGTGTGGTGAATGCGCTCTAAAGTTTACTCAAGCGTATTATGCGATATTATCTCTAGATAAACATGATAGTGTTTACAGAAACTTATCGCTCAGCAATGTTGCTGTTGTGTGACACCTTACAGTATTTGATAAAAAATCAATAGTATTTTTACTCTAATGACACAATAAGGTGTAAAAGCAGATTTTGGTGTAACATTAATCGCTCGTGTTAGAAAAGTAGATACATTAATATATCAATGATAAGTATAGAAAAATTCGCCGTTTGATTTTAATTTCAATCATAAGTAAGAGCAAAAATGTTAAAAACTGTAAATAAAATAACCCTAAAGATCTTTGTTGTCGCCATCTCGCTTGGCCTAAGTTTATCTATTAGTAGTCAAGAAATTAACTACCTTGCTTTAACGGTTGAAGAATTACGTCTTGATAACGCATTTAAAGCAATGCCAGATGTTTCAGCAAGATTAAGCGCACGAGCTGAGAAATTTGCGAGTCAACTAAACCGAGCAACTAGCTATACTGTGCTAAAACAATTAACTATTCGACACGGTACAGGGCTATGGTTAGAGGCGAAAAAGTCATTTAACCAATTGAACGACTATGATGATCGGCCGTTATATTGGGCGCGCTTACAAATGAGCAAAGCGTTACGCTCTACCAAAGCATTTGCGACATTGTTTCCTAATCAACAACGTAATCTGCTATGGACACTAGAGTTATTATCTCGGGGTCAACTGGATGTGAAATTTGATAAAAAAGCAGATAAAAAAATTCTACTGACAGGTTTTGATCCCTTTTTTTTAGATAGACATATCGACCAAAGTAATCCATCAGGCGTTGTTGCACTGTCTTTGGATGATTTAGTGGTCAGTATTGATGGGCAAAGTGCGGAAATTGAAGTGTTAATTGTACCAGTACGTTTTGCAGATTTTGACCAAGGCATGATAGAAGAATTACTAGCGCCTTATATTCAAGGTAAATCGGTTGATATGGTCTTAACGGTAAGCATGGGCAGAGAAAACTTTGATTTAGAGCGTTACCCGGCGTTAAGACGCAGCGCTAACGCGCCTGATAACCTTAATATACTCACCGGTGCGACAAAAAATAAGCCTTTAATACCCAAGCTTAAAACAGCCGCTTTACAAGGGCCTGAATTTGTCGAATTTAGCTTACCTATATTGGCAATGTTAAAGGGTTCAGGTAAATATCAAGTTAACGACAATCGCACCATATCGACTTTATTAGGTGGTACATTTAAGGGCCAATCACTGGCAGATATTGTTAAGCAAACTTCGGTTAGCGGCTCAGGTGGTGGTTACCTTTCTAATGAAATATCTTATCGTAGTATCTTATTACGTGACCAATATTATTCAAATTTACCGGTTGGTCACATCCATACCCCGAAAATTAAAGCCTTTAATCAACAAGCATTGATGGATATTGTTAAGCAAACGAAAAACATTATTACTCAAGGTGTTGCTGGTTTATAATCGCTTAGTTAAAAAACGTTAATATTATAAAGGCGTTAATATGATCAACGTCTGATGCTTTCTTCCAACACAAAAAAAACGCTAACTCAGTTAGCGTTTTTTAATTTTTCCCTTAGCAACTATCAGCTTACGACTAAATTTATCATTGATAATATGACCAATAATTAATCTGTTAAATATTATTAGTCACATCTACCGACAGCTTTAACATTTGTCCTGGTTGTAAATATTTATTACGCTTAAGGCTATTCCAACGTTCAATATCTTGTATCTTCACGTTAAACTTGTCGGCGATACGGGCAAAAGAGTCACCTTTGCGCACACGATAATGAATGTTACGCATTATCGCTTGTTCGTTTGGTGTCATAGCATCTAAAGCCAGTGTTTTAACCGCTGTTTTTTGCCAAATAACGAGTTTTTGTCCAGGTTTAATGGTGTCTCTTGGCGCCATAGCATTCCATTTTGCGAGACTGCGAGTTGAAACACGATAGGCGCGGCTGATATCCCACATGGTATCACCAGATTTCACTATATGAATGCGCTTTTCACCGGCCAGTACTTTATCTTGTGTTTTTACTAAACGTTGATTTTGTGAGAGTAAATAACTGTCTAATGAGGCGGTAGCAACAGGAATTAATAAAAATTTCCCCGCTCTGATCTGATTGCCTTTAATGTTATTAACTTGTCTTATTAACGCTATTTCAGTATTAAATTTTTGTGCTATTTCACCTAGGTTGTCACCGTTTTTAATTTTATAGCGTTGCCAAGCTAGACGTTCTTTTGCGCTCAATTTGGCAAGGCCTTGCTTAAAGTTTTCTATTTTGTGGTTGGGCAACAATAAATAATGTGGGCCGTCAGGGTCGGTTGCCCAACGATTAAAACCTGGATTGAGTCGCTGCAATTCTGTTAAGGTCAAGTCAGCTAATTGCGCTGCTTTGGCTAAATCAAGCTGTGAACCAATATCGACTTGACTGATCACCGAGCTATTATCAATTACGTGCAGTTTAATTTTAAATTCTTCGCTACGTTTTACAATGTCAGCTAACGCTAATAATTTAGGTACATAAGCACGAGTTTCTTTTGGTAAATCTAAAGACCAAAAATCTGTAGGTAGGTTTTTCTTTTTATTTTTTCTAACGGCACGTCTTACTCGTCCCTCACCTGAGTTGTAAGCGGCGAGCGCTAGCATCCAATCACCATCAAAAAACTTGTTTAAGTATGTTAAATAATTAATAGCACCTTGAGTTGAGGCAACTATGTCACGTCGTCCGTCAAACCACCAATTTTGTTTCATGCCAAAGCGTTTACCTGTGCCGGGAATAAATTGCCACATACCTGATGCACGACCATGTGAGTAAGCAAAAGGGTCAAAAGCGCTTTCAACTATGGGTAATAAGGCAATTTCAATGGGTATATCGTTCGCTTCTAATGCTTCAACGATGTAATGCAAAAATGGCTCGGCGCGCTTAGCTACGCGGTTTAGGTATTCAGGGTGCTTAATAAACCAATTTCGTTGGCTAACAACACGAGGATCCTCGGGTATCGAAAATTCAAGTTTGCTGCGAATTCGTTGCCAAACATCATTTGACAAATAGCTTTCTTTTATGTCATTGCCCAGATCTATATCACCATCGGCAATGGGATGAATAACGTCAATAGCTTCATCAACCAGCAGCGCTTGATTGATCTCTGCCGATGAGGCCACATCGATAAGTACTTGAATATCAGTATTAGTTTCAAGGTTATTTGATTGATTTTGGTTTGAAATTGATTGGCAACCGGACAATAGCAGTACGGTTGCGATAGATAGAGTTATATTCTTCATGCAAGGTCTATTTAAATTTACTAGCCGCCAGTGTCACTTATTTAGGGTGGTTATTCAAGATTTGCGCAATAAAAACGCCTTAAAAATTGTCTTTCCATGCACGGATAATGGTAAAGGTTTGTAATTTATCATTAACCTTGTCACCACTGAACTCAGCCGCGCTTGTCATCAAGCTAGACTCGTTACAGCGTAGAAACGGATTGATTTTCTTTTCAAGCATGATTGATGTCGGGATAGTGGCAATGTCTTGTTCGCGCTTTTGTAGTACTTGATTATAATAATCTACCAACTCGGTATTATCGGGTTCAACACTTAGGGCAAAATTAAGGTTAGCTTGAGTATATTCATGAGCACAATAGACCTGAGTGTGCTCAGGTAAAGCGCTTAGCTTTTCTAATGAGCCAAGCATTTGGCTCGGCGTGCCTTCGAAAAGGCGACCACAGCCACCTGAAAACAAAGTATCACCACAAAATAAATTGTCTTGTGATAAATAAGCTATATGGCCACGGGTATGACCTGGAAGATCTATGATATCAAATTCAAGGTCTAAATCAGTTAGCTCCACCTTAGCGCTTTCGCTCAGTGCGACATCACAATGTGGAATGTTTTCACTTTCAGGGCCGTAAATGGTTAATGGCCATTGCTTGCTTTTACAATAATCAACGAGTTTTTTAATACCACCCACATGATCAGCGTGATGGTGAGTGATCAATATACTCGACAGTTGCAATTTTTGTTGTTCAATAAATTCGATACAAACATTAGCGTCACCTGGGTCAACTAAGGCCATGTTGTGACTTAAGTTCGACGAAATAGCCCAGATATAATTATCTGAAAAGGCCTTTATCATGGAAACTTTCATATTAGTGCTGCTTTGGGTTTGCTGCATGTGTGGCTCCTGAGTATACTGAAGATATGATTATACTTACTTTTTCGACAGTTTAATATAATGAAGCCAGCACTCGCGTTTAGGCACCCTGATTATCCAAAATCTTGGCAAAACTTACCTAATGGTGACTTGATAGTTACCAATATTAATCAAGCGCTAGCCCCTTGGTGGCCGAAGTTTTTTGGCTATCATATGCTAAAAATTGGCGCTTTAAGTGGTGAAATATCGAGTGTAGATAGCCCGATTAAGCATCAATTAACCTTAACAAACCCGCTGGGAAATGGTGATGTTATTGCTGATATTGATGATTTACCGTTACAAAAGCACAGTGTTGATGTCTGCGTATTAGCGCATGCTTTGGAGTTTTCTTTAGACCCTCATCATGTGGTGCGTGAAGCCAACCGGGTATTAATTCCTAATGGCTATTTAGTGATCACTGGATTTAATCCTTTTAGTTTAGTGGGTCTTAATCAATTTATTCCTTATAGGCGCAAGCAAACGCCTTGGAATGAAAGATTATTTTCACCTATGCGAGTGAAAGATTGGCTGCACTTAATGGGATTTGAGATCCAACTAGATAAACGGTTTTTGCATTCGTTATTGTCTGGGCAACCCAGTCAGGGGGTTTTTTGCCACTATTGGCATAATATAGCGGCACGTTATTTTCCAAGTCTAGGCTCTGTTTATGTCATTGTGGCGAAAAAGCGCGTATTACCTTTAACGCCGATCAAACCTAAATGGCAACTCAGGCCACACTTTGAACCCGTCAAGGTGCCAACGATGAATTCATCAAGAAAAACAAGTAAAAAATCCAATCAGTAATGGTAAAGCAGTACTAAATATAATAACTCAATATTTAAGGTCAGAATTAATTAATGCAACTTCATGAATTCGAAAGCTATTTAAACAACTTATTAAAGCCTGAACAAATTAAAGACTTTTGTCCAAATGGTCTACAAATTCAGGGGCGAGACAAGATCAGTAAGGTCATCACGGGTGTTACCGCTACACAAGCGTTAATCGAACAAGCGATTGCTGAAAAAGCCGATGCGTTAGTCGTACACCATGGCTTTTTTTGGAAGAATGAAAGTTATGTCATCCGCGGTATGAAACATAAACGCATTAAGGCTTTACTGGCAAATGACATCAGTTTATTTGCCTATCATTTACCCTTAGATATTCACCCAAGCTTAGGTAATAACGCACAATTAGCGACATTATTTTCAATCAATAATGTCGCGCCATTGGAAGAGGGTAACGCCTTGAGTGTTGCTGTACGTGGAGACTTTACGAGTGAACTTAGCCCACAAGCACTTGAGCAACGCATTAATGAAAAGCTCAACCGAACTTGCTTGCACATAGCTCCGCCATCAAATAAAGCGATTAAAACCGTTGCTTGGTGCAGCGGTGGTGGGCAAGGCTATATTGAGTTAGCGGCTGAACACGGCATAGATGCTTTTATCAGTGGTGAAGTCTCTGAGCAAACCACTCATGTTGCGCGCGAGATGGATATTCATTTTTATTGCGCTGGCCACCATGCCACCGAGCGTTATGGCGCTAAAGCATTAGCTGAACATTTTAATCAGCATTTGCCATTAGAGGCTAAGTTTATTGATATTGATAACCCAGCCTAAGCGGCAGATTATTAATACCAATATAGCGCAAACATATAGCACCAATATAGTACCAAGACCAATACTGCTGTTTATGCAGGATTGTACTTGGTGCTGAACTAGCCTTATGTAACTGTGTTACTACACAAGGCTTGCTGGTCATTAAATCGTGCAGTGTAAATTGCTGCTGTTTTGAGTTGGTTAGCGGTTAGCGTTTAAACCATTGCACAATACGCCCGAGTGTTTCGTACCAAACCGTAGTGGTTTGTTGTAATGTTTTAGCATTAGGTACGTAATAAGACCATGAAGTAAGCCCATTGCTTTTAACCCATGGGCTTGCCGGTGCAGGTATTGCATTGACGCCGTAGCCTTGGAAATAGGCCATGGCTCTGGGTAAATGATTGGCACTAGTGACGAGTACGACATTTTTATTTAACACGCGTGGTGCAATAAGTTGTGCTTCTTCTTCGGTATCTTGAGGGAAATTTTCAGTCAATATTTTATTTTTTGGCACACCTAATAATATCGCTGCTTGCTTAACTTTTTCTGCGTTTGAACTGACATCGCCATCGGCAAAACCTGAGGTGATTATTTGTGCTTCGGGGTGCATGCGGTAGATACGAACAGCCTCAACTAACCTTTCTAATGAACTAGACTTTAACTCACTGGTCGCAGGCAAACCCTGAACGCTGGTGTGAACACCACCCAAAATAATAATATAATCAACCGGCTTATTGCTGCGGGTAAATGCGGGATAATTATCTTCTAATGCCGCCATGATGTTATCGGATAAAGGTGGAAAGGTACTCAAAAATAATAAAGTGGTTGCGGTAAATAGCGCCCAAAAACTCAATTTTGGTTTTAAACGATAAAAAATAATAGCGATAATTAACAGTAAGATAATAATGCTCAGTGGCATAATCATTAAGCTAATTATTTTTTTTAGTAAAAATAGATCCATGTTACTCAGTCCAAAATAGGCTATAAAAATAGGGTAATAAGTTTTCAAGATGCTAAAGCATAACAATTATAAGACCTTGAAGCAGTGGCTAATTGTGACAAACTATTTCATTTGGACGTCTAAAAGTCTGTTGATATTTACTTTTAGATAGGGTCTAATGACTGCGCTGAAAATTAGAATTTTTACTCCACTTTTATAATGCCCTTATCTATCAAGTATGATGATGTTATTAATTAAGTAGTACAGAAATAGAAAAATTTTTCGCACCAGAAGAGGCGCAATTGCTAGGTAGGTAACATGAGGACCCATTCCTTTGACTGTTACTGAGGGGGACAATTGCCGAGAATATTGATATGGGGGCATATCATGTTCGGTCGCTAGGGCTGAATCCTTAGGGCTGTCACCGCTAGAAAAACAGCAGTTTTTTTAGCATAGGGTGGAGAGCTTCTGGCTGAATAGTACCGCCTGAATAACGGGTTTTTAACCTAATTCGCTCTACGCTCAGTCATGCTCTTCCTGTTAGTTATTTGCCTGTTATATTTGCTATGTTTAATGAAGTACCTTTAGTAATGCAGGCGTTTAGGAAGAATTTTTATGTTAATATCCCATCTTACCAGCCTTAATCGCACTAGTGTTGGCACATTGTTATCTAAATATACATCTCGCGATAGACTCGAATGTTCAAGCATTCAATCTCAAACTCATGGAGAATCTGCATGTCTGTAATCATAGATCATACCAATACTGAAAATATTACCGTTGCAAAGTTTGGCGGCACCAGTGTTGCTGATTTTCATGCGATGTTACGCTGCGCGGATATTATTAAAAATAATAGCACTAACCGTTTAGTGGTGGTATCAGCTAGTGCTGGTGTTACTAATCACTTAGTACGTTTAAGCCAAGCAGACGTTTCGATAAGCGAACAACAACAAATTATTACCCATATTGCTGATATTCAATTTGCCATAACCCAACATTTTGATAACCATCAAGCTATTGATCAAGAAATATCAGGCTTATTAAATGCGTTACGTACTTGTGCTGAGCAACAAGCAAAACAATACAGCACAAAAACCAGTGATGAAATCCTGAGTTTTGGTGAACAATTCAGTTCACGAATTTTTGCACAAGTGTTACAACTCGTCGATGTGAATGGTCATTATTTTGATGTTCGCCAAGTCATGAAAACTGATAGTTTATATGGTAAAGCGCAAGTTGATTTAACCGAATTAGCGGTTAATACTAAAGCACTACTTTATCCCTTACTTAATGAGCAAGTTATTGTTACACAAGGTTTTATCGGCTGTGACCCGCAGGGTAATACGACCACCTTAGGTCGCGGTGGCTCTGATTACAGCGCAGCGTTGTTAGCTGAAGCTGTTCAAGCCAGTAATTTAAGCATTTGGACTGACGTGGTCGGTATTTTTACCACCGACCCACGGATAACAGATCAAGCACGTTCGATTAATGAAATTAGTTTTGGTGAAGCGGCCGAAATGGCAACCTTTGGCGCGAAAATTCTACATCCTGCGACACTTATTCCAGCTATGCGGCAAGATATTCCTGTTTTTGTTGGTTCAAGTAAAGAACCTAATGCAGGTGGCACCAAAATACAACGCCAAGTTGACTCTAATCCTACCTATCGTTCCATTGCGCTGCGACGCGAACAAACCTTAGTGACAGTAAAAAGTCCACAAATGCTGCATGCCAGTGGCTTCCTAGCGAAAGTTTTTACCGTATTAGCCAAACATCAATTAAGTGTTGATTTAATTACCACCAGTGAAATTAGTGTCGCGCTAACCTTTGACAATCCTTATGGCTCAACACAAGCCTTGTTAACTCAAGCCGTGGTAGAAGAGTTAGAACAACTTTGTGAAGTCAGTGTTGAGCATGGTTTGAGTTTAATTGCGGTGATCGGTAATAAAATTCATGGCACTAAAGGGGTTGGCAGCAGTATTTTTGATAAGATAAATGATTTTAATATTCGCATGATTTGTCATGGCGCAAGCAATCATAATCTGTGTTTTCTTGTGCCAGAAGCAGATGCTAACCAAGTGGTTGAGCGTTTACATAGTACTTTGTTTATCGACTAAGCTTGATGTCAGTAGACAAAATTATGGTTTAAAGCATAAAACAGTCATGATTAAAAAGACATTATTTATCAAAATAAGCACTAAAAAATAGCGCTTTAAAAGGGACATTTCATTGTCCCTTTTTGCATTTAATTTGACTGGTCTTTATAAATAAGCTTATTCGTATGCTAAAGGGTCGGTCACCTTATTGTCAGCAAAGGCTTCTAGGCGCTCTTGACATGCGCCGCATTTACCGCAGGCTTGTTCTCGGCCATTATAACAAGTCCAAGTGTCATCGTAACGCAAACCCATCTTTAAACCATCAGTTAATATCTCGGATTTACTGTTCGCTAAGTAAGGACTGAAAATTTCAACCGCTTGATAATTCGCAATTTGACAAACCTCATTCATTTTCATGACAAATTCAGGTCGACAATCAGGATAAATAGCATGATCACCCGAATGAGCGCCATAATATACTTGCGCTGCTTCTACTGAGACCGCATAACCCACAGCTAACGACAGTAAAATCATATTACGATTAGGTACAACCGTTGACTTCATACTTTCGGCTTCGTAATGACCTTCAGGAATATCGATATCATCGGTCAAAGACGATCCCGCTAATAACTGATTAATTGATGAAATATCAATAACCTTATGAGCAACCCCCAGTTGCTGACAAACTTTACTGGCACAGGCAATTTCTTTCACGTGTTTTTGGCCATAATCAAAGGTTAAGGCATAGACTTCTTTGCCGTCTTTTAAAGCGCGGTGCAGTACAGTGAATGAATCCATGCCACCAGAAAAAATTACTACGACTTTACTACTCATATTTACAGATCTCTTGGGGTATAATAAACTTGCGCATTCTACTAGAAATTATCTAAGCATTAAAGAAATGACCACACGTTATAAAATAAATGAATTGTTTGAAACTCTACAAGGCGAAGGCTCATTTACTGGCCAACCGTCAATTTTCCTTCGTTTACAGGGTTGTCCTGTCGGTTGTTCTTGGTGTGATACTAAACATACCTGGGACATTCATCCTGAGTTAGAAATCACCAGTAAGCAACTGTTAAGTAAGGTAGAAGAGACTGAACAATGGTCAAATTTATCCTTAGATGATATTGCTGAAATCTTTAATAAGCAGGGCTTTAACGCTAAACATATTGTTATTACCGGTGGCGAACCTTGCATGGAAGATTTAACCGCCTTGTGTTTATATTTTGAAGCACAAGGTTATAGCTGTCAGGTAGAAACCTCAGGCACCTTTGAAATTAGAGTCTCTGAGCAATGCTGGGTTACTGTGTCACCCAAAGTGAATATGCGTGGCGGTTACAAAATTTTAGCCAGCGCGATGCAAAGAGCAAATGAAATTAAACATCCGGTGGCCACTGAGCAACATATTGATGACCTAAAAGCCTTATTAGCCACGCATCAAGTAGAAAAAAAGCAGATTTATTTACAACCTATTAGCCAAAAAAAACGTGCCACCGAGCTTGCTATTGCCGCTTGTATTAAAAATAACTGGCGCTTATCGGTGCAAGTACACAAATACATTGGTATTGAATAGTATTTTGTCATAGTGGTAATAGCAAATGCTGCACTGCGCTAGCTTGTCATGATCCAAACTTACTGCAATGCTGGAAGGGCAATGCTAGAAGTGCAATCATTAGAGGTGCAGCAATGCAAGATACAAGGTTAAGTGTAATTTTCATAGCCAACACAGCCTAGCTTAAGCCATTAACATTATTTTGTTAATGGTAAGGTAATAATAACCTCAACGCCGAGCTGATTTTGCTGGTTTACGGCTTTTATTGTGCCGTGATGAAATTGACAAATCAAGCGCGCAATATACAAACCTAAGCCTAAATGAGGCTGTTCATTATTGTGTTTTTTCCTTATCGATACCATAGAGTCAAACAGTTGTTCACTCATTTGTTCAGGCAATAGCTCACCGTTATTGCGGATGGTTAACGTCAGCTGTTGATTATTACGTGCGACGCTGGCGATAATTTTATTATCGTCAGAAAACTCTACGGCATTGGCAATCACTTTATCTAATAACTGCGCTATATGTTCTGGTGAACCTAAAAGCGGATGCTTGCCTGGTGTTATATCATTAAATGAAAAATCAATATCAGGGTAGATCAAGCGATAACCTTGCATACAACCGTTAAATACCTGAGCTAAGTCAAAGGCAATTTTGTCGGTGTTTTGTAACATTTGCTCTATTCGGGTCGCTTCATTCATATTGGTTAAAATTAAGCTTAAGCGCTCAATGCCATGTTGAGCGCGCACTAAATAGGGGTTTTCAAGCGCGGGTGCTTGCATTTTATCATTATTATCTCGTGTTGTTGCCCTGATACTTTGTTGCTGCATGGCTAAGGTTTCTAACGAGGTTCGCACCACGGCAATAGGCGTGCGCAATTCGTGTGATAAACGTGACGACATATTTTCTAAATAGTGATTATATTGACTTAGGCGATTAACCGCAGTCGAGAAACTACGCGACAAATCACCAATTTCGTCATTGGTATTTGAGGTATCAACATTGCCACTAATACGACCATGTTCGTCAATCGCCATTTCTGCTTGATTACTTAAGGTTCTGATGCGATTTGATATCCGCGAAGCAAACAAAAAGAAGGCCAACGCGCCTAATAACATAATGGCCAGAATAGAACTAAAAAGCTTTTCAAGTGCCTGATTTCTTAAGGTGCGAATGCCATTAGTGGTTTCTTCAACAATCACTGCACCTTTTACCTGTTTATTAATAAATATTGGGTAAGCGGCTGACAATACCACCGCTTGTTGATCTGTACTTAAACGCCACTGCGACATAGGCTGACCCGTTAAAGCACTTTCGATATGTTTGCCTGTCAGGTTTTCTGAGTCATAAAGTTGGTCGATAAAATTACTGGGCGGTTGCGTCAGTATTCTTTCATATAAGGGTTTCAGTAGATTGTTTTCAATGCTATGCCAAGCCGTTAATATAAAATTATCATCAGTATTATCAAGGCGTTCATTGTTAATGTTAACGCGCTTATTCCAGACACCGCTGGCTTTTTTTATATTACCTGTGGTGGCTAATACCCTATGATGTTGGTCAACCACCCAAATGCTAGAATTGGTATAACTCATGCCTTTAACAATGCGCTCAATTTCAGGTGAGGGTACTAAAATAGTGCCTAATGTCTCGGCAGAGCTCGGATCTGCTGAGCCCAGCGACGCTTGAATGCTACCTAAGGGGCTATCAACATCGTGCACCGCAAAAGCAATATTGTCGTTAAACTCAGTTAATGGCACGCGTACTTCAACGTTATAACCTTGTGCGGTATTTCGCCAATGTCCTTGAATTTGTCTAGCAGGCACAGGAATATCGGCTTCAATATCGGTAATACGATAAGCATCTATCCAGCCAGTGGTTTTATTGCTGATAATAAAGCGACTGAAAACACCTTGTGGATTAATAAAAGCAAGCTCTAAGTGGTCATTATTAATAATGCTGCGGGCATTGCTGTCACGATATATAACCTTGTCGTCAATCACCCCAAAGTATAAATACAAATACTGACCATAAGTGCCAACTGCCGCGGTAAAATTTATTGATAATTGCTCAGGCGTTAGTTGGCTATAAAGTTGGTTATTTTGCTGATAAAAATGCGCTTTGTTGGCAAAGTCGGGCCAGTCTTGATTTAAACCGTCGAGTTGAATGGGCGCGGATAAACCGTAACTATATAGGTCTTTGCCTTTTTCAACGCTAGGTAAAAAGCTGGCTTGATTATTAAACAAGTTTGCCCGCTCATGCATGGCGGTAGCAAGTGCTCTGGCTGTGCCTATAATGGTTTGTTCTTGACCATAGCGGAGGTATTTTTCCATTTCCCAAACATATTGATAACCAAACCATGGAATGGTAAATAGAAAGCTCGATAATAAGAGCAGTTTACTTCTTAAGCCAAAGCGCCATTTCATTGTCATTTTAGTTTAGTTACCTGAATTTTCTTTGGCGCTTTGGTTCCAGCGATAACCCATGCCATAAACCGTTTCAATACAATTAAAGTCGCTATCGATATGGCTGAATTTTTTACGCATGCGCTTGATATGCGAAGTAATGGTTGAGTCATCAACATAGATGTTTGAGTCCTGCATTAACTGGCTACGGTTTTTCACATGGCCGGGATGCTTAGCTAATGCGTATAACATCCAAAACTCGGTAATGGTTAAATCTACATTGTGCTCTTGCCATTGAATGCTCATGCGCTGACTATCTACGGTTAATGGCCCGATAGTGAGCATATAATCTGCTTGTTGTGGCTTGCCTAAGGCGTCTTGGCGACGAAATAGCGCGGCAATTCGGGCAGACAAGTGCGGTAAGCTAATATCTTTGGTGAGATAATCATCAGCGCCAATACGCAAGCCAGATACGGTATCAACATCACTATCACGCGCGGTTAAAAAAACAATCGGTAAGGTGGTCGACTTTGACCGTAACCATTGGCATAACTCAAAGCCAGCATCATATTCATGTTCAAGGCCAATATCCAAAATGGCTAAATTAGGTAAGCGTAGATTAAACGCTTGCATAGCGCTGGCCTTATTAGCGTAGGTTTGTACTTGGTAACCTTGTAGGCGCAATACATCAGCATAGTTTTCTCTAATGGCGGCATCATCTTCAACAATAGCAATCCGTTTCGACATGATTGTTGTTTATCCTTTATCTCGTTGTGCGTAAATATCTGCATAAAAACCTAGCTTAATAATATCGAATAAACGCCATCGATGCTGCTAATTGTTGACATTGCCATAATGTTGCCACATTTGCTCACTGAATTGCCATATTTGCGCCCTTTAGTCGTCGTTTTTCTACGCTTTAATAACACCATCAAAAACAAGCAAGCTAATTAAGTGTTTAGTTAGCAAGTATCCATCGACTATTTATCACCGACACTATTAATGAGAGACACCATGATGACAAGACAAGTAACCACAGCAAATAACCCAAGTGTAAGCAAAAATTCTCGAGCCAACACATTGATTAATGTTGCTTTAATATCGGCCTTAACGGTCAGCCCCGTCTTTGCGACTTCATATGAAAAAACAGCGCAAGACAAAATAGAGCAAGAGAGTTCAGCACAATTGAAGGAAGAAATTGGCTTCGGCACAGGCATGGTTATTGGTGCTATTTTAGGCGGACCTATTGGCGCCTTTATCACTGGGGTAGCCGGTAATATGATTGCAAAAAACATCAATGCCACGGATGAAATTGAAAGCTTGTCAATCGCTTACAGCGCAGAGAAACAGAATAATGAAGTATCGTTAGCTCGCTACCAACGACAAATTGAGCAAGCAGAGCAAAGCTATCAAATAGAGTTGTTAGCGCTAGAGCAAAACTATCAAGCGGCGAGTAACCTACAAGCACAAAACTTATTAATGAGTTTACAGTTCTCTACCGGTTCAAGTGAAATTAAGTCACATTATCAAGCGCAGATAGAAAGTTTAGCGCGCATTGTTCAACAGTCACCTAATTTAACCTTAGATCTTTCTGGCTACACCGATAAACAAGGCAGTGATGCGCTAAACCAAGCCCTTTCATTGGCACGTATTCATGCGGTTAAAAATGCACTGATTGACCAGGGCGTAAAGGCTGATCGCATTAGCTTATTTGCTTTTGGTGAACAGCAATCTGTGGTGGCATCGGCAAATAAAGAGGTGAGCTTTTATGATCGTCGTGTGGTTATCAAGTTAAAAAACACCGCGTTAGCCAATGATACCGCTAAGCAAGAAAACTCACAAACGGCCCAAAACTTTTAACACTGCGCATTTTAACACTGTGCACGTTAACCTGGTATAGAAGGCAATCTAAGCTAAAAAAATCGAGTCTAAAAATAACTAAACTGGGTGTAAAAACGACAGTTAAGCCATTTATCTGTTAACTGTTTCAATAAGAATCAGCCAAAAGCCAAGGTATTCTGCCTTGGCTTTTGGTTTTAAGCTTTAACTTAACCTTGACTCTGTAAAGTGAGCAGATAAGACGCTATTAGGCATACTTTACTTAGCACACTTTACTCGATATTTATTAAGTATTTATTAGGCGCTTATTAACCATAGACTACTTGCCTAAAGTAAACTTAGTATCAGCATCTCGAAGTAAATATAGCGCGGCACAAGCAGCTAACATAGGCCATGCGGCGAAGAATAATAAATTATTAAAAGCATCAATATACTGCGCGTAAGCTGATAATGTTGAACCCGCATGCATCAGAAAAATCAAACCGTAACTGAGGCGCTTTTTAATGCCAAATAAAAACGCGAAAACCAATATTAATTGTAGTGCACCTAAACCATAAGCCATGATGTCATTCAAGCCGCTGATCTTATAAAAATGTTCAAAAATTTTAATACTATGTGCTGGATTAACAAATTTGTCTAGCGTCCAAATAAACATCACAATAAACACACCTACCCGTAAAAACAGTAATGACCATGGCAAGTTGCTTTGTAAGTTTTTGTTGGCTAGTGAGTCAGCTGTCGACATATAAATTCCTCAAATTAAATAAAAGTGTTGATAACAAGGTTAAAGACCGAGTAATCAAGCTTAAATTTCAACCTTATGCTTTTTAAATTACCTAGAGGTATTTGAATAGCGACTAGAATATTAAGCGATAGCAGTATGCCTAAAACGCTTTGTCCTAGGCTCGACGATAGCATGGAGTTGTCTTGCCATCGCTTTATCACAATGGCAGTGCTACTGAGACTAATTGAGGCTGTCGAAAAAGCCTCAAGATAAACCTTAACAATAATATAAAGAAAATGGCGCCAACCGCTTGTGGTAACAATGGAGCCATATGCATAACTAGTATCCTTTTCAATCATCGGGTTTATAGTCAATTAATAAGCTTGCAAATAAAGCTACGCGTTATAAATATTGCATAAAGCAGGGTAAAAATAAGGTTAAAAATCCAATCAATTAAGTCTTGGTTAATGCATTCATTAATATCTTAGTTGATGTCTTGGTTTAACCCTTAATTTAAGCCTCAGTTGAAGTCTTAATTAAAGCATGAGTTTAAACTCATTTAATTTACCATCGCGATGTCTTTGGATGATTTAGGGTAAATAATATTTATTTAATGATCTCCTGCCACAAAGTCGTCATAATTATTATGCTGATGTTTGATTTTTATCAGTCAATCAACCATGGAAGAATATTGAAAAAAGTGAATTTCTCTTACCGTAATCGACTACTCTATACATTAATGGCTGTTTTAATGTTAGCAAATGCTTTGACAGTGCAATCAGCAGAGCCTAGTGATAATGTCGGTACCCATCTCAATATTATGGGTGTTGAAAGCGCATTAAAAAACAATATCTTACGTAATCTGAGCAGTAACGAAAATACCATTCCATTGTCACTGCTAGGGTTTCCACCATCAGACAATTATATTTTGACTAAAGCGCGCAGCGCGTTGCAGGCATTGGGCTATTATCAGCCTATTTTAACCTTGGCTGACGATGAACAAGGCAAAATACTCACCATTGATTTACAGGCTCCTGTGCGTTGGCACAACACCAATATTGTGCTCAACTGTGAGAATGAAATTGAGGGAATCTCCCAACTTATTGCTAAACATCCCTTTACCCAAGGAAAAATTATTAACCATGGCGATTACAGTCAGTTCAAAGCCTCGTTGCAACGCGAAGCACAAGAGTTAGGTTTATTAAACGCCAGTTTTTCATCTAGTGTGTTAAACGTTGATGTGGCTCAGTTTCAAGCCAAGGTGCATTGGGTGTTCAACTGTGGCGCTCGCTATAGCATTAACAAGGTGACGATTGAGGGCACAGTGCTATCCCATGATTTAATCAATCGTTATTCAACCATTCGCTCTGGTGATACTTATAGTCAACTCGACATTATTGCCAGTCAGCAGGCCTTAAATCGCTCTGGTTTTTTTAAATCAGTGCTGGTTGAACAGTCAGTTGACCATCTGACAAAAACGGTCGATGTTAGCCTTTCCATATTGGATACTGACAAATATGAACTTAAAACTTTGTTAGGCTATGGCACTGACAGTGGCGGAAAATTAGGGGTAAGCTGGAGAAATCGACGAGTAAACAGTAGCGCTCATCAATATATTGCCGCCATAGATTTTAATAAAGTTAAGCTCGATATTGCCGATATACACGCAACGTTTCAATACCAAATACCCTTAGATAAAGCCAACAGTCAATGGATAAACCTCGTCAGTTATCAGATTAAAAATGAGGAAATAGGTCGCAGTAAAATTTTCACCTTAGAGTCTGTTCTTGCCAATAAAATCAATGCAAATTGGTCTAGTCAATGGTCAATTGCCATGGCACAAGAGCTGTTAGAATCAAATGCTAATGTGAATCATAGCCTGCAATATATTGTCCCTTCATGGCAACTCAATTATTACAGTGTTACCGATCCCTTCTCCGCTATAGCAGGTTGGCGTTGGCAAAGTATATTTCGTTTTAGTGGTGAGCAAGTTAGCGATCCCGATATAAAATTTTTACAAACTGATCAAAAAGTAAAACGTATTTGGTCACTCAATAATAACTGGCGATTATTGTTACGTGCACGTTTGGGCACTACGTGGATGGATACCGATGATTTTAATCGCTCTATGCCGTCAAACTATCGATTTTTTGCCGGCGGTGATGTTTCAGTAAGAGGTTATAAACATCAAAGTTTGTCGCCTGTGGAGAACAAGGTTTCACTGGGTGGTAAGCATGTTGTATCGTCAAGCCTTGAGTTGGATTATTTATTTAATGACGACTTTCGTTGGGCGGTATTTACCGACCAAGGCAATGCCTTTAATGATTGGCGGGATTGGAAAATATATAAATCAATCGGCACTGGGCTAAGGTGGGTAACACCGATTGGCGCTATTCGACTCGATATTGCTAAAGCACTTGATGGTAATAAAGGCTGGCGTTTTCATATCACCATAGGGCCAGACTTATGAGTTATTTCAAAAAGAAAGCGCTGTTAAAGTGGCTTAGCCTAGCGGCTACTGGGCTGACGGTTATTGCGCTGTTAATGCTCTCCTGGCTTTACACGACAGAATCAGGGTTGCAGTGGTTAGCTGCGCGCATTGCCCAATTTCAACCACATGAGCTACGTTTAGGTAAAATCAGTGGCACATTAAATACTCGCATAAAGCTAGCAGAGCTTGATTGGCAACAAGAGGGCAGTAAAGTACAGGTGACTGGGTTATCGCTTGACTGCCAATGGCTGCACTTGATTGACCGTTTGCTGTCGTGCGATAGCATTGCTTTAACTAGCTTAACGGTAGCGAGTGTCAACGATGAAAAAACCGCCTCTTCGCTAGAGGCTTTACCCAAGCTAACTAAAGTGACATTGCCTATTGCGCTCAAGGTCAAGCAAGTGACTATCGCTAGCATTAGCTATCAGGCAATGGCCGCTAAAATAACCCCAGACAAAAACAGTGACCCAGCAACAAGCATACCTTCACAAAGAGCCCATTCAGCAAACACAGCTTCAGCAAATACACCTTCAGCTAAGACAGGGTATAATGTTAGCGGCTTAGTATTAAAAAAATTAGCCTTCGCGCGTAGCAAAGCAAGCGTTGGAGCGTTAAAGCTTACCTTTGCCGAACACAAGATAGCGGTATCTGGTGTTCTTGACATGCGAAAAAAGTGGCCGCATCAGCTAGCGGTTGAGGTGCTGGGGGCCAAACTTTCGGTCAGTGTGAAATCTAAAGGCAATATCACTGATTCATCACAATTAACTTTACAGTTGCAATCGCCTAATCAAATGTTAGTGACTAGCGATTGGTTTTATAACCAAGGCTTATTTTTAAAGCGAGGCATATTAATAGCTGATAAACAGCAAGTTGAGTTGGCCAGTCAAGCTATTGCACTCGAAAAAATAAAAGCAAACTTTGAGCTCAGTTGGCCAAAGTTGAGCGCTAATTTACAAACACAGACAAGCTGGCAAGACTTTAAAGACATACAGTTAACCATTAATACCGAGCTAGCTAATGTCGTAGATTGGCGTGCGAGTTCAGCTGTCTCTTTGTTATTAAAAAATGAGCTTAATGCCGCGCAAATCGCCACATCCTTGCGCCAAGCACTGCCCGATACGATTGACCAAAGCACCCCTGCGATAAAGCAATCATGGCCAGTGCTAGTGAGCCTTGATTTGGCCATTAAACAAGGTGTTGCTACGGTTAAAAGTAACAAGTTAACCTTGGGTAAGTTAACGGCCGCAATACAAGGTGAGTTTAATCTTGACAATCCAAGCACTGAAAACTTTTCGTTAAAAGGTCAGCTTAATGGTCGCTCGTTAGCATTAAACAATGTCTTTGAGTTGGCTGATGTCAATGCAAGTTGGCAGGTAGAACAAAAGCAATCTCAATGGCTTATCTCTAGCCAAGGCAAGATAGGTAAACTTGCGCTGGCAAACTTTGACGGTAAAAACATTCATTGGGCGTTAGATTTTAGCGAAGACTGGCGGGGCGATGTTAAGGCCGACGCACTTAATATTAATGAGTTTACCCTTGAGCAACCTTCATTGAAAATCTCTGGTTTACCCGCTGATCATAAAATGTTCATTAGCGCTATATTAGCTCAAAAAACCGCGGTTAAATTAAGCTTTGATGGTCAATTACTGCAAAAAGAAGCAAAAACGTTCAGCATCAGTAATGATTTATCAAAGGCACTATGGCAGATCAGCCACCTTGACTTTAAGGCCGAAAACCAACAACAAACACTGGTTTTAACCACAGAGCAATTACAATTAAGTGCCGAAAATCAACGAATAAAAAATCTATGCCTTAGCGGTAGCGGAACACTGTGTATCAATGTCGATAAGCAAGCAGAGCAGTGGTCAGCTAATTTAACTTTCGAACAATGGTCAATGTCACCGATTTTCCAGCAGGTTAAGCATTGGCAGTCCACATTACTCGCTCAGCCATCAAAATACCCGCAGGAAGTTCAAGGTAGGGTGACAGGTCAGTTAGCGTTATCAGGTAAAGGTCAGCAATTGGCAGAAATTTCGGCCAATTTAACGATACCAAGTTTTAAATGGCAGTCATCTGACGTGCAAATACAGGGACAAGGACTGACGGTACTTAGCCAGCAGCAGCAAAATGCTATCGCAATAACCACGCAATGGCAGACAATAAACACCCAGTTACAATTAGCCGAGTGGCCAGCTGAAATTTCGATGCCTACAGGTCAGATGTTGTTGTCGATTACGCCTGACTTTACCGTCGATTTTGACTTAGCACAAACTGATATTACCTTGAGCACTCCAGATGAAAGCAGCCCAACTGACGCACAGCTATCAAAGCATTTATTAACGGTAGCGCTTGTAAAGCTGCAGGGTAAATGGCAAAAAGATAAAATATCTACTGGTTTAAACATACAATTATCTGGCGAAGATGAAATAACGGCCCAGTTTAACAGTGACTGGCCGCTGGTTGATTCAGCTCGCCTTAATGGCGACTTGTCAGTTAATTTACAGCAATTTGAATGGCTTAAGCAGTGGCAAAAACGTATCGATAAAATCGAAGCTAGTCTAGTGCAAAACTTTACCTTGGCAGGCACTTGGCGTGAGCCAATATTTACCGGCGAGGGTTCGCTTGGCATTGAACATTTAGTTATTGATGAATATGGCTTAGATATTCGTAACAGCAAAGTAAAATTAAGTAGTCAACAAGACCGTATTACATTATTAGGCGAATTACAAAACCCGCAGGGAGCACTAACAATAGCAGGGCAAGCAAAACTATCAATGCCGATAAAAGCAAACCTCACGATTGAAGGACAACAAGTTACCTTGGTCAATAATAATGATAATAAATTAATTGTTTCACCCATGTTAAAGGCAAATTATCAAGATAAGCATTTAACTGTCGACGGTAACTTGATTGTTGACCAAGCTGATATCAAAATAGCGTCTTTACCAAAACCAGCCATTAGTGTTTCAGAAGACCAAGTTATTGTTGACGAAAAAATCCTAGCCGTAAAAGACTCAGCATTTGACTATAATATATCGCTAATGCTGTCAGCAGGAGACGACGTTAAAATCAGTGGTTTTGGTTTATCAAGCGAAATACAGGGTAATTTATCTTCATCACTTATTACCGGCCAACCTTTGACGCTTAATGGTCGCTTAGATTTAAAAGAGGGTAAATTTGAAGCCTACAAGCAAACATTAACTATTGAACAGGGGCAATTATTGTTTTTGGGTACGGCAGCGAACCCAAGCATTCAGTTTCGAGCGGTTCGTATAGTTGATGATATCAAGGTTGGGATTATTGCCGATGGCACAATACATACCCCTCGTTTAACTTTATTTTCAGAGCCAACAATGGCGGATGAAAATGTATTGTCATTATTGATCACCGGCCGAAATTTAGATTCTTTATCACAGCAAGAGGGCAATGCACTGACCAGTGCCGCCATCAGTTTAGGGGTAGAGAGTGCCAACAAATTAGTGCAAAAAATTGGTGAACAACTGGGCCTAAAAGATGTGGCTTTTACCAGTAAAAGTGGTAATAACGGTAATAGCACGCGTGTTGATATTGCCGCGAAAATTAATGACCGTTTAAATGTAGGGTACGGCACCAGTATTGACTCCGACAGTAGCGTTCAGGCAGGGTGGAATATTGAATACAAGCTATCGCCAAATATATCGTTTGAAGCGATTAGTGGCGATGAAATAAGTGCTAACATCAACTATAAAAAGCAGTTTTCATCCACTAAAGACAAAGACAAAGACAAAGACAAAGACGAAAATTAGTACCGGCAATTAAATTAAAAAGAAGGTGTTTATGTCAACAGATTCAACAGGCTCCACCCAGCTATCATCAACAGCAATAGTAACACCTGTAAGCATTCCTAAACGTCATCCATTCATCAGTTGGTCATTGGCGATATTAACAGCCATGCTTGGAGTGTATTTATCGCTAATACAATTTGCTGGTTTAGAATGGCTTTCTCGCAGTGGTTGTTTAATTGTGATACTGGGTGTCTGGTCTGGGTTGGGTGGTATAATACAAGAACGATTATTACTTAGCCGACTTAATTTTCATCATCGCATAGTACTGGCTCGCGCTAAAAGAAAATTACATAAATTTAAAGTATCAAGCGAAAATATAGCCAGCGAAATTCAAAGTATTGAAGATGACTTTGAAGAAAAAACCGAAAAAATATTACAAGCCGTTAGATTACAACTGGGTATTCTTGAGGTTTCATTACTTATCACGGGGACATTATTGTGGGGGTTTGGGGATTTATTTTTTATATTACGTAGTTAAGAGATAAAAAATTTGCCTGATAAATAACGATCATTTTTATTCATCAGGCAAAACTAGTTAAGGAGTATTAATTAAAACCATATCGCTATTTTGATGGCTAATCAGTGCTGAAATTGTTGAGCCATTGAGCCACTTGTCAAATAAGCTGTGCTTTCTACAGCCGAGTACGATTAAGTCTATTTTATTATCGTCAACATAAGTTAGCAAAGCATGCTCAGGTGTACCACGAACAAAGGTTAACAAGTTTTTTGCGCATTTCACTTGTTTAGCGAAACGATATATTTGTTCTTTGTGCAAGGCCTCAATTTTTTTTTCGTATTCAATCGCCAAAGGTGGAATGTGAATAACGTGTAATAAGAAGGCCTCTGTTTGCTCTGCGGGTGTGCACCACTGGCGCATAAAGTGATAAACTTTATGATCAGATTTGTTGTCGCTGTCATCTTCATGAAATGGGTCAATTGCCCCGATGGCTTTACCATCAGATAGCCATTTTTTTTGATTTAATATAAATACCGTATGCTGATTGTTACTAATATATTGATTGTCAGCCGAGGAAAGGCCAGATTTTGATCGAATAATAACGATAGGATCTAGTGTATTAGCCTCGTTATCTACTTGCTTTGACCAGTATTTTTCTTTACAGATATGCACCTTGCTCTTTGGGCAGTGCTGCTTAATTTTTAATTCAATTTGGTCAACTTTGTTTTGATGACTTACTTGTAAGTTACCTGAAATAGCGGCGAGTTCATTTGAAAAATAACGGCGATCAAAAAAACGCTGATGATGATGTAAATACCAAACTACATTCGCTGAAAATTTATTTTGCAGTAGGCTTATCTTAGAGAAAATGGCATGAGTAACTTCCAAATCAGACAAAACAATGTGTAATGTTGTCATGATAGGTTCCTTAAAATGGTTAATGATTAACCGCAGAAAACGCCAATTTATATGCGGGGTTTTGTCTATACACAAGTGACTTAAGATAGCATAATCTATCAATATAGAAAGATATTGATAATTGAACAGTAAGCTAAATTTATACAGTTTCACAAGCTATTAGCTACTTTAAAGTTAGCTAACAGGCAAATAAAACAGAGAAAATTAAAATGCTGAATAATGCATGGTGGGGTGAGTTTACTTTTGACCTTCAACAACAACGCTGCTGGCGACTGGGTGAGAGAGTCATCATTCTTAAACGCTTAGACAATGAATGGAACAGTTGGAATCTAGAAACAGATACTGATAATAACGAGGTAATGGTTGTTGGTAATGGCGATGAAAATTACGCGATTGGTGAAGCAAAATTCGGCCGATATTTACAACAAAGCACCTCGGAAAACGTACGGGTATTACCTTTACTGGCAGACCGAGCCGTAGTGGCGCGCCCAGATACACCCTTAACTTTACTTGCGGGTGAAAAATCACGGCTATACGTTAGTACGCCTATTTGGTTCTCGGCTCAATTATTACCTAAAGGTGAATGCTTACTTGATTTACCCTTTTGGCGACCGTCTGACTCTTGGTTTGGTCCATCAACAAGAGAAGGGCAAATATGTTACGCAAAATATACTGAGGCGCGTATTCAGCTTAATAATATAGACAAACGGCCACATCGCGCAATAACCCCAATTACTGTGATTAATAACCATAGCAAGGCGTTAACCATAGAGCGCATTAATGTGCCGGTGACCTTGTTGCATTTATACGCTGATGAAGAACATCAACTTTGGACCACGGGCATTTCGGTGCATCGAGATGGTGATAATGATAATGTTGAACTTCATCTTGATAAGCAGGCGCCAGTTGAAGCTTTATCGCCGGTGTTAATTAGTGGCCCAAGAATCGCAACCGAACAAAGTATACTCATACGCAGTATTAGTAGTTTGTTTGCTTAAAAAAGAGAGATTTTGTGAAAGACATCATAGCGTTTATCGAGCTACTAAAAGCCTCGCATTTATTTGCTTTTATTCAGGCTACTTTATTGTTTATTATTGGTTTTATCATCGCGCGTTTAGTCAGCAGTGCTATTGTTAAAGTATGTCAGCATAAAATGACGGCTCATGGGCAGTTGTTCCTTAAAAGAACTATTTTTTACGGTATTTTAATTTTAGTTACTATTTCAGCCTTAGATAATATCGGTATTGATCTCAGTATTTTACTCGGCGCGGCGGGCATTTTTACTGTTGCTTTAGGGTTTGCTTCTCAAACGTCAGCATCAAACTTAATTAGTGGCTTATTTTTGATGATTGAACGACCCTTTTCTATTACTGATGTTATCCGTGTCAATGACATTACCGGCGAAGTTATATCGATTGATTTACTCTCAGTTAAACTACGTACATTTGACAACTTGTTTGTCCGTATTCCTAATGAAAGTATGATAAAAAGCGCGGTTACCACATTGACCAAATATCCGATTAGGCGCGCTGATTTAATCATTGGTATTGCCTATAAAGAAGACATTGAAAAAGTACGTAATATATTGATGGATATTGCGGCGAAAAATTTAATTTGTTTAGAAGAGCCGGCGCCAGTTTTTATCTTAACTGGCTTTGGCAGCTCTTCTATTGATATTCAGTTTTCAGTGTGGGCGATACGAGAGAATTTTCTAACCTTGAGAAATAGCATGTATATAGAGATTAAAAACACCTTTGATCAGCAAGGGATTGAAATACCTTTTCCACACCTAAGTTTATATGCTGGCACGGCAACAAACCCTTTTCCACTTTCATCGACTAGCAATGACAGTGACAAAAGCGATAAGTAATTTAGCTGCTAGTTTAACTGAGCATATAAAGTTATCACAAGAAGCTAAGCTACTGGTTTAAAAAGCTATACTGGATCATGTAACCGACACTATTTTTAATTAGCTTGTATGCCAGCAGCTTTAGCCCCAAGTTTACTGATAGTGTACCTGACAGCAAAGCGTTACATTTTAATGATGGTTTTTCTGAGTGGCGCAAGTCGCGCTAATAATTTGTTTTGGACTGGGTAGCTAATATCTGCAGCATCCATAGCCTGGATAAAAAGCTCAACAAAATGATTAAATTCGTTTTTATTGATATACATGCCTTGATGAATATCTTCCATACTGTCGCCTTTGTATTGACAAGGACCGTCAGCTAAATGGCATAAAAACACCGTGAGTTGGTCTTTAAAACGGGTGACATTACTTTGAGCAAAGTGAGAAAACACCACATCATCTTGACCAATAATATTAATTAAATTATCAATGATGTTATCAAGTGCTGGCTTCTCACCCATTTTTTGATAAAGGCTGGGTTGGGTCTGTGCCTGGCTATGACTATCAATATTACTGCTAGGCGAAGAGCAAGCTAAACAACTCATTAATAGCAGTAATATTATTGATTTTGTCATATTCACTATTCCATTTTTCATTATAAATACCACATAGTTGATAAATACCAACCGGTTTGTTTGTCAATGGCGGCAATACTCCCTAAGTCAACATAGGCCAATGTCACGCTAAGATGTTTATTGGGAAACCAGGCAATAAAAATATCTTTCCAGTGGTCTTCACCCAAATTTAAGTTATCAGGTTTTTGCCTAAATTCTACACCAAGGGCTAAGTGTCGGTTAAGTAAAATAGCGCTTGAAACTTCTAATTGAATTGTTTTCTTTTCATGAGCACCACCAAAACCCAGCAAGCCTAGTTGATTGCTTTTAGTATGTCTGGCGGTAACGTTCCATAACCAGTTGTAACCGTTAATAAAGCCGAGGTGCAGTTTACTTGCAGCTATGTAAACATCAGTGCCAGTATCTTTTTTTGCACCTAATGAAAATGCGACATCACTGGTTTTTAATTTTTTTGATTGAATGCCTAAACTCACTTGCGGCATAGTCGAATAGACTAAATCGCCAAATAAATTAATTTTTGCTCCAATAATGTTTTGCTTTAAATTCAGTTTAAGCGGGGTTACTTCAAAGTTTTGTTTAGCATACGACAGTTCTATTTTGTCATATAAATTTGCCTGTAGAGCACAGCTATCTAAAGAAAAGTCTTTAACAGTAACTCGACTACATGCCGCACTGACCGAGATACTTTCTTCGGTCGCATAGCCGGCTAACTGCGCCCAAGGTACAATGCCGCCGCCGCCAGAGCCTTCAATTTGAGAAACCCCTGGCGTGGCTAATATTTTACCTTCTGCTGAGCAGTTGGCAGAGCAAAGAACCAGAAAACAGCCATAAAGTAAGGGTGATATTTTATTCATAGGTATTTAACCATATTAGTAAATCAGCTGACTTAATTGGACGTGAAATAAAGTAACCTTGTGCATGGTTACATTTCATCGCTTTGAGCATATCTAGAGACGCTTTATTTTCTACGCCTTCAGCAACCACACTAAAACCTAATTGGTGGCTCAACTCTATGGTAGATTGAACAATGTATTGGTCTTTTTCTGATGTGTCTAATTCAAGTATAAAGGCTTTATCTATTTTTAACTCATCAATAGGTAATTGCTTCAATTTACCTAAAGATGATTGACCAATACCATAGTCATCAACAGAAATTTGTATACCAGTCTGCTTTAACTGTGTTAAACGACTAATGACTAAACCTTCATTAGTCATAATATCTCGTTCAGTTATTTCTAAGGTAACAAGTTTAGGATCGACATGGTATTGTGAGATTTTTTTAAAAACAAAGTCAATAAAATCAGTATGGATAATGTCCTGCGCTGATATATTGATGGCAACCTTAAGATTAAGGTTTTTAGCTCGCCACTCTTGTTGCTGCTTAAATACCGTATCTATGACCCAATGGGTTAATTTAATAATCAGCCCTGATTGCTCAGCTAAATCAATAAATAACTCAGGAGAGACAAATTGTCCATTCGGTTTTATCCAACGAATTAATGACTCTACTTTTTCTATTTTTCCGTTCTCTAAATTGAGCTTGGGTTGATAAACCATGAACAACTCGCCGTCATCACGTATTAATGTTTCTCTGAGTTCTTCAAGTAAATTTAACCTTTCTAAATAGGCTTCATCTTCACCACTTTGGTAAGCTCTTAGCGTTGCATTTTCTGTTTTTGCAGCTTCCAAAGCAATAGTCGTTCTTCGCACTACTGCTTTTACATCGCTACTTTGCTCTGGGAAAAGACAAGTGCCAACACAATAATTTAAATTCAACCAGAGTTTATTAACTTTTAACGGTGCTCTTAAAGGCGGTAAAAAATGTTCAATAATATCCTCATAACTCTCGTTACTTTTTAGGTGAATAACCACCCAAAATTCAGTACCTGAAAATCGTCCAACCATTAATGTTTGTTCTGGATAAATGGCTTTAATCCTTTGGACAACAGACCTAAGGGTAAGATCACCTGTGCCTGAGCCTAAACTATCGTTGATGCGTTTAAAATTACGCACATTTATTGCCATCAGCAATAATGAACCGTCAGTGTTAGGATCATGTAAGGCGATCTTTTCTGCCAGCAGTTCAAGAAAAGTAGCGCGATTATAAACATCGGTTAACGCGTCATGTTTTGCCTGATAATTAATTTTAATTTCACGTTGTTCAATTTTTTTACCCATTTGAATAAAGCTGTTGTAAACCCGGAACACTTCTACACCGCCGTCTGACATCATACTGTTATGCTCATATTTACCGCGAGCAAAGTCATGGCTTAATTGCGTGAGTTGGTGCAGAGGTTTAGTGAGGCTTCGGGCAATAAAACTACAAACAATGGCCGTAATGCCAATGATCAAAAGCGAAATTAAAAGGGTAATAGCGACTAATTTATCAAGCTCTATATAGCTTGGGGATAAATCTACAGACAATTGGGCAATGTATTCATGATCTTGCGAATCAGTAAAGGTTATCCGCTTGTTCTCATAAAGCTTTCTTTCAAAGAGCAACCAAGAGTTATCAGTTGTTTTAAAATGTTCTTTATAGCTGGCATCGATATTTTGCGAAGTCGATATAATCAGTGCGTCGTTATAAATAAAGCTAACTTCAACTGTCATTAGTCTTTTTAATTCATTAACGAATGCCTGATCTATTTGGAAACCTATGACAGAGTAGGCAATGGTTCTGGGTGCTTCAACAGGCAATACTATGAGTTGGTATAAATTACCACCAAGCAGCATTAACTGAGTTTTATTCAAGTTTTGTTTTATGGCCATTAAGCTTTGGCTTAAGGTCGAGTCCAAGGTAAGTTGGTTATTACTTGAAGAAATAATCTCACCATTTAAATCACTTAGCACCATTAAACTCGCATTAATTCGAGAACCATGGTTTTGTAACACGCTAGCAATAGTGGCCTGATCACGTGAGGCAACCGCTTGCTTAAAACCGAAGTCTGCCGTCAGCACTTTTGATGCCGTAAGCAGCAATTCTTCTTTGGCTTTTAAATATTCTATTAATACGTTTTCAGCACTGGTAATACGTTGATTTATTTGCAGGTTATGTGACGAAATGGTTTTCCACAAAGACACAGCTAATAAGCAGGCCACAGTTAAAACAACCAGCGACACACCTAGCAAGGTGATTTGTTCACGTAGAGTAAGTTTACTGGCCATTTTTTTTGAATATACTTTGAAAGGTATTTCGTGGCTCAGGCGCGTCAACAACTAAATTAATAACTAATGAGCCATTATTATTTTTGTTTTTAGACAAATCATCATAACTCATATTTGTTAAGCGAGTAACCGAACTTGCATGCCAAACATTAACGCTATCGTATTCTACCGTATCTGCTAATCTTGCTATGCCTTGCTCATTAGTCATTAATACCTGTGTTGAGCTAGCAATATAAATATAACCAATCATAGAGTCGTGTATGTTGCAGCCTAATACAGCTACACCGGCAACATCAAACTGTAATGGTGCTTTAGGTTTTCCTGAGTAAAGTTTTAATTCAAAAGGTTTGACCGATGAAAACGAGTAAACATGATGCCTAATGTTGTCACTATTGGGAAAATTAACATAGTCACCTTGATGGATAACTAACACACCGGGTTTAAATAGTTTATCAACCTGATCCATAACCAAAGTATTTGGTGTTGATACGGCCGCAGCAGCAGGGTTGGTTACAGAGAACTCCAGTACTGTATTTTTAAGTGGCAAGCCTTGTTGATCTTGCACTAGAAAAGACTCGGCACTTGCTTGTGTACAAAGTACTAAAAGCGTAATAACAATGCTTGAGGTATTTAAAAGCCGATTTATCATAATTTCCTTTTAAAACTACTTAGGTAAAGTATTAATAAGAACGCTGATTGAGCAGACTTATCGCAAAATAAAATCAGTGACTTAACCTGCCTATATCTTGAAATAAGATTAAGGTTTTGGGCGGGTCATTGCAAATTAAATATCAAACTCAAAGCGCTTAAATAAAAGGTAACTGTGAGTAGGGCAGTGAACTGTATTAGAGATATTTTTTTTCAATGCATCCAGTAGTTAGCGGTTTAGAAAAAAAGTAACCTTGTGTGCGCTGAATATTCAGTTGTTGGCATAAACGTAAATTATTTTCATCTTCAATACCCTCTGCGATAATATTTAACCCTAAAGAATGCAGCATAGCGGTAAGGCCATCTATTAAGGCCCGTGTTTTTGGCTCATGGGAGGCAAGCATTAACGACTTGTCAATTTTAACGGTATTAATGGGGAAATTTTGTAAATGTGATACTGACGAAAAGCCCGTGCCAAAATCATCTAATGCAATATGGCAACCTAACTGGCTAATTGACTCGATAACCGCAATCGCTTGACTACTGTTTTCAAGTAAAGCCGTTTCGGTTAGTTCAAATTCTATCAATGCCGGTGGTACCTGATATTTTTCTATTATGCTTTTGATGAAACTGATCAGTGTTTTATCAGCCAATTGTACGCTTGATAAATTAATGGCGATGGATAATGCTTTGTCGCTTTGTAAATTCCATATTGATATTTGATATATGGCTTGGGCTATCACCCAGCGACCAATATCAATAATGACACGAGAAGACTCAGCGATAGGTATAAAACTATCTGGAAAGTGTAAGGTGTTTTGAAAGTTCCAGCGTATTAATGCTTCAAAGCCGGTGACTTGTGATGTTGCTGTGTCAACTATAGGTTGGTAATGTAATATAAATTCATCGCGCTCTAAAGCACCAACTAAATTAGCTTCAATTTGGTATTGTTGTAAAAATTGCTTTTGCATTTCTGTTTCAAAATAGCATATTTGATTTCGACCCAATTTTTTCGCGCGATACATGGCAATATCGGCATATTTAAGTAATTCATTAGCGCTGAGGCTATTGTCAGGGAATATGGCAATACCAATACTTGCGCCCATTTTTATTTCTATACCTGAAATATTAAAGGGCTCATCAAAACAATTTAATATCCGTTGGGTTACCCTAGTTGCATTGTCTATAGATTTTAAGTGGCTTAATATAATGGCAAATTCGTCCCCACCTACACGTGCAAATAATTCATTTTCACGCAGGCACTTGTAAACTCTATTGGATACTTGTTTTAACAATAGATCGCCAATATCATGACCATGGCTATCGTTAATGAATTTGAAATTATCAAGGTCGAATAATATTAAGGCTAATTTAGCGTCATCACGAGGTTGTTGTGTAATGTTTAAACGTAATGCCTCTTCAAATGCGTAACGATTAGCTAAGCCAGTTAATGAGTCATGTTCTGCTAGCTCTCTCGCTTCTTGGTAACTTTTATAAAGTTTTTTCTCTAATTCAAAGCGTGTTTGAGATTGTAGAATTGCACGTTGTAGCCTTGATGAAGTTACCTCTGATTTAAGTAAAAAATCTTGAGCACCATTTTTGATGCATTCTAATGCTAAATCTGACTCTTCAGAATTACTCAGCATAATAACGGCAACAGAGTGATCTACTAAAGAGCAGCGTAACTCTAGTAATAATTCAATACCGTCACGTTTAGGCATGCGGTAATCTAATAAAACCACATCAAATCTTTCAGCTTTGAAGGCTGCTAAACCTTCATCTACTGACTCAGTTTCAACAATATGACAGTCGCTATTAGCTTTATTTAATGTTCTTATAAGGTGTTCGCGATCGACAACGTCGTCGTCAACAATTAAAATATTCAAATTTTATCCTTTCGTGATCATCACGGCAAAAGTACGGCTGATTTGTTTAACTTCCTGGGAAAAGAACTATTTTCCAATAGCCTTTGAGCACCTTTACGATGTCTAAAAAACCGTCTCCTACTTGATCTTTAATAAAGTAACCCGCGATATTTTGTTGGTAGCTGGCGGTAATATCTTTATCTGATTTTGATGTGGTTAAAACAAAAATAATACTCTTGTCTAATTGTGGGTCTTGACGAATTTCTTCTAAAAACTCCAAGCCATTTAAACGCGGCATTTGTAAATCAAGCAATATAATATAAGGCGAGGGTACAGCACCGCTGCGAAGTAACTCTAGGCCGTGTAGGCCATCAGTTGCTCTAATAATGGTGTTACCTAGGCACAATTTGTCAAAGGCACGCGTTATAGACATAGCATCGACATCGTCATCTTCAATTAATAACAGCGTTACTTCTTTTTGTTGTTCAGTCATTTATTCAGTTATCCGTTTATCTTGTTTAATGCTAGCATTGAGTCGCTATATTTTTGTGGTAATGGGCCATAAAATGGCTATGGTGGTGCCTCTAATACCATCGGAGTCAATCGTTAAACTGCCACCGTAATATTCGATGGTTTTCTTTGATAATGACAAGCCCATACCACTACCTTCAACTTTATCTCTGGGTCGTAAAGTTTGAAACATCTCTAACGCCTTATCAAATAATTCTGGTGGAATACCCGGACCGTCATCTTGTACACTAATATGGTGCATTTTATTGATTGTTTTATATAATATTTTAATCTGACCCGTGGGTTTATCGTGATGTTTTACGGCATTTGACAAAAGATTTCGTAGTATAATTTCTATTGGCGTTTTAGGCAAAAGTAAGGTCTGCTTTTCTACCGACAAATTAAAGCCTGTTGGGTGATCTAAGAGACTAAAAATCTCGTTAGCTATTATGGCTAAATCAAATTCTTGCGGTTTATATTCATGTCGGCCAATACGAGAGTAGTCGAGTAAATCGTCCAGTAACCTATTCATTCTTTCACTGCGGCTATTAAGCAATTTTAAATGTTTTTTGGAGCCCTCAGGTAATAGGCTTTCACAATCCTCAGTGATCCAACTGGCTAATTTTTTTATGGCGTTCAAAGGTGACTTCAAATCATGGGAAGCTACATAAGCAAACTGTTCCAGATCTTGGTTTGAACTCATCAGACGTTGAGTGCCAAGTTTGAGTTCCCGAGTAATATCGTCAGCATAGATTAATGCTTGCTTGTTTGCTCTTGAAAGGACAATAAACAAGGCGAGTATCAAAAGATCAATAATAATACCACCCGCTAATATGAAATACGGTTGATTCGAACCTGAAGCCTCACGAAAGAATAAATTTGAACTAACAATAAACTTCCATTCTCGGCCATAGAAATTAACATCGATATGTTTAATAAAGAGTGGATTAGCGTCTATTTCAATACTGTCGACATTATTTATATCATTATACAATGACTTACCTTCGTCGCTAATATGTAATGAAACATGGCGTTGTTTAGCAGCTAAGGTGCCGGAAATAAGTTTAGACATAATAAAAGGCGCATAAGCCACGCCTTGTATCGACTTTTGGCGAGTATTTACTGAGTTGTGCGGCAGACCTTTTTTATAGAAAGGGGCATAAAAAAGAAACCCAGGCGTTTGTTTCGCGTCTTGTACTAGGGTAATGGGTCCGGTTAATTGTGCTAAACCTGTATCTCTGGCTTTTTTGACACCCAAGTATCTATTTTTTTCAAAGGCTACATTTAAACCCAAAGCCTGTTTATTTGTTAAGAGCGGCTCAATAAAGGTAATTGGCCAAAGTTCCTGATTGGGATATAAGGGGTGGATGCTAAAATTTGGTCGGCTTTTTTGCTGCTGTAGAAGAAAGCTATTATGTTGGTCAAACTTAACATTATAAATTAACCCTAGGCCATTGATGCCAGGGTAGGCTTGATCTATTCGTAGGCTATTGCTGTAGTTTTCCCATTGCTGTTCAGTAATATCACCTTCGCTAGCATCAACATGAGCGACAGCTCCCCATAAGGCGTGTTCATATAGTTGCATTCTTTCTTTAACAAGTTCTATAACGTGCAAAGACTCACGTTCAAAACGTTCAGCCACTCGTTTATTAACCTGTACTGAAGCAATGTACCATGCCCCAATAGTTAATAGGGTCGAAAGTATTAATATTAACCAATGTATACCGTGAAATCGACTTGCATCAATTAATTTTTGCCTTTTTATATCAGCATGCGTTACTGCTATCGCGCTCTTTTTCATTAATTGTGTCTCGATATGTTGTTTTAAATACCTAAGATAAATATAACGACCTATCCTTGGTGCTAAAATTAATACACATACCTCAACAATGTTTACTGATGTTAAATTTAAATATTTGCTAAAGATCATCACTTAAGGGGCTAGTTAACGTTGAAGGCATAACACTGAAAAAATGTCAGTGTAATAAGAGCAGTAACAAGGTTAACTGTCCATTAAGATAATATAGAAATAAGTGGATTACCAGAACATTACCACTATACCCAAGACGCTAAAGTAATTAACAACCTAACTTGTCGTTTTTTTAAACATTTTTTAAACAATTATTGAGTTAGGTAAATATTATGTAAATGCTCATACGGACAAAGTAAATTTAAAGTTCACCACTAGTGGATTTAAATGATAATTTTTAGTGTACTACAGAAAATAAAACCTAGTTTTATGTATTTTATTTACTTGTTAACCTTAACGCCTTAATAAGAACAAGAACCAGTGGTTAAAATTTTTGTTACCACTAACCACTAAGAGTTTAATTAATTTATTTGATTAGTTTGAGTAAATTAATGCACTTGCTAGCTTGATATGAATGGCTATAATTGCAGATATATATTATTTATTGAGTAATGAAATGACAAGCAAACGTACTAACAACACTAATTTAATCAGTGTTGTTATTTTCACTATGGCGCTTTTAATAACAGCGACTGTTTTTGCGTCTCCTGACGATGCTAAAGCTAAGGTAAAGCAGATATTTAGTCAGGTTGAAGCTTCGCTAATTAAATTAAAGCAAACTGAGACCTTAACCAAGGCTAATATTAGAGACGTGTTAAACCAGTATTTATTGCCCGAAGTCGATACCCGATACTTTACTTATAAAATCCTGAATAAAAATTTTACTAAGGTCCCTGAAGAACTCAGAGAGCCCTTTATAGCTGAGTTATCGTTACAGCTCATCAACACTTATAGTAATTTATTAAATAAATATGATAATGAAGTGATTAATATTGGCGAAAGTACCATCTCTAAAAGTGGTAAAATGGCGATGGTAGATATCACCATTGTTGGCAGTACTAAAACTAATAAAGCCGTGGTTAAATTATTACAGTCAAGTACACAAACCTGGCTTTTCTTTGATATTGAGGTTGAAGGCATAAGTTTATTGCAAACAAAACAAGCAGAAATAAATGCCAGTTTTAATAAATTGGGCATAGAAGGTACTTTGCTACAATTACAGAAAATTAATCATAAAGTCGTTGAGGGTTAATTAACCCTAAAAGTTAACGCTAAAAGTGAACAAGGATTATGAGCTATTAAACACCGCTAAGCATTAATGAAATTAATCTAATTAACCAGTTAATTTCATTAAGTTATTGTTCACTTGTGTTAGTTAAATACTCTAAGGTACAGTGTTATTAATTACAACAATGGGTTGTTGAGCGACAATATTAATCAAAGTAGTATTGCTGTGCTTACTATTAAAGATAATTAACTGTTAATTATCTTTAATGAGCCATCAAGGTGTATGTCTCGTTGTGGATATGCCACGACAATATTCTCTTGTTCAAATAATTCTTCCAAACGAAATCTTACGTTGCTTTTTGCAATTCTTAAACCACTTTCCACTCTTGAGTTGACCCAAAAAGTGACTTCAAACATTAAGGCATTATCACCAAAGTCGTCAAAGGTGACTAAGGGTTTAGGCTCTGTTAGCGCTTCAGCTTGTTCTGTGGTTGCTTGCATAATCAAGCCCGCAACTTTTTTGGCTGGCGAGCCATAAGCGACACCCACTTTAACCGAACATCTAACAAACTGGTCTACTAAGGTCCAGTTAACCACGGTGTTTTCAAGTAATTTGCTGTTAGGTATTAATAAATGCACACCGTCTACTCGTTTTATACGGGTTGAACGGGTGTTGATTTCTTCCACTAGGCCTTTAGAGTCTTCAATTTCTAAAAAATCGCCAATACGAATAGGGCGCTCCCACATTAAGATCCAGCCACTAATAAAATTATTAATAATATTTTGTGCACCAAAACCAAAGCCAATAGCAATGGCGCCAGACAAAAAAGCAAAAGCAGCAATCGGCACATTCATAAAGTCTAATATGCTGATAATAATAATGGTTATCGCGATAACATATAAAACTCGTTCCACTAAGTGAATAATATTAGGGTCAGTTTTTTTTGTTGTTAAACGACTACTGATTAACTTAATTAGCCACTTGGTTAACAATAGACCCATAAAAATTATTATGGGTATAAAAAGAATATCGCCTATCGTGATAGGTTGCTCTGATATCGTAATAACGATATGAGAAAGTATCACTTTCGCTTGTTCTATAGTCTGTTCAATAGTCATACTAAAACCTTAATAAATTGTATGTTATGAATTTACAAAGGCTTTTGATGGGTCTATAAGAAACCTTTCACCAATTGCCTCGCGACCAAATAACATTAAGTAACTCATATCTGAGCGATCAGTTAAGGTTATTTCAATCGGCCAAAGTTCGCTACCTAATTTTACCGGTGTTGATATAACATAGCGTTGCTCTGCGGTACCATTTGAAGATTTAACTCTTCTAATGTCATGGATAGGGGCTTCACAAGAAACCATATTCTCAACATTATAGACATCAGGATGCAGGTCAAATCGCACCATCACCTTACCATTTTTTTTAAATTTTTTAATGTTATCAACATGTAGAGAAGAGGTTTTAGCGCCTGTATCAACACGCACCTGTATATCTGTTATCGCTAAATCAGGTAGCGTAATAGTTTCCAAACTACCAATAATTATTTTTTGTTTTGTGGTCATATTAGGTTACCTTATTTTAAACGTTGTTCTCTGGTAGTAGGTTGTCTTGAGCACTCTCTATTTGCTCAAATATATGTTTGTCATCCTCTTCAAAGTAGGCAATATGAAACATAGCTTCACCTTCTTGTACTAAAGGAATATTTTGTTGACCAATTAATATGCCAGATCTACTCGCTTTAACGACATCAATAATTTCGCCATACGGACTGCCAATTTCTGCCAGCACATCACCTTTTTTTATTTGTTCACCTAAACGTACGCGATGATTAACTATGCCGCTGGCATTAGCACGTAACCATTGACTGCTGTTAGCAACAAAGGGAGCGATGATTTTTTTGCGCGTCGACGAAGCTTTACGCATGCCTAAATGCTTTAATACATTAGTAATGCCTCTCATGCCGGCGCGAATTGAAAACTCATCAAAACGTAGCGCTTCTCCAGCTTCATAAAGCAATACTTTAGTGTTATGTTTTACCGCCGCTTCTCTTAATGAACCATCAATAATGTTGGAATTTAATACCACAGGAACGCCAAATACTTGCGCAAGCTCTTTGGTTTCTGGACAAGAGAGATCGGCTCTAATTTGTGGTAAATTTGAGCGGTGAATTGCCCCTGTGTGTAGATCAATGCCGTAATCGCAATGTTTAACAATTTCATTAAGAAAAATATAGGCTACGCGCCCAGCCAGCGAACCTTTTGCTGAGCCAGGAAAACAGCGATTAAGATCTCTTCGGTCAGGCATGTAGCGACTTTGGTTCACTACGCCATAAACGTTCACCATAGGAACGGCTATTACGGTTCCTTTGGTGATTTTAAATTTATTTTCGCTGATTAATCGCCGAATAATTTCAATGCCATTTAACTCATCACCATGCACGGCAGCACTGACAAAAATAGTAGGCCCAGGTTTTTTTGAACGAATAATATGTACAGGTAAAGAAACGTCTGCATCTGTATATAACTTGGCTACAGGCAAGTCTATCTTGCGTTGTTCGCCCGGTAATATTACAAATTCACCTATTTTTAATGGACCCATCATTACCCTTATCCTTTACCACGAGTTTTATTGCTGTTTGGCTTGGCATTTTTTTCTAAAAATTCAAAAATCATACCGGCAATGTTTTTACCTGTTGCGGTTTCTATACCTTCTAAGCCTGGAGATGAGTTTACTTCCATCACCATAGGACCATTTTTGGAACGCAGTAAATCTACGCCACACATATTTAAGCCCATGGCTTTTGCCGCTTTAATTGCTGTGTCTCGTTCTTCTTTTGATAGCTTCACCACTTCAGCACTACCACCGCGATGTAAGTTAGAACGAAATTCACCTTCTGCACCTTGTCGTTTCATGGCAGCAACGACTTTGCCACCGATAACTAAACAACGAATGTCAGCACCACCGGCTTCTTTGACAAATTCTTGTACCAAGATGTTAGCTTTTAAACCCATAAAGGCTTCAATAATTGACTCCGCGGCTTTTGCGGTATCAGCTAATACAACACCAATACCTTGGGTGCCTTCTAATAATTTAATAACAACAGGTGCGCCACCAACATTTTTAATTAAATCTTTGGCATTGTCAGGTTTACTGGCAAAGCCGGTACGAGGTAAGCCAATACCTTTACGTGATAATAATTGTAATGAGCGCAATTTATCGCGAGAACGACTAATAGCAACAGATTCATTAATATTAAAGGTGCCCATCATTTCAAATTGACGCGCAACCGCTGTGCCGTAAAAGGTAACAGAAGCACCGATACGAGGAATAATAGCATCATACTTAGGTAGTTCTTTACCGTGATAACGCACAGCTGAATGGCTACTGGTTATATCCATATAGCAATGTAAAGTATCAATAACATCAACTTCATGTCCCATTGCTTCACCTGCTTCTTTTAAGCGTCTTGTAGAGTAAAGATTTTTATTTCTTGATAATATTGCTACTTTCATAAAGGCTACCTGTTCATTTCACTTTTATTATTTAAAGTGATGTAAATATTGAACTAGAGTGTATAGTCAGCTCCTAAAATAATAAAACGCAATATTTTGACCTCTTTAATCAAAATATTTGATTAAAGAGGGTTTTATGAAATTTGAACTATTAACAACATTTTTGGAAGTAAGCCGAACATTACATTTTAGAATAGCCTCAGAAAATCTTTTTATTACTCAGTCGGCGGTCAGTGCGCGTATAAAGTTATTAGAAGATGATCTGGGTGTTTTGCTGTTTGATCGTAGCCATAAACATTTAAAGTTGACGACTGAAGGTCTTCGACTCATAAAACATGCCAATGAAATTCTTTTTATGTGGCAAAAAACCAAGCACGATGTCGGTGTAGTCGAGCATGATGCACAGCAACTTGCCATCGGTTCGTTAAACTCTATCTGGGATATTGTCTTGCAAGGTTGGTTGCAAAAAATTCACCGTAATTTAGACAGTGTTAGTTTATTTACTAGTACCTATTCGCCAATGGAGTTAAGAAAAAATGTTATTGGCCGAGTGGTAGATCTTGCGTTTTTATTTGAACCACCATTTATCGAAGATTTAGTCACCGAGAAAGTAGCCACAGTGCCACTGCATTTAGTAACCACAGATCCTGAACACATTGAAGGCATGCATGTCGATAATTATATTATGGTGGATTATGGTGAGTCGGTAAATACCCAGCATATGCGTGAATTTCAGCATGCTCCACCTGCAAAACACTTCATGAGTCAGCCTCGAATCGCCTTAAATTATATTTTACAAGCGGGGGGAAGTGCACACTTGCCTCGGCAAATGACTTTTGAACATGTTGAAGCGAATAAGTTGTTTGTTGTTGAAAGTGCGCCGGTTTATCATCGTGAAATATTTGCTGTGTACCTAGCGAAAAGTCAAAAAACCGAGGTTATTAAGCAAGTGATAGATTTATTTCCCAACATACATTTTTAGAGTAATCGCATTTTTAGCAAAGCTAGCTCCATAGAAAAGTTAAAGCTTAATCTGCCGTTATTACATAGGTTGCTTTTTGTCATGACAGGGCTATTTAGTTGTTAGCACTGTTGTTTAGGTATGTTTAGCTATGTTTAGTTATTTATAGCGAATGAATATCATTAAACCACTGTGAAAAACCCAACAGATTACACTAACTGCTCAGCCAAGTAGTCCACCAGTAGCCTTATTCTGGGGGATAAATGACGATTTTGCGGGTAAACTGCCCATATACCTTCATCAAGAGCACGATAATTATCTAATAAAGAGACGAGTTCACCACTTTGTAGGTGTTGCTGCACATAATAATCGGGTAATTGCACTATGCCTAAGCCTTTGAGTGCGGCATCGGTTAAACTATGACCACTGTTATAGCGTAATCGACCTTTGACGCGGACACTTTTTTCTTTGTTTAATTCTCTAAAGTGCCAATAATCGGCTGTGCTCAATAAACAGTTGTGTTTATTGAGCTCTGATATAGAGTGGGGTATGCCATGACTGTCGAGATAACGTGGCGAGGCACAAACATAGTTGATTCGTGTACCTAATTTTTTTGCCATCATCGACGAATCACTTAATTTGCCAAGACGAATAGCTAAATCATAACCATCTTCGGCTAAGTCAATTTTTCGGTTACTTAAGTAAGCCGATACTTCAACATCGCTATAGCGCTTTACAAAATTATTCACTAGCGGCAATATTTGTTTTTCACCATAGGTTACTGGTGCGGTTAGTTTAATTTTACCTTGAGGTTTTGATTGCAGATTGGTGATTGCACGCTCTGCCGCGTCTAAGCCATCAAGTACGCTACGACAGTGTTGATAAAAAACCCGTCCTTCTTCTGTTAAAGAGACTTTGCGGGTAGTACGGTAAAATAACTTTATATTTAGGCGCTTTTCTAAAGCACTTATTTGACGGCTTACTTGCGCTGTTGATATGGCCATTTTTTTTGAGGCCAGTGTGAAGCTCTCATTTTCGGCGACATATACAAATTCGCTAATCCCTTCCCATTGCATAATTGTTACCTATATGTACAAATATTTTAATAAATTATTATATTATCATTTTTTAAGAAACAATTATAATAGTCGTCAGTAATACCCAATTACTGCTGTTATTGTTACCATTTGGTAAAAGTGAATTGTAATCTAGTGGTATTATCATGCCTAAAAGAATGTATTAAACTACAGGTAATAGTCAAAGTAGAAATATCTATCAATTGAAGGTGAGCATAAATATGTCAGACAAGTTTATTAAATCAAAAGCGGCTATCGCTTGGGGACCTAAGCAAGCATTATCCATCGAAGAAGTCGATGTGATGTTACCGCGCAAAGGCGAAGTGCTAGTAAAGGTTATCGCCTCAGGCGTATGTCATACCGATGCATTTACGCTTTCAGGAGAAGATCCAGAAGGAATTTTTCCGGTTATTTTAGGCCACGAAGGTGGTGGCGTTGTTGAACAAATTGGTGAAGGTGTTACTAGCGTACAAGTGGGCGATCATGTTATCCCTTTATACACACCAGAATGTGGTGAATGTAAATTTTGTTTATCGGGGAAAACCAACCTTTGTCAAAAAATTCGCGAAACTCAAGGTAAAGGGCTAATGCCTGATGGCACTACGCGTTTTTATAAAGACGGCCAACCCATTTTTCATTATATGGGCTGTTCTACCTTCTCTGAATACACGGTATTACCTGAGATTTCTTTAGCGAAAGTGAATAAAACTGCACCATTAGAAGAAGTTTGCCTATTAGGTTGCGGCGTTACTACGGGTATGGGCGCTGTGATGAATACGGCGAAAGTTGAAGAGGGCGCAACCGTTGCTATCTTTGGTCTTGGCGGTATTGGTTTATCGGCAGTTATTGGCTCAACTATGGCGAAAGCGAGCCGTATTATTGCGATTGATATTAACGAAAGTAAGTTTGAGTTAGCCAGAAAACTCGGTGCTACTGATTGTATTAATCCGAAAGATTACGATAAGCCGATTCAAGACGTGATTGTTGAATTAACGGATGGCGGCGTTGATTACTCGTTTGAATGTGTCGGTAACGTCGACTTAATGCGCTCTGCTTTAGAGTGTTGTCATAAAGGTTGGGGTGAGTCAGTCGTTATTGGTGTTGCCGGTGCAGGGCAAGAGATAAAAACCCGTCCGTTCCAACTTGTGACTGGGCGAGTATGGAGAGGATCGGCATTTGGCGGTGTTAAAGGCCGTACAGAGTTACCAGATTATGTAGAACGTTATTTAGCGGGTGAATTCAAATTAAGTGATTTTATTACTCATACTATGGCACTTGAAGATATTAATGATGCCTTTGAGTTGATGCACAAAGGCGAAAGTATTCGCAGTGTTATTCACTTTGATAAATAAGCTTGATTTTAATCGCTGTGACTTATCTTAAAAAGAAATTGCGATTTATCTTAATATAATTTTTACCCCCTTTTTGCAGTATAAGCTGTAAGCACAAAAGGGGGTAATATGGTGAGGTGTACCATGACAATTGAGCATTTAATAGAAAATATCAGTGTAAACAAAAGCTTTGGTGGCTGGCAGAAACAATATAGCCATCAATCTAAAATCTTGAATTGTACTATGCGCTTTGCTATTTACCTGCCGCCGCAAGTATCAAACGGCGAAAAAGTACCTGTGTTGTATTGGCTTTCAGGCTTAACATGCAGTGATGAAAACTTTATGCAAAAAGCCGGTGCACAGCGTATAGCGGCCGAATTAGGTATGGCTATTGTTGCGCCAGATACTAGCCCTCGCGGCGAGGGTGTTGCCGATGATGAAGGTTATGATTTGGGTCAAGGCGCAGGCTTTTATGTCAATGCCACCCAAGCACCTTGGAATCGTCATTACCAGATGTACGATTATGTGGTTAATGAATTACCCACCATTATTGAAGCCGCATTTCCCGTATCAGATCAACGGGCTATTAGTGGCCATTCCATGGGCGGACACGGCGCATTAACCATTGGCATGTTAAACCCTGAACGTTATAGTTCAATGTCAGCGTTTAGCCCTATTTGTAATCCAGTGCAATCGCCTTGGGGTAAAAAAGCTTTTACCGCTTACTTAGGCAAAGACCGAACCACATGGCGCAACCATGATGCTAGTGAATTAATGCGCAAAGCGACAGCGTTTATTCCGGCTAAAGTTGACCAAGGTGGCGCGGATGACTTTCTTAGCGAGCAGTTAGCACCTGAAGCATTAGAGGCGGCGGCAAAGCTTAGTGGTTATCCATTAGAGCTGAATATTCAAGACGGTTATGACCATAGCTATTATTTTATCTCATCATTTATTGAACAGCACCTGCGCTTCCATGCTCAGCATTTAGCTAAATAGTACTTAGCTTAATCGCTCTTTACTGCCTAGCACTTTAATAAATAACACCATTAAGGCTGTCTGTCGCACGATTTGACGGTCTTTTTTCTTACTTTATTTAACTTAACTTTAGCTAAAGATACTGACGTTTTTTTCTTAAACTTTAAAGACAGGCATTAATATCATGGCAGCCGCGGGTTAAAAATATGAATAATGAGTACTAGGGGTTTTTACCTAGCTTGCATAGGTAGAACAACTGATTAACCTTTGTTAAAAAAATGGGCAATCTAGTTAAGTAAATTACTTTCTTACCCATAAAGCGCTCTTGAACGTGGTGACTGCCGATTTATCGTCTAGCTTTCTCGTTTATAGAGGCAATAAATATAAAGGTTGTTAAGATGAAAACTACATTACTCTCTAGCGCTATTGCATTTGCACTTGCAGTACCCTTCTCAGTTTTACCTGTTGACGCTTATGCTTTAGCGATCACGGACAGTGTTCAAGCGAATAAAATATTAAATTTTGATCTTGCTGGCATACCAACACTTAATCAACTTCAAGATACAGCGTTTACTAACTTGATGGCATTGAGTACTTCACAAGCCAAAGCGATTAGTCAATTTAAAGCGTCGAATCCCAATACACAGGTTAGGGTTAACGAAATGACCGGAACAGTCAATGCCATGATAGGTATGACAATTAAGACTTCTGGTAATTCGGTAGAAAATATGGCGCGCAACTTTATTGCCGACCATCAAGCTATTTTTGAAGGTTTGACTAACGATCAATTACAATTTAATGCCAATCGTTCAAAACCCGCTTTAGGTGGCCAAGTGGTTCGTTTTGAACAAGTGGTTAATGGCATTAAAGTTGAAGGTAATGGTGTTGGTGTTGTTATCGATGCAGAGAATAATGTTCGTGGTGTTATGGGGCCTTATCAAAAAGCCTTTAATCTTACTAGCCAACCAGAGCTTACTCCTGAAGCGGCGGTATTAGCGGCAAGTCAAAATTTATTACCATTTCAAAAAGATATTCCAGCGGCGGCATTAGATGTTTTAACTCCAGCATTTGAAACTATTGCGACTAAACTAGGTGTATTTAAAACGCCTATGCCTGAGTTGCGCTTTGTACAAACAGGTGAAGGACATAGTTTAGTTTGGCAGTTTTATTACTACTCAACTAATCCCTTTGGTGTTTTCAAATATATGGTTGATGCGCAATCTGGCGAAGTACTTTATCGTGAAGATCAAGTTCGTACCGCAGAAGGTGGTGAACCTAGGGATCAATATGCCGATTATTTCCCAACTTTCCCACCGATCACACCTGAGTTACAAGACAATTGTGAAATTGTTGATGAAGACGGTGGTTTAACAGGAACACCTGAGGGTTTACTACGCATTAAATTAAGAAAGTTTGATGAGACAAACCGAGTGAGCGGTATCCAAGGTGTGTTGTCAGGTAAGCATGCCCTTATCGGAAGCGCCTTACCAACGAGCTCGCCATTTGCCCAAGCAGCTTTAGGCACATATTATTTTGATCGTGATGAAGCGCCAATATCTGGCCGCGTAGATGAAAAAGATCATACCACAGGTGAAAAAGTACATTTTGATGGCATCAGCCAGTTTATTTATATTACTAATTTATTAGAATATTTGGATTACTTACACAAAGAGGGTGATGCGGTTCATAAGCGTGGTTTTGGTAATAGTAGTGGTAGCTTTCCGGATCAATACCCCAATGAGTCAACACCATTAGTGGGCGTTGTTCATATTCCAAATGTTTTAGATGCTCCACAAGACCCTAGCGACCCTGAGTTCTTAGCCGACTTGTTAAATTTAGATAATGCCTTTGCTGTACCCCTTTCACAGGATGTTAATGGTGAAGAAGTTGTGGTTAACCCAACCTTTTATGGTCATGGTAATCTTTTTAATAACCTAGCATTAGATTTTAGTGTGCCTGTGCATGAAGGTACGCATGCGACTATCACTCCGATTGCCGGTTTTGAAGGTAGTCCAGAAGGGGGTGCTTTAAACGAAGGGCAAGCGGATTTATGGGCTTATACCATAGGTGAAACTCCTGATTTAGGTACTTATCCCGTTAATTCTTGTAAATTAAGAGATGTATTGCGTGAAGCTAATGTTGACCCAGACTCTTTTGAGTATATTCGAAGTGGTCAAAGTCAATTACGCTATTCACAATTAGGTACACGCGGTAACACCTTTGAAGTGCACAGAGACGGTGAGATATATGCTGGTGCAATGTGGGATTTACGTGAGTTGATGCTAGTGATGTATCCAGCTAATGACTTTTTACGCCCTGACCCTGTGACCGGTGAAGCAACACAAGTCGCTAGCTTAGGTAAAGAAACTTGGGAGCGTATCTTTTTAGGCTCAATGTATGTTTTAGGGGTAAGTGCACCCGATACTTTTGTTAAAGCCCGTGATGCGGCACTGATTGCTGACGCTATGTTATACCCAGTAAACTCAGGGGATGCAAAATCTTTAGGTGCGCATCATGCCATTATTGAGCGTATATTTGCTGCTCGTGAATTAGGTAAAAACGCACAAGCGCCACTTGGCGGCGTACAAATGATTTCTACCGCGGTAAGTGACTTTACTGCTGGTCAAGAAGCCCCAGTAACGCCACAAAATATTATGGCAAACATTGTTAATCAAGACAGCATTAATGTCAGCTGGGATAGTGTTGATGATGTTATTGGTTATCAAGTATTAAAACGTAAAGGTAACAACTCAGGGCGTTTATTTGCGGGTGTAGCTGGCCGTGAATATATCGACGGTGACTTAAGTTCAAATGGCTATACCCATGTAGAATTTGTTACAGAAACTAGCTACCTTGATAATGGTCAAGGCTTTGGTCGCGGCGCAGGTCAAGGCATTGAAGCATTTGATTTTCAATATGTTGTACGTGCTATTAAAACGAACGCCACTGGGCAAGTAGGTTTTTCTGACTTATCAGGTACTGCAAAAACTACACTTGCAGCGAAAAATGTTACTGACGATGTACCAGCAAGAATCAGTAATGTGACTTTCTCACTTAGCGAGTTTGCTTTTGACAACATCTTAACTAACAATGGCTCACAAGCGCTATTCGGTCCTATCAACTTTGATATTGTGTCGATTAGTAGCCCGAACGTAACAGTTAATAATGCTGATAATGATGGTACGGGTCAACGCGGTGATAGAGCACGTTTTATTTACAATGAAGCGCTAGCAATAGGTATGGATTCAAGCGATCGTAATTTGAGCTTTGCTAATCCATTAGCTGAGATGTTTACTTTCAAAGCTAAAGTGTTCGCTAAAATAGAAGGGCAATCACGTGCTGCTAATGGTAGCCAAGCTTCAAATGATACATCAGAAGCAGCTGAACGAGCAGTGGTTTTCCATGCGATTTCTGAGCTGAAAGGTTTAGTTGCTGTAGGTACAACTGATGTATTAGTCGCTGATGGTGTAGATTATGTTGATGTTAAGTTCACTGCACTACACAGTGCGACAAGTGCGATAGCAAACTTAAGCGCAGATACTGACGTGGGTGGTGCTTACCCAGACCTTGATTTCTCAATGCTTGATAGCGATGGCAATGTATTATCGACCTCTGGTAATTTAGGCGCCTCTGAGCAAGTGGGTAGTACGGTTGTTGGTGGTGGTACTTACATCTTACGTGTCAAAGGTTATGCTAATGGTCCAACACAATTTACTATTTTGCTCGACCAAATGGTCACTGATGCCTCTGATGAAAGTAACAAAACAAGTGAAGCAAGTTCATCTACAGCCAATGGCATTGAAGTTGTAGAGTTTATGGTGAATCCACTCAATGGTACTATCATTAAACTGTAAAGCTTAACGTTAGTTACAAGTAATAGCCCATTAATGATTTAATGGGCTATTTTTTTGTTGTAAGGGTCAACTAAAAATGGAGAGTATTTAAGCCCTGTAACGCATTTTTTTTAACTACCAAGTTTAAATAATATCTTTCAAACGGTCTTCGAATTCAATCATAAATCGATAATTTTTTTGACAGGTTAACTTTACGATAGCAGGAGTGTTTCATTGCCTAGTATCTTTCGGGGCAAAGCTAATGAACATCTGCATTAAATCTACTGATGACAATTAACAACGCAGTGTTTTTTAGCTTATATTTGCTCTTTTACAACCTATTATGCGCTATCTTCTGAATCCTCTTCTCATTCTCCTTCTTTATTAATTAAGCCATGGTTAATAGCAAAGCGAACAAGATCAGCCAGTGATTCTATATTGAGTTTAGCCTTTATATTACGACGATGAGCTTCAACTGTACGAAAGCTTATGTCGAGCTTTTTAGCGATATCTTTACTGGAAAATCCTTGTGCAACAAATGAGAGAATAACTTGCTCACGTGTGGTTAACTTATCGTTTTCCATTTTCAATGGACTTTCTTGTAACATTTTTGCAATCGAGCTACTAAAGTGGGTATTACCTTTGGTGACCGCTTTTATAGCAAAATAAACTTCCTCTGATGATGTGTCTTTTAATACATAACCTGAAGCGCCCGCTTGAATGGCGCTGTGAACAAACTCAGAACTATTATGCATAGTAAAAATTAACACTTTAGTATCGGGCAACTGCTCGGTAATAATCTCTGTTGCATCAATACCATTCATGAATGGCATACTGACATCCATCAAGATAACATTGGGTTTGAGCTCTTTAGCTTTATTTAGCGCATCTTTACCGTCATGGGCTACGCCTATGACTTCGATATCATCGTAATAAGCCAGACAAGCAGACAATCCCCCTTGAACCATAGGGTGATCATCGACTAATAAAACTGATATTTTTGCTTGTTGTTTATTATCATGTATCATTTTGTTTTACTGCTCGATTTAAGTGGTTAAAATAATTTGCAAAACTTTTCGTTGGAATTTTAACGGTTATTTCAGTGCCGGTTTTGGATGAGCTTATATGAAATTTACCCCGCTGATATTCAACACGTTCAGCCAAGTTTCTTAAGCCAATACCTGAGTGCTTTTTTTTCTTTATCGCGTTTACGTCAAAGCCTACACCATCATCTTTTATACTCAAGGTTAGCCAAGTTTGTTGTATTGAAATGTCAATTAATACGCATCTAGCGTCAGCATGTTTTTTAATATTGGTGAGTGACTCTTGCACCACCCGGTAAAGCGTAGTATTAATAAAATCAGGTAGCAGTTTTTTTAATGATGGTTTGCTGACTTTTATCTCAATATTGGTTTGTTTAGCGAAATCGCGACTCAGGTTTTCAATGGCGGCTGACAAACCTAGCTCGTCTAATATTTGGGGATGCATATGATGAGATATTCTTCGCACTTCGTGGATAGCAAAGCCTAAGTTATCTTCCGCCTGTTTCAGTGATGTTGGCTTTTCTTGTTTGTTTTTTCGAAGAAAAAAAGTAGTGGCTTCAAGCGAATATTTAATTGAAATTAAGGTTTGAATAATACCATCATGTAACTCTCTTGAAATATGCCGGTTTTCTTCTTCTTGCACATCAATGATCCGTTGACCTAATTCACTAATTTTTGCTTCAGCTCTTTTTTTATGACTTAGATTAACGGCAAGGCCAAATAAAAATATAAAAAATATCGAAGAAAGCGCCACAATCAAAATAATTTTTTTGGTATAATTAATATGTAAATCAATCTCTTGATGTAAGTTGTTCAGTTGTGAGTAAACGTCATCTAAATAGACCCCAGTGCCTAACATCCATTGCCATTTATCAATGTAAACAGAATAGCCCAATTTGGGCGCGTTCACTTTTCCTGACGGTTTAAGCCAGTCATAGCGATAAAATCCTCCGCCAGCATGAGCATTCGCCAATAAAACTTGAATAATTTTATCGCCATTTTCACCTTCTAAATCCCACCAACTTTCCCCAACTCTATCCGGCTGTTTAGGGTGAACAATGGCGATGGCTTTATCATCATAAATAAAAAAATAGCCATCATCTCCGTTGTATAGCATATTTTTAAAGATGTTTGCCACCGCAACTTTAACCAGGTCTTTTTTATCTTCTGATAACTCAGCCATATGTTCGACCGATGAAAGTGCAATGGCAATATAGTTTTTTAATTCTTGTTCTTTTTGGGTAATAAGGAAAGTTTCCAGTGTTTTAACATTGAGATCAGACAATTCACGATATTGACTAGAAACGAAATAATAGATAATAAAAGAGGTTAAAATAACCTGAATTATGGCAAGATAAAACATCCGTAATGGCATTCTCATTTCAACAGCCTTTATTAATATCAAGATAAAAAATTTAATCATCGCAAAATTAGCACTAACTTTCTATCACAGATAAATAGTTAGGTAGTAATACCTAGTAAAGAAGTCTAATACTTACTTACGGACTATTATGTAAAAATTGATTACTTACGCAACAATGGGTTGTTTAAAATAGACTAATAGGTGGAAAGGTGAACATGTTAAAAACCTCAATACTAAAAGTATTATTCATTGCGTCAGTTGCATTCTCTGGATTTGCAAATGCTGATGCTGACGATAACAAAAAATACCGATGGAAATTAGCAGAAACGTGGGGGCCTAATTTTCCTATATTTGGTGACGCTTCAAAAAATATGGCTCGTTTAGTTGACGAAATGTCAAATGGGCGATTAACCATTCGCATTGATTCTTCAAACAGACACAAGTCAGCCTTTGGTATTTTCGATTTTGTTAAAAATGGTCAATATCAAATGGGACATTCGGCATCATATTATTGGAAAGGGAAAGACTTTAATACCATGTTTTTCACTACGCTTCCTTTTGGTATGACGGCACCTGAGCAATATGCTTGGTTCTACCATGGCGGCGGCATGGAATTAATGAAGTCGGTATATGACAAACACGGCATCATGTCATTTCCGGGCGGTAATACCGGTAATCAAATGGGCGGTTGGTTCCGTAAAGAAATTAATAGTGTTGAAGATCTTCAAGGCTTAAAAATGCGCATTCCTGGCTTTGCTGGTGAGGTACTTGCTAAGCTAGGGGCTAAACCGACCAATATTCCTTCTGCCGAACTCTATACGGCGCTAGAAAGAAATACGATTGACGCATTAGAATGGGTTGGCCCATCGCTTGATCTTAGAATGGGTTTTCATAAAATAGCGCCTTATTATTATACTGGCTGGCATGAACCTGCGACAGAACTTCAGTTTATGGTTAATCCAGAAGCTTATAATTCATTACCTGAAGACTTGCAAAAAATTCTAACGGCAGCAATGAAATTGGCCGCTTACGATATGTACATTCAGTCGATGCATGAAAGTGGTAAAAATTTGGCGACTATTCAAGAAGATTACCCTCATGTGAAAATTAGATCGTTTCCAAAACCTGTTATGGCAGCAATTAAGCAAGCAAACGATGAACTTTTGCTAGAAGCAGCGAAGAAAGATCCTAAAACAAAAGAAATTTTAGATTCAATTTCTAGCTATCAGAAACAAGTACGTGCCTGGACTAACTTTTCAGACCGCGCTTACCTCGATAACTTTGATTCGAAATAATTCACTTCTAACCATCACACACATACCTAGCCGCCATTGTTAGGTATGTGTGGAGACAACATGAATACTTTAATTAACCTATTAAGAAAAATCATTGATACGGTAGGAAACCTATGTAGCCTGCTGATGGTATTGATGATTTTAAATGTTTTCTATGACGTGGTATTACGATACTTTTTCAATGACGTCAGTATTGGTATGCAAGAACTTGAATGGCATTTTTTTGCTGCAATGTTTATGTTCGGTATCGGATACACCCTTAAAGAAGACGCACATGTCAGGGTAGACATAATCTATGATCAATTATCCAGCAAGAAAAAAGCCATCATTAATCTTGTTGGATCTCTGCTATTAGCGCTGCCATTTGCTTGTGTATTAATCTATTTTGGTTGGCATTATAGTTATGAAGCTTATGCTATTGGTGAAGGTAGTGGCGACCCTGGTGGCCTGCCACATCGCTGGATAATACGCAGCGTTATTCCCATTTCTTCGCTATTTTTAGTGCTTTGCATTACCTATGTAGTGTTAACTCAAATGAGAGCATTAATGACTAAACCCAATTTTAAAGAGGCACAAAAATGACTGGAATAGTTTTATTTGCCGTAGCGTTAATGTTCCTGTTTTTTGGCTATTCAGTTGCTTTTACCTTTGCGGGTATCTCCCTTCTTGTTGGCGTTATCAGCCTAGGAACAGATCTGTTCGCCTTTATGCCATACCGCATCATGAGCATTATGGAAAATACCACGCTAATGGCTATTCCAATGTTTATTTTCATGGGTATTGTTTTACAAAAAACAGGCCTTGCTGAAAAATTATTAGAGTCTTCGGCAAAATTATTTGGTCAGGTAGCGGGTGGCTTGGCTATTTCAACCATTATCGTTGGAGCACTATTAGCGGCATCAACAGGTGTTGTTGGTGCAAGCGTTGTGGCGATGGGAGTGATATCTCTACCGGTAATGTTAAAAAATAATTATCATCAACCAACCGCTACTGGCGTTATTTGCGCCTCAGGTACCTTAGGACAAATTATTCCCCCCTCAATTATTTTGATTATATTGGGTGATGTGATGGGTGTGCCTGTGGGAGATTTGTTTAAAGCGGCGATATTGCCAGGCTTTTTGTTGATCTTGATGTATACGCTTTACATTCTTGTGCTAGGAAAAATAAAACCAGAATTTTGTCCACCTATGATAGTGACAGAAAGTAAGCGGGAATTATTAATTCAAGCCCTGAAAGATATTGTGCCGCCAATGCTATTAATTATCACAGTGTTGGGGTCAATATTTGGCGGCATTGCTACGCCAACAGAGTCATCGGCCATAGGGGCTGTTGGCGCGGTTATATTGGCGACATGCTATGGTAAGTTTTCTTTTAAAATGATCAATGACGTTTCAAAAGAGTCGGTAAAAGTGAGTTCTATGATCTTTGCTGTGCTGCTGGGCGCCACGGCTTTTTCAATGGTTTTTACCTACTCAGGCAGTGACTTTATCGTTGAAGACTTTTTTATGGATCTTCCTGGTGGTCAATGGACATTTATATTATCTGCAATGGTGGCGATATTAATACTGGGTTTTTTCATTGATTTTATTGAAATTGCTTTTTTAGTTGTGCCAATTTTAACCCCCATTGCCATGGCATTAGATATTGACTTAATTTGGTTTGCTATTCTTATTACGATGAATTTGCAAACATCATTTTTAACCCCGCCGTTTGGCTTTAGTCTGTTTTACTTAAAGGGGGTCGCTCCTAAATCAATAAAAACGCTAACCATATACAAAGGTGTGATTCCTTTTATCCTAATGCAATTAGTTATTTTATCGCTAGTTTTATTGTTACCTGGATACCTGATCATTACATAACAGTTAGCGAGTTCACTATAGAGAACTAAAGGACTTATCTGAGTGAGTGAATATTGGTTTTATTTATTACTGACAATAACAGGATTTATTGCGGGAATTATCAACACATTAGCAGGGGGAGGCTCTAACTTAACTCTCCCTGCATTAATGATAATGGGTATGCCTGCTGACATAGCTAACGCGACTAACCGAGTGGGTGTGCTGTTACAATCAGTGTCAGGCATTGCCGGTTTTAAGAAATATAACAAGTTAGCAAGCCACGATTTACCTGCCATTTTAAGTTTAACTATACTGGGTGGTGTATTTGGTGCATTGGCTGCGTTGGTGATGTCAGCGCAAACCCTTAAATATGTGCTACTTGGCTCAATGATCGCTATGTCGTTGGTGATGATTTTGTTCCCTAGTATAATATTACCCAATGTTGAAACAGCCCCTAAACTTGTCCGTTCAACACCTAGCTCATGGTTAATACTGTTTATTTCGGGCTTTTATGGCGGATTAATACAAGCAGGTGTGGGTTTTATCCTGCTGTTTGCCCTTGCTGGCTCTCTTCATTATGATTTAGTGCGAGCCAATGCTTTAAAATTAGTGTGTACGCTAGCATTTACCTTAAGCGCTTTAGGCATTTTTATTTATCAAGACTTAATTCTTTGGTTACCGGGCCTAGCATTGGCCTTGGGCAATATCATAGGCGCTTGGATGGCGGTTAAAATATCAATAAACATAGAACCTAAGTTATTGAAAATATTTATACTAATAATGACATTATTGGCGTGCGCTGCAGTGCTGTATCTAGATTAGCATGCAGTAACACTATGATATATAAAAGGTAACGCCATAAGTTTGAGCGTTTAATGAGTAATAGAATGCTAGATCAGTTATTACTTGTCCTCCATGTACTTTAAATAAAAAAATTAGACCTACGAATGCATGTCAGTATTATTATGAGTACACTTACTGTCGATAAAGTGTCGATAAAGTGTCGATAAAGTGTCAAAAAATGTGTCGAACAAGCATTAAACCTTTAGCGGCATTGCTATGAATGAGGAATAATTAGCGTATGAAATATCCGATTAAAGGCTCCTGCCAGTGTGGGCAAGTAACATACAAACTGTATGAACCACCTAGTAGGGTGTGGGCTTGTTATTGCACAGAATGCCAAAAGCTCTCTACTAGCCCATTTAGTGTTACTGCCATTATTGCGTCAAATGCTATTGAGTTCGAAGGGGATTTAAATGAATGGAGTAGAATCGCCGATAGTGGTAACAGAAATAACGCAAAGTTTTGCTCAACTTGCGGGAATAGAGTTTATCATTACAACCCAGATGACTTAAGCACGATCAAATTAAAATTAAAACCAATCAGTTTAGCAGACGCCACTATATTTAAACCATCGGCTCATGTTTGGGTAAGTGAAAAGCTCAGTTGGTGCCAGATCCCCCGTGGAGCTAAAACATTCGAAAAACAACCTTTTTAGATTTATCCAACCAGGCGCAACTTATGCTCTAACGTGGTTAACCATGAGGGTAATATTCCTAATGCTTGGGCTATACATCATAGTTTTTTGTTAAAACATTCATTATGTTACTATCATGAGTTAAGGCGTTTTAAGTAAAAACTGTTTTGAATATTTGTTCTATTGTTATCCATTAATAAGTGTTATTGCCTCATCATTAGATAATACCGTTGGGATTCTACTCTCGTTGCTACCTTAGCTCTGATGGTGTTCGTTAATAACGTTAATTCTCTTTTTAATCCATGTTGGTAGATAAAAACGCTAGCGCAAGGTGCTAAGTTCTGTACAGATGAAATAACCTTTCTATCGACAGCAAGCTAAGTTAGATAATGACTTACCTCCTCTTCCCCAATATTTTTAGCGTGGCATTTGTCATTAAACAAAAATGAAATTTTTTATCCAATGCCAAGAGTTTTTTTCAGTTTGAATGCTGTCATGCATAGTACAAATAATAGGGCGAATACTTTCTAACAATAGGGAGGCAGCTATATATTTTTATAGTTACAGTAACTGGTTAAATAAAAATAAAATATTTCTTCAAGTTGTATTACTAAGACGTTTTAGTAATACAGTATTAATTACACATATTATTAAATAAAATAATTTAACTGTATGAATATAAAGTGTTTTATTTCACGTCTGCTAAGAGGTGTGAGTAGTAAAACGTCTTAGTAACCTCCTAATTAGTATTATATTTTTTGTGTTAATTGTTTCTAATACCTTGTAAGTATGGGATATTAGTGTAAATAAAGTGTAAATAAAGTGTTGATTATGGTGCGGAGGTTACTAAGACGTATCCATAATAAGCTGTTATAACCCTTAAGTCACATCGGAGCAATCATGGACGATACGTCTAACAATGAGCTGATATCTCAACTAGAAGAAAATTTAAAATGTTCAGAATTAAATTGGCTACTAGGTGCGGGTATTAGTTATGATGCAAAGTTGCCATTAATGTACCCACTTACAAATCGAGTAAGTAATATACTAAAAAAAAATAACCTCATAGCATTCAATAACTGTTTGACACCACTTAAAGCAGAGTTGCCCGATGATTGTCATGTGGAACATATTCTCAGCCATCTCGGTGATTATATTGCCCTTGCTGAGAGGAGTAAGACAAAAAAGATCAACATCAACGGTAATGCCTTTGCTAAAGATGAATTAGAATTAATTCATCACGAAATACTTCAAATTATATCTGACACTATTAGATCCGGCTATGTTGAGGATCAGGATGGGAATGTTGCAGAAGAAGGAACTCCTGATAGTCCAATTGTCTCGATAGATGCACATAAAAAGTTTATTGAAGTACTGTTTAATCATCAGCAGGCTGGAATTCAAGATAGGCGAAAACCTGTAAATTTATTTACTATTAATTACGACACTTTAATTGAAGATGCCCTAGCTTTAAATCGAATCCCATATTGGGATGGGTTTTCTGGTGGTTCAGTCGCTTACCGCACCGTAACGTATGGAGATGCATTACCTTTAGGTGGCCACAGAGCAAATATAATGAAAATGCATGGTTCAATTGATTGGTTTCAATGTGATAAAGGGTACGTTTGGCGAGTAAGGTCAAATGATAAATATCCTGAAACTACAAAACGGGTTTTAATTTATCCACAATCAACAAAATATATTGCTACCCAACAAGATCCCTTCTCAACACAATTTGATTTTTTTAGAAGCTCATTAAACTCACAAGCCCCAAATGTATTAGCAGTTTGTGGGTATAGCTTTGGTGATGAACATATTAATAATGAAATAGAAGTCGCTATGTCAAAAGCAAACAACAAAACGGTACTGCTAGCTTTCGTTGAATGCAAAGAGTTAATTCCTGAATGCTTGGAAAAGTGGCGTAACACTTCATTTGGTAAACGAGTTTTTATTGTAACTACTAATGGACTATATGTCGGTGCTGCTGGTCCTTATAAAAGAATGGAAACCGATTATTGGTGGACATTCAAAGGTGTTACGGGAATTCTTCAAAACGGCTGTGAGGTATAAATATGTTTAATCCTATTGATGAATTGAAAATTGGTCATGTTGTAGAAGTATCTGGCACATCTGTAAAGGTCGAAATATCGAATAATATATCTGAATTATCTAGCACATATGAAGGTCGTGTATACCCTATAGGGCAAATTGGTAGCATGATTAAAATTCACTATGGTCGAAAGATTATTTTCGGAATTGTTACCATGCTTCGTATGCGTTCTGAAGAATTATTAGAAGTGGGGCAAGCTATAACTGGGGACTCTGATCAAAGGGTAATGGAGGTCCAATTGCTTGCCGAAGGGCATTGGAAGAACTCGATAAATATCCTTTCTTTTAAAAGAGGCATAAAGACCTATCCACTGCCACTTCAAAGTGTATATATCTTAACGAGCGAAGAAACGTCCAAACTTTATCAATCTGCGGAAGGTGCTGTCGATGATGCTGTTAACCCTCTAGTTCCTTTTGCAACATACAGCGCATCTGAGTCATCAGTCTGTAGAGTGAACATTAACAAAATGTTTGGAATGCATTGTGCTGTTTTGGGTTCTACTGGTTCAGGAAAATCAGGAACAGTAGCAGCAATATTACATAGTGTTCTTGAACACAAGCATGAAGATAATTTTTTATCACCTCAAATAATAATAATAGATCCACATGGTGAGTATGGACAGGCATTTAAGGCAAGAGCATTATTATTTCGCGCTTATGGTGTGCTTGCTGATGATGTGGATGAACAAAAAGAAATAAATCTACCTTATTGGTTAATGTCTAGCGATGAGTTATCCAATTTGATTATTGGTAAAACAGATTTTAGTGCAACGAGCCAAAATAATGTTGTGCATAAGGCATTAAGTCATGCACGTATGGTTGCTGCAGGTATTCTCAAGCCTTGCCCTTCAGAGTTTGGAACTGAAGCCTTGAATGGTGTTACGAATGTTGATGACCCTCAATTAATGGATAGAAAGGACATTACTGAAACTCTTTCTTTTGATAGAGACAAACCACGCTCATTTTCACTTGATGAGTTCGAGCATCATATTAGATTTATTCAAGCTGGTAGAATAAAAAGTGATAAGCATGAATCAATACCGCCTGCTGAGTATTCTAAATCTTCATCGGCATCAGTTTTAGATAAATTAAAAGTACTTAGAAAAGATTCAAGATTGATGTTCCTAATGAAAAATTGGAAAGAAGGCGATGATTCTCTTTCTAAAATTTTGAATCAATTTGTAGGTGTTAGTACAGAAGCTGATAAAGATGTAAGGATCATCGATATTTCAGGTTTACCGAATGAAGTAGCAGGGCCATTAACCGCCGTAATCGCTAGGTTGTTATTCCAATATAAGGTACATCAAAAGCAAAGTGAAAAAATTAAAGACCCTATCCTGATTGTTTGCGAAGAAGCCCATAGATATGTTCCAGATAAGGGCGAGGCTCAATATGCAGCAGCTCAAAATGCAATTAGAAGAATTGCGCGTGAAGGCCGTAAATACGGTATTGGACTTATGCTTGTTAGCCAACGCCCAGCAGACGTAGATAGTACTGTTATTTCTCAGTGTGGAACATGGGTAGTACTTCGATTAACAAATTCAGCTGACCAGCAGCATGTTGCACGTTTTCTACCTGATGGACTATCAGGAATGGTCAGTACGCTTTCAATTCTATCTCAACAAGAAGCAATATTTGTCGGTGAAGGTGCAGCGATACCTTCAAGGATAAAAATTAAAGATTTAGAAAAGGATAAGCTACCTAAATCCAGCACGATCCCCTTCGCTGAAGGCTGGGCTATGTCTCGCTTAACTGTCCCCGAACTAGACGAAATAACTAAACGAATGACGAGTTGAACGGGGTTATAACAAGTCCATAAAAAAAGACAAATTTTAGCTACACATTTTGTGTTGCCGTTGCGCTTCAGTATTACACAAAATGCTTCACAAAAGATTCGCCTGTTATGGCGGCGTTGAGGCTGTAGAATAACTAATTCAGCCAAAATCACTAAATTTTTGTGTTCCTGTATCGCGCTGTAGACGATTTACTTGATATAGGTAATGCATTTGGTACCCCTATTTTAGGGGGTATTCATAATAAACGAGTTATTCTACAAGCTCGTTATAAAGCAAATATCCCTATGGAGGTATATTCTCAAGTGGAATTAGAAATCAATGTTGTTGACGCATTCACAGATGTGGTGTTTAAAGGGAATTCAGCTGCAGTAATTATTACCAAGGACTGGCTTTCTGATGAGATTATGCAGTCCATTGCGATTGAAAATAACCTATCAGAAACCGCGTATGTTAAAAAAATTGATATTCATAACTATGAAATTCGTTGGTTTTCTCCAATAACAGAAATTGACTTTTGTGGTCATGCCACATTAGCAGCTTCATTTGTTATTTTTGCTAAAAATGATGATGTAAAAAATATTAATTTTTACGCTCAAGCAGTAGGTAATTTATCTGTTACGAAAATGGATAGCGGTTATATTCAAATGGATTTCCCGAGTAGGCCACCTGAAACCATTAAGGATATACCAGCAGCATTATTAAACGGCCTTTCAATTACCCCAAAGGAAGTGTTATTAAACAATCAAGCATACTTTGTTGTTTATGAAAACGAAGTTGATGTGACTTCTGTCGTTCCAAATAATGAGTTATTAAAGCAACTCGCCCCATATGATGTTGTTGTAACCGCTAAATCAAACAATTATGACTTTGTTTCTCGTTATTTCTGGCCTGCGAATGGCGGTGATGAAGATCCTGTTACAGGTTCTATTCATACTGGGCTAGCACCTTATTGGGCTGGAAAGCTCAATAAGTCTAGATTAATTGCATATCAGGCTTCTAAACGTGGCGGCAATATAATATGCAAGGTTGCGGATGATAGAGTTTTACTTTTAGGTAAGGCTGTACAGTATTTAAAAGGTACAATTCAGGTTTAGTCGTTGTTGCTTTATAAGCCACTCAAGCAGGAAAAAATTCTTACAGTTGGCTGCGGTCCGTTCCTCACGCATTATAGCCAAATGTAATCAGCCGTTTAGTAAGGCGCTATATTTTATCGATAACTGATGCGCATCACGCTACACTTGTTGCACGATTAAATATTTTAAAAATAAAGCCAAAGGGATTTATGCATGAACAAGTTGTTTACCAATGTCTGCTAACAATTGATAAGAATGTAATTTTTCGCTTTGATCAAAAATGCCGGCGTTTACGATCAATTCATCGGCTTGAGTTCTATTAATAAAATTTTGAAGTTTCTCTTTCACAGTTGCCGAATCACCTATAAAAGCACAACTTAACATACTTTCAACTTGTGCTTTTTCCATTGGATTCCAACAGTTCTCAATATTATCAATGGGTGGTAATAATTTACCTCGTCGATTTCTAATCATGCCTAAAAACCGCTGCTGCATGCTGGTAAATAAATATTCAGCCTGTTCATTGGTATCTGCAACAATCACAGAAATACAGGGCATAGCATAAGGTTTTGTTAATTGACTGGATGGTTTAAATAAATGGCGGTATTGTTCAAATGCATGATCCAGTGATGCTGGAGCAAAGTGTGAAGCAAAGGCATAAGGCAAGCCCAGTTGCGCCGCTAATTGTGCACCAAATAAGCTAGATCCTAACATCCAAAGGGGCACTTTTAAGTTTTTTCCTGGCACAGCTTGCACGGATTGATCTTGTTTAACGGGATCAAAATATCCTTGTAGTTCTTGGACATCTTGTGGGAATTGCTCGGAAGATCTTGGATCTCTTCTCAAAGCTCGCCATGTTAACTGGTCGGTTCCAGGGGCTCTGCCTAAACCAAGGTCAATTCTATTAGGATATAATGACTCTAAAGTACCAAACTGCTCAGCAATGACTAAAGGTGAGTGGTTAGGAAGCATGACTCCGCCAGCGCCAATTCTAATGTTTTTAGTCCCCGCCGCTAAATAACCAATAACGACAGATGTTGCAGCGCTGGCTATTCCAACCATATTATGATGTTCTGCCACCCAATACCGCAAATAACCTAAACCATCAGCGAGTTGCGCTAATTCGAGAGATTGGGTTAGTGCATCTGCAGGTGTTTCATTAATTTTTACAGGGGCTAGATCAAGAACAGATAAAGGGAACATAGGATTTAAGCATTAGATAATTAGATAATTAGATAGTTGGATGTTAAAGACTCTTATGTTTCGGTGCAAGGTAGATAGAGAATTTTTTATTGAAATATTCTCTATCTACCGAGTCTAAAACAGTTAAATTGACGCATAGTAGTGGCTAAGTAAACCTGGCAATAAATTTATATTCTCTATCTTACTCAGGGGGTTAAAACACCCTAGAAAATGCTGCTAATGTCAGCTATCCCTGAAGATAGTGAACATAAAAGTGGGTTATATTGTGCTAATAATCATAACCGTAAAGTGGCAACTACTGCCTTTACTCATAAACACCTCTAGTTGAAGTTACAAGGTAACTTATTTAGTGTCTAGCAAAATCAGGGAAGTCCAAGGGGTCTTAAATCTCACTTAAGGTGCCGATTTAAGTATCAGGCAAAGATATTTCACTAGCCTACCGGTCAGTAAGTGTTGCGACTGAGATTCACTGCTTAGCCAGAAAAAGGTTTGGCTAGTGTATTGAAGAGGTTGTCAAAAGAGCGAACTGCCACTTAGCGGCGTTAACAAGTTAACTTTCTAAGATGCAAAAGGGCACAAATGACCGGCCAAAATCGCGGCATTACTATAAATGACCCTGTAAATATTTGAGTATCACAATAAGCGCTTTATTTTGCAGGTCGCTTAGACCTGTGTACTTGATAGTCAAAATAGGAGCCTGACAGAAAATAGTGCTGCCCATGCGAAAACATGAGCAGCTTCATTTTTAAAAAACAGCACCTTGCTTAATGAATTATGCTTCTGCTTTTAATTCAATATGATCTGCCTGAATAAAGGCTGGGTGTGTGGCTAATTGCTGTGCATAAGCTGCAATGTTCTTATACTTGTCGAATTCACCATTATTTTTCACCATTTCAACAATGAATGACATCATTAATATTTCCCTTTGATTTATTGTTATAGCGGGTTGTTTACTTTAACAACCAACTTACCAAAGTTTTTACCTTCAAGCAGCCCCATAAAGGCTTCAGGCGTATTATCTAAACCTTCTATCACTTGTTCTTTATATTTCACTTTGCCTTCTTTAAGCCAGGTTGTCATATCGACAGCAAATTCGTCATAACGATCTGCATAATCATCAAAGATAATAAAACCCTGCATTTTAATGCGTTTTACCAACATTGTTCCCACCAGCATAGACAGACGATCAGGGCCGTCAGGTAATGAGGTTGCATTGTATTGAGAAACTAAACCGCATACAGGTACTCTAGCGCCCACATTAAGCAGCGGCAGAACCGCGTCAAATACTTTTCCGCCTACATTTTCATAGTAGACATCAATGCCTTTATTACATGCGGCAGTTAATTGCTGTGCAAAGTCTTCTGCTTTATGGTCAATACATTCATCAAATCCCAGCTCTTCTTTAGCATAACGACACTTTTCTTCACCGCCTGCAATCCCAACAACACGGCAGCCTTTAAGTTTTCCAATCTGGCCAACAGTTGCGCCGACAGGACCTGTTGCCGCAGCAACGACAATAGTGTCGCCTGGTTTGGGTTCGCCGATATCTAAAAGTCCCTTATAAGCGGTAAATCCTGGCATCCCCATAATACCAAGCGCATAGGAGGGGGCCGCCGGATTGGTACCGAGTTTGAGCAGACCTTCACCATCAGATACAGCATAGTTCTGCCAACCTGTGTAGGCTAATACCCACTCGCCGACTTGGAAATTATCATTGTTTGACGCTTCGATTTGGCAGACCGTACCGCCCACCATGACGTCATCGATGGCGACTGGATCTGCGTAAGATTTTGCATCACTCATTCGGCCTCTCATATAAGGGTCCAGTGAAAGATAGACAGTGCGAAGCAAAACTTCACCTTTTGCGGGAATAGGTTTCGCTGTATTTTCAAGGCGAAAGTTGCTCTGTGCTGGTGCGCCGACAGGGCGTGAAGCTAATACAATACGTTGATTTTGATTAGATTGAGCAGTCATAAATATTCCTTTCATAATTGTTTATAGTGGTTAACTAACTTAGTCGTGATAGTTAACATTCAACCGCTTAAAATAGACCGGTCGTCTATTGATGGGATGTAATAAAAACCCGACAATAAATAAGTACGAGTTTATGTTATTTTCTTAACAGGTTAACTACCTTGTAAAATATGTTCCGTTTTCTGCAGCGTACGTTGTAAGCCAGAAACGTCCTTACTGAGTTTGTATAAAATGGATGCGCCTAACCAAATTTGATATAAAATTTCGGCGGTTTCCTGCGCGTTAGTCACTTTAATAGAGCCGTCGTGTATGCCGCTTTCAACGCATTGAGCAATGGCTAAAACGACATCATTAGCACCTTTATTTAAGGCTAAGCGCATCGGCTCTGAAAGGTCGGAGACTTCAGCACTGAGCTTTACTACCAAACATCTTTGCGCACCACAGACCCCCTGATCAAACACGATCCAGTGCTTAAAATAGTTTAATAGCCGTTCATTGGCAGGTAACTGCTTATTAGTGAACAGAGCATTTAACCATTGCATGTACTTAGCAAAGTAATCAGTAATGAGTGTTTCACCAAATTGCTCTTTCGATTTAAAATAATGATAGAAGGAGCCTTTAGGGATCTGTGCATGTTTTAGCAGCATTGATAAACCAACACTTGTAAACCCTTTTGCTACGATCAACTCGTAACCCATGTCTAAAATATGCTGGCGTGTTTCGTTAGTTTGTATTTTCATGGTAGTCACAATACCGAAAAGTAGACCGGTCGTCTAGTGCGGGTTGAAAATAAACATTATGCACAGCAAAGCTGTCTGAAAAACTGTCAAAAACCGACTTATTATCGTGAAGAAGGTTTGGTTTTCCTGTTCTCGTATTGGGGGGTGGACAAAAGAAAATGTCGCCTATTTAGCTAGTACACTAAAAAGTCCAAAGATTAACCTCTTTCTATCGACAGCAAGGTAATACCAATAGGTTTCTTCAGTTTGAATGCTGTAATGCATAGTACGAATAATAGTAGGAATACTTTCTGATAACAGGCAGGCAGACTTAATAAAAAACCTTCAGCTATATACTTGTACAGTTACCCTCTGTGTCAGGATAGTTGTCGCCTCAATTAATTTTTTTAAATAAACAGGGTGCGGTAAGTTAACGTTCGTAAATTATCAAAGGTATTTAAGCAAATTTAACGCAGCAATATTAAACAAACTCAGTCAAAGGGGTTTGTCGGTCAGAAAGTTTGCAGACCAAGAGGGCATTAACCTCTCAACCCTGTATAGTTGGCAAAAGTAAGTTCGTCAGATAAGTGGTCAAGCGAAGAGAAGTTTGCGGTTTGCTCGCAACATCCACACTATCTGAGGTTGATTTAAGTGCATATTGTCGAACCAAAGGTTTGTATCACGAGCAAATAAAAGCCTGACAATGCGAGCTAAGATGGTCGACTTAGGAGTGGTCACATCACGCAGCAGTCCAAGAGTAAGTAATGATAATTCGTATTTAGAATCGCTATTTAGAACAGTAAAGTACCACCCTCGCTGGCCTTCTGAGGGGTTTAAATCCTTGGATGAAGCACGACAATGGGTAAAAGAGTTTGTTTATTGGTACAACAATGAACATCGACATAGTAGGATCAAGTTTGTCACGCCAAATCAAAGGCATGATGGCCTCGATATTGAAATATTAGTGAAACGAAAAGTGTTATATCAACAGAAAAGAAATGAGCATCCAGAACGATGGTCAAAACAAGAAAGAAACTGGCAACCAATAGGTGTTGTGGAGTTAAATCCACAGCAATATAAAGAAGCTGCTTAACAATTTAGGCGACAACTGCCTTGAAAAATACCGCTACCGTTAGTCGTAGTGGCAATAATTTGTGATAAATCTTGAGTCATATTTAGTCATTCTTTGTTAAAGATATTAGCTCACAAAATTATCGGAATTGGTATTACTTATTAAATTGTATGCCTTTTATTTATCTGTTTTTTGGCATTAAAAAGTAGATGACTTGATTAATAAAATTGGTGTTAATTGCAAGGTACTATTTTGGTTTAACCAATGAGAACAGTAATAATGAATATTAATGGAACGTTAGTAGCTAAAAAATTACGAGATAAATTAGCGGTAGAAATAACTGAGTTTAAATCATGTCATGGCATTCAGCCGAGTTTGACTGTGCTGCTGGTTGGTGAAGATCCGGCTAGCCATATTTACGTAAAAAATAAAGTAAAACAAACACAAGAAATTGGTATGATCTCGAATGAGATAAAATTACCCTTTGATACTTCTCAGGAGTATTTACTAAGCCAGCTTGAAAAATTAAATAATGATGATAGCGTTCATGGCATTCTAGTTCAGTTACCTTTACCAAAACATATAGAAGAAAGTGCTATTATTTCAGCCATTAGTCCTAATAAAGATGTTGATGGTTTTCATGCGATAAATTCTGGTCGATTATTTAATGGTGACAAAGAGGCTATAGTACCCTGCACGCCACAAGGTTGTGTGATGTTGGCAAAACAACATTTAGGTGATGATTTATCTGGTAAGCATGCTGTTGTTATCGGTCGATCTAATATTGTTGGTAAGCCTGTGGCTATGTTGTTACTGCAAGAAAATTGTACGGTAACCATTGCGCACTCTAAAACAATAAACTTACCAGAAGTATGTCAGCAAGCTGACATTTTAGTTGCCGCTGTTGGTATAGCTAAATTTGTTAAAGCTGATTGGGTTAAAAAAGGGGCTACTATTATTGATGTAGGCATCAATAGAATTTTAACCGATGAAGGCAAAACAAAACTGGTTGGCGATGTAGATTATGATGCGGTTATAGCTAAATGTGGTGCTATTACGCCTGTTCCGGGTGGCGTAGGACCAATGACAATTGCTTGTTTATTAAAAAACACGCTAACAGCGGCTAAAAATAGTCTGCGCTAGCGCTTACCTTAGGTAGTCATTATAAACTTTACTATCAAGTTAATATTTTATTAAAATTTTTTAGCCATCTAAAAACTGTACTGATTATCATGGAAGCTGATTTTTTAGGTGGCTCAGAGAGCAAGTAAAATGGCTTGAATGGTAAAGATAGCTCTTTACCTAGGTTTATTAGCATAGAGCAGCAATTAACTGCCGCTTGATTTAATCATTTACACTACAGCGAAAGCAGTGTAAATATTTCTGTTTCTCTCGATAGCGAATCAATCGTTGTTTAAACTCTTCGGGTAGCTGAGCTATGTCGTCACAGGCGTTATAAAGAATAAAGTGATTTGATGAATAAAACGCTTTTAATGCCTTATCAGCAAAGCAAATAATGTTCTTATATTTTGCTTTTTTTTGCTCATTTTTTTCAGAAATAAGGGCATGTAGTATTAAACTTGCGATATTTTTACCACGCTGAGCTTTGTCGGTAACTAAGCCATGTAGTAGCCAAAAATCCCCCGGATCTTGGCCGGCTGATATGATTACACTAGCTATAATGCACTGATCAATTTTAACAATATAACATTGATCATGTCCGATGAAACTTGCTGCATATTGCTGATTTTTATAAAAGCGCAATATATCTTTTTTATCTGTCTTTATTGCTTTTATAACTGTGTATGGCGAGAAGGGAGCATCTGAATTCATTTATTTATTTCTATTCAATAGTGTAAACTTAATTAATTTTACTTAGCTATTCCACACTAGGCCTCTACGGGTTTTCTATCTTATTTAACTTTACTAACAAGCTGAGCCATTAAGCTATAAAATACCATCGCTTTGCTAAGCGACTTACCGTTGAACAAGGTGTAATTGTGTTAAGTATCAACTAATTCTAATCGTTTTGTTAAACAACCGATATATTTACCTGCGTATACGGCAGCTTTAGTTCGGGTAAATGGGAATTTTTCCTGAACTTATGTGGTTATTTAATCTTTGGTATTGAATTAGCGAAAATAAGCGATTAACAGGTGAATTTAAATCAAACAAAGCAGCAACAATTAGCTAGTTTAAAAATATTTCTTTTTAAACCAAAATAGTTTGGCTAAACATCGGCAATTACAGGTTACAATACGCTATTATATTTTTGGTTTTATGTGTCTGTAACAATTATATTGTCCAACAGATATAAGTTAAATAACGTGGAGAGTAAGTTTGCAGTTTAGTGATTTTGGATTGGATAGTAAAATAATGTCAACTGTGGAACATTTAGGTTTTAGTGAGCCTAGTGAAATTCAGCAGCAGGCAATTCCTGCCGCCATGGCAGGTCATGACTTGATTGCTTCATCTAAGACCGGATCAGGTAAAACGCTAGCCTTTATTATTCCTGCGATGCAGCGCTTGTCGAAAAATAGAGCGTTAAGTAAGCGAGATCCACGTGTGCTTATTTTAACGCCAACTCGTGAATTAGCCAAGCAGGTCTTTACTCAGCTAAGAATGTTTACCTCGGGCTCGGCATTTAAAGCTGTGCTTATTCTTGGCGGTGAAAACTTTAACGACCAAGTTAAAGTATTAGAAAAAGAACCTCATTTTATTGTTGCTACACCAGGTCGTTTAGCCGACCACCTTTCGCAAGGGCATTTTCACTTGAGTGGTTTAGAATTACTCATCCTTGATGAAGCAGATCGCATGTTAGATTTAGGCTTTGCCGATCAGTTATCACAAATCAACAAAGCTGCCGATCATCGTAAACGCCAAACGCTGCTGTTTTCTGCGACTTTAGATCATGCACAAGTTAATGACTTTGCTTTAGCATTATTGAAAAAGCCAAAGCGTGTCGCTATCGGCAGTGGCTATACCGAGCATAAAGACATTACTAAGCGTTTTTATCTTTGTGACAACTTAAGCCATAAAGAAAAGCTACTGGCGCACTTTATTGCGACTGAAGATCACCAGCAAATAATTATATTTACTGCGACCCGCGCCGATACCGACCGGTTATCGACATTATTAACTGAGCAAGGCTTAAGTGCTGTTGCGTTAAGTGGTGAGCTCAACCAAGGTCAACGTAATCAAATAATGGACGGCTTCAGTAAAGGGCAGCAAAAAATACTGATCACGACCGATTTAGCGTCTCGCGGATTAGATTTAATTAATGTCTCGCACGTTATTAATTTCGATATGCCAAAGCATACCGAAGAATTTGTTCATCGCATTGGTCGCACTGGCCGCGCAGGTAGCACAGGTGACTCTATTTCATTTGTTGGACCTAAAGACTGGATAAGCTTTAAAAATGTAGAAGGCTTTCTGCAACAAAAGCTGACTTTTGATACTGTTGATGGCTTAAAAGCTAAGTTCAAAGGTATTAAACCTAAGAAAGTGAAAGTCGATAGCAAAGCAAAAGATAGCAATAAATCAGTCGTAGTAGCTAAGAAACCAAAATCAAAGAAAATTGTTAAGGATACCTTTTTAGCGGAAGACGCTGGTGACTTACCGGTATTAAAACGTAAGCAAGTAGTTACCCCACAAGATATTGATAATTCAACTATCGATGAAGTGGATTGATCCTGATCAGTTATCTTAGCCAGTAAGCTTTTATAAACCCGTTATGCCTCAATATTAAAAAGGTCTAGCGGGTTTTTTATTTCTATAGTGCTTGATTGTGAATTCATTTAAGTATTTATGACTTGCCATGCATTGTAATAATTAAAGTTTTTTGTGAAAAAATTTCGGTTAACAACCATAGAAAAATCTTGATAAATTAGCGCTGAGGCGGCTTTATCATAGCGACCACTCGCTATTTTTTCTAATATCAACAATACTTATATTTTGATTAAACCCTAAAATTTATAAAGAGTGCCTAAAGGCATGCTGTGCTCTTTTTTGTGAGGCTAGCATCAAGTGTCAGCGAGCAATGAACCAGAAGTTTCAGTTTCATTAGGCAAGATTAAGGAGCACTTTGTTGTAGATGCAGAGCTACATCAGGGCTTTCAATTAGGTAGTCTAGTGATTGAACCTGACTTAGGCATCGTGATTCGAAATGGTCAACGATACCACTTAGCACCTAAAGCGATGGAGGTTCTACTCTATTTATCATCGACTAATGGTGAGATTGTTTCGCGAGAGCAAATTTTAGCTTTTGCCTGGGGTGATAATCACGCGGCAAAAACCAATGTTACCCACGTCATCAGTGAAATTAGACATGTACTTGATGATCACAAAGAATGTCCCACATATATCCAAACTATTCCTCGCAAAGGTTATCGTATGCTTTTACCGACAGTGGTAAAGTCAGTGCATAGCATTTGGCCATTCCCCGCTGATCAGGTACACCAAATTAGTGGCTCAGAAAAAAAATGGCAATTGTCATTTTCATTATTAAAAAGTAGCCGTTTAATTAACGCTAGTGCCGCATATTTAGTGGTATCTTGGGTTTTATTACAAGTATTCTCCATTATTTTACCTATTTTTGATGTGCCAACTTGGGGCGGGAAGCTGGGTGCTTTATGTTTAGTTATTGGCTTTCCTCTGGTTATTAGTTTTCAGTGGTATAAAGAATTTAAAATAAGAAAAAAGTTTGCTCATGAAAATAATAAAAATAACCGATTTATTTATCAACAACTTTCTGTCGATAGTTTTTGTATATTAATAATATTGTTGATTATATATTACGTGTCTACTCATCTTATTGAGAAAATAGAAAGAGAAAGTAATTTACAGCCGCTTAATATCATTGTTGATAACAAAGCGCCTATTGCTAATGTGATTGAAAATGCCGTTGCTGTTTTGCCTTTTCATGCAACCGATACAGACAATAACCCTCAATACTTAGTTTCAGGTTTGCAAGAAGAGCTGGTAAATCTATTAACCTTAAAAGCGGTAGCTGTATTTAAGGTGTCTTCAATAAGGGCTGTAAATGCATTAGAACCTAAAGCAAGCATGGAAGAAATTAAAAATATTTTAGGCGTTAAATATATCGTAGAAGGGCGCTCTAAAGTTGTCAACAGGGTATTAATTATTAACACCCTCATGACAGATGTTGTGACTGGCTTTCAGGTTTGGTCTGATGAATCTAGGGGCTCAATAGATGAACTGGTTATACTCTATAGTGACTTGTCTCGTAAAATTACTAATGCATTGCGTTTGCTTATTGTTGGCGATAACGCAGAGAATACCATCAATGCCATGCCAACAGAGAATTTTGCAGCCTATGATGCTTATTTACAAGGCAAAGAAAAGTACAGAAATTCAACAAACATCGACACGTTAGTCGCAGCAGAAAAACTTTTTATTATTGCCTTACAATTGGACCCTAATTTTATTCAAGCTTCGTCAGCCTTATGTCAAACTTACTTGGATAAATATTTACTGAGCAATGATACAAAGGAATACGAAAAAGGTTTAAATGTTTGTCAATTAATTACCAGTAATCGGACAGTATCGTTTGAGTCACAATTAGCACTGGGTAGACTTTATCGTATCAATGGTCAATATGAAAAAGCTGAAATACACTTAAACAAAGCAAAACTAATTAAACCAGAGTCGAGTGAAGTTTTTATTTCATTAGCTGATTTATACGCAAAATTAGAGCAAAGTGATAAGGCTGAAAGTTTATATCAACAAGCGATTAGTCTTGAGCTAGGTAATTGGAAAAACTACTATGATTATGGTACGTTTTTATTTAATTCGGGCCGATATGAACATGCAATTAGCCAATTTAATAAAGTAATACTAATCAATAACAGCACGGCCATGGCCTATAATGCCTTAGGGGCTGTTTATTACATGGTACTAAATTTTGAGCAGGCTAACATTGCTTGGTCTAAATCACTGGCAATTAAGCCAACAGCATTAACCTTTTCAAATTTAGGTACAGTACTTTTTTTTATGCAACGCTATGAAAATGCAGCCGAAATGTATTTGCAAAGTGCTGAACTATCACCATTAGATCCTACCGTATGGGGGAATTTAGGTGATGCATTTAAATATACAAAAAACCAAAAAAATAGTGCTAAGTCAGCTTATGAGAAAGGACTTAAACTAGCTCAAAAAAATGCCATTATTAATGACAAAGACGCTAGTCTGCAAGCACAAATTTCTCGTTATTATTCTGAATTAACCCAGTGCACCCAAGCGAAAGATCATCAAGACATAGCACTTAAAAATAATGTGCAAGATCCCTATATTTATTACGATTTATCCATAGTTGCTATTAACTGCTTTGACGTTAACGACATGAAGCCATTTATTAAAAAAGCTATCTTTTTAGGTTATCCCCGACAGCTTTTATTGGCGGATCCTCAGTTTTACGACTATAAACATTGGTTAAAAGAAATTGTTTGAAACCATTAAGCTGAATAAGGAAAATTCAATGAATAGCCAAAATATCAAATTACTGAAAAAAATGATCAGCGGTTTAATACTATTAATAGCGACAACTTCCTTGGCAGCTTTTGCTGATAGCCACAGCGCTAAAGATAAAGAATTGCTCATTCATGTTGACCCCTCAACACATTGCGCAATTAAGGTGGCTCCCTCAGACAATGAAAGTAACTGTGCATTGTTATACTCAGAGAGTAAAAACCCCTGTAAGAATGATCCCGAATGTGTTTGTTCAAAAAAGGAGAAATATATTGCTTGGCAAACAACTACTGGTGATGCATTTGATATTCGTTTTACCCAGGGGTCGCCTTTCAAAAGATGTGAATATCAAGCAGGTGCTGATGGTGAAGTGCGTTGTAAAATTAAAAACTCAGGTGACTATTACTACGAAGTAAATGTTAAAGGCTGTGCAACCAATCCTTATGATCCTCGTATTGTGGTGCAATGAGCTTTTTGTACTGTATGACCTGAGATTTGGCAATATATTTTGCTGTGGCTGAAATGTACTTAGCCAAAGCTCAGGTTATTTTACTTATTCACTAATTAATTGCTTAATACTATACTGACTTTCAGTATGACCAAGTTTTGTTTTTAAATAGGGGAGTACTTCATCTAACTGGCTAGTTAATTGCCATGGTGGATTGACAATAAATAAGCCTGTGCCGGTCATCCCATATTCTTCAGTATCTGCATCTTGGCAATATTCTACTTGCGTTAAGTTACGAACTTCACTTTTGATAAAAGCATTCTGCATTTGTTCAACAAGTTCACGTTTAACGACGGGATACCATAAAATATAAGTGCCAGTAGCAAATTTTTTATAAGCATTAACAACCGTACGAACAGCTTTTAAGTAATCTTCTTTTAACTCATAAGGTGGGTCAATTAATACTACACCACGACGGTTTGGCGGCGGCACTAAACCTAACACACCTTGGTAACCGTCAGATTGCTTAACATGGGACTTATTCCACCGTTGGCTATATGCTTTTAAGTGTTCAATATCAGTCGGGTGTAACTCAAATAAATGTGCGCTGTCTTGTCGACGAGTAAACTGGCGAGCAATACCTGGGGAGCCAGGATAGAGTGTAAGTTCTCCAGTTTCCTGATTTAAATTTTTTACTAAATCAATATACGGCTGCAGAGCTTCGGGTAAGTCATCGTTTTCAATTAACTTAGCAATACCGTTTTTATACTCACCGGTTTTTTGAGCATATTCGTCGCTCAGCTGATACATGCCAGCGCCCGAATGACTATCGATATAATAAAAACCCTTATCTTTGCGGGTCATGTACTCCAGTACTAAGGTTAATACTGAATGTTTTAAAACATCAGCAAAATTTCCGGCGTGAAAAGCATGGCGATAACTGAGCACAATGGCTCCTTAAAATAGCGTAATAGCAATTGAAATAATAAAAAATAAAGCTATCAAAATTAACTTATGATAGCTTTATTACCGTGCGTTTACCGAGATAACTAATTTATACTTGTGACGCTAAATATTCGTCGTAGCCACCAGCAAAATCAGTGTAACCACCGGTTGTTAATTCGATAATACGAGTGGCTAAGCTTGAGACAAATTCTCGGTCATGACTAACGAACAAAATAGTGCCTTCATATTGCTCCATGGCCATGTTTAATGACTCGATAGATTCCATATCCATATGGTTTGTTGGTTCATCCATAATGAGAATATTTGGACGTTGCATCATGATTTTACCAAATAACATACGACCTTGTTCGCCACCTGAAAGTACTTTTACTGATTTGTTAATGTCATCAGCAGAGAATAATAAACGTCCTAAATAACTACGAACAGCTTGTTCATCGTCACTAGGTTGACGCCATTGGCTCATCCATTCAAATAAAGTCATATCATTTTCAAATTCATAACTGTGGTCTTGCGCGTAGTAACCAATGTTAACGTTTTCTGACCAAGTATATAAACCTGATGTCGGCTGATATTCAGCTTCACCCATTAGAGTGCGTAAAAATGTGGTTTTACCCACACCATTTTGTCCGATAATGGCGACACGCTCACCAACTTCAATCATCATGTTAAGGTTGCTTAAGACCTTATTATCACCAAAGTTTTTGCTCATACTCTCAAGCACTAGGGCATTACGGAATAATTTTTTGTCTTGTTCAAAGCGAATAAACGGGTTAACACGACTTGATGCTTTTACATCGGCCAATTGGATTTTATCAATTTTCTTAGCACGAGACGTTGCTTGTTTTGCTTTTGAAGCATTGGCAGAGAAACGCGCCACGAAAGCTTGTAGTTCACCAATTTGTGCTTTTTTCTTGGCGTTGTCAGACATTAATTGCGCTCTAGCTTGCGTAGAAGCCAACATATATTCGTCATAGTTACCCGGAAATAACCGTAATTCACCATAATCTAGATCAGCCATGTGGGTGCAAACACTGTTTAAAAAGTGACGGTCATGCGAGATGATGATCATGGTTGAATCACGTGCGTTCAAGGTCTCTTCTAACCATTGAATAGTGTGAATGTCCAAGTTGTTGGTTGGCTCATCAAGTAATAAAATATCAGGATTAGAAAATAAGGCTTGTGCTAATAGCACACGTAACTTCCAACCTGGGGCAACGTCACTCATTAAACCATAATGTTGATCGACAGGGATACCGACACCCATTAATAATTCGCCAGCACGACTTTCTGCGCTGTAACCATCCATTTCAGCATATTCAGCTTCTAAATCACCGGCACGCATACCATCTGCTTCACTCATTTCAGGCAAAGCGTAAATCTCATCACGCTGTTCTTTTATTGCCCACAATTTGGTATGGCCCATAATAACGGTGTCAACGACAGACGTTGCTTCAAAACCGAACTGGTCTTGACGAAGTTTACCAATGCGCTCATTTGGATCTAAATTAACATTACCCGAGGTTTGCTCTAAATCACCACCTAAAATTTTAATAAAGGTTGATTTACCGCAGCCATTGGCACCGATTAAACCATAGCGATTTCCGCCACCAAATTTTTGTGAAATGTTTTCAAATAACGGCTTAGCACCGAATTGTTGGGTAATATTGTTTGCAGCTAACATATAAATTCCGTAGCGATTGTGTAGATGAGTGTAAGTTGAACTTTAATTTAAGTTTAACCTTAAATAATGCGCGAGATTATACAGTATGATGACGTTGTTTGGAATTCTAGTGAGACTTGAATATGCAGGTTTTTTATTTGTTTTACATTAGATGTGGTGGTTTGATAACTGGTTATCATTAAAGCAATAAAATGAAATTAACTTACGCTTTTAATCTAGACTTGCTCCTCGAAGCTTTCTTATTTTTCAACAACACTAGGACATTGTGCGCGAGTTGTATAACAAACGACATAACTTTTGTAATGAACTCATTGTTGTTTTTTATATAGTTGCCCTTTGGCTTGTGATTTTACTAAGGGTTGCATGGATTCTGGTGTTTTTTACGTGAGTAATTTTCTTGGTTAAGGTCTGATAAACAGACCTTAACCACACAAAAAAATTCAGTATCATGACCTTTTTATTGAGTCTTTTTAGGTTTTCTGTCGTTAAATTGATTTTCAGAAAAACGCGTTAAGCCTTGTTTTGCTTTATCACCCGGTTTAGCTTTTTTAGCGGTTATGGGTTTTTTACCGTAACGCTTTTCTTGCCCTGGTGAGGTTTTATTACCTTGGGCATTATTTTTACCTTTGCCGTTGTTCTTAAAATGCGCTTGCTGGCTTTCATTTCTGCTTTCATTAGGCACTAAACAACCGGGTTTACTCCCAATCAGTTTTCTTGCCAGACCCATTTTGGTTAAGGCGTCACGAATAATGCCCCAGTTTGCAGGATCATGATAACGCAATATGGCTTTATGCAAACGACGCTGAATAGTGCCTTTTGGCACAGATACGGTCGCGCTGTCTTTTTTAACATTACGCAATGAATCAATTTCAGTATGATAAAGCGTAGTCGCGTTTGCTAACGGTGACGGATAAAAGTTTTGTACTTGATCAAGTTTAAAGTCGTTTTCTTTTAGCCATAGCGCAAGGTTGACCATATCCAAATCGGTAGTGCCCGGATGTGCTGAGATAAAGTAGGGGATCAAATACTGCTTTTTACCCGCAAGTTTAGAGTAATGATCAAACATGTCTTTAAACTTGTTATAACTGCCCATACCAGGCTTCATCATTTTATTTAATGGCCCTTCTTCAGTATGTTCAGGAGCAATTTTTAAATAACCACCCACATGGTGAGTCGCCAGTTCTTTAACGTATTCAGGGTCTTGAATAGCTAAATCGTACCTTACACCTGAGGCGATAAGTATTTTTTTAATACCTTTAACTTTCCGTGCTCTACGGTATAAATTAATGGTCGGGGTATGGTCGGTATCTAAGTGGCCGCAAATAGTTGGCCAAACACAGGATGGCTTACGACAGGTGGCTTCTGCTTTTTCACTTTTACAGTTTAATTTATACATGTTAGCGGTTGGTCCGCCAAGATCAGAAATAACGCCGGTAAAACCAGGTACTTTTAATTTAATATCTTCAATTTCGGCAATAATAGAGTCTTCAGAGCGACTTTGAATAATGCGGCCTTCATGCTCAGTAATCGAGCAGAAGGTACAACCGCCAAAACAACCACGCATAATATTGATTGACGTTTTTATCATGTCGTAAGCGGGAATTTTAGCATCACCATAAATAGGATGAGGTACACGTTGATACGGTAAACCAAAAACGCCATCCATTTCTGCTTCAGATAAGGGTTTAGCAGGCGGGTTTAGCCAAATAAGTCGGCTACCATGCTTTTGCACTAAAGGTTTAGCGGATGTTGGGTTAACTTCTTGATGAAAAATTCGTGAGGCATGCGCATAAAGCGTTTTGTTGTCTCTGACTTGCTCAAAGGTTGGTAAGTTAATGTACGTAGTTTCCCACGGTTTTTTCTTATCTTCCCATGATTTATTCTTATGTGCAGTGGCTCTAAATTCACTTAATTGTATCGGTTGTGCGGTTTTAGTCACATCTTTTTCAGCGGCGTTTGTTACCATGTCTTCAGCGGCGGCAGCAGCTGCATCGGCTGATGTCGTGGCGCAATCAGGCGATGTCATGTCTTGATATGGGCTATAGATAGGGTCTATTTTTCCCGGTTTATCAATACTTCGAGAGTCTATGCCTTTCCAGCCGGGTAATACTTGGTTTGCTAAAAATGCACTACCACGTACATCGGTAATGTTTTTAACATCATCACCATTGGCAATACGATGGGCAATTTCTATGAGTGGACGCTCAGCATTACCGTAAATTAACAGATCAGCTTTGGAGTCAAATAGTACAGATTGACGCACTTTATCGGACCAATAATCATAATGAGCGACTCGGCGTAAACTCGCTTCTATACCACCAATAATAATAGGTACGCCCTTATAGGCTTCTTTACATTTCTGGGTATAAGCGGTTACAGCGCGGTCGGGACGTTTGCCACCTTCATCATTCGGGGTATAAGCATCGTCATGGCGCATACGTCTTTCGGCAGTATAGCGATTGATCATCGAATCCATATTGCCAGCGGTGACACCAAAAAATAAGTTAGGTTTACCCAGTTGCATAAAGGCGTCTTTTGAGTGCCAATCAGGTTGAGCGATAATACCCACTCGAAAGCCTTGTGACTCCAACATACGACCAATAACGGCCATACCAAAACTTGGATGGTCAACATAAGCGTCGCCAGTCACTAGAATAATATCGCAACTATCCCAGCCTAACACCTCCATTTCTTGACGAGACATCGGCAAAAATGGCGCTGTTCCATAGCATTCTGCCCAATACTTAGGGTAATCGAATAGTTTTGGAGTTGTTTTCTGGAGTGACGCTAAGTTCATACATTACCTAAATTAATTTTTTACAATAGAGACAAGCGTGATATTACACACTTTCAAAGCCTAACAATGACCTATTAACCGACAAAGTAAATACCTTGATGATAAATGTCATATTTACCACATTCACACAGCGCACGATTGCAGAAATAAAAGTCACATTAACAAAGCGCGCGATTATAGCAGAGAAAAATACGAGGCGCGCGATTAAAAAATATAAGCCCAAATTTTCTTAGGACAATTGAAAGGATTAATTAGCCCATGGAGTACAATATAAGGTGATTTATCAGCAAAAAATTACTTAAGCAATATTGCTCTTGGCATTGTCTGCTGAGTTGTTCTTCCTGATAGAGGTTTTCATCGTATAAAATTTGTTATTGGTCGTGTTACAACGCAGAGACATTGAAAATTAAGCTGTTTTTTAGTATAACTAGCTGCAGGATTTTAATGATTAGCAAGGTTAATCATTTCAGTACCATTGAACTTTGTGCCAACGTTGAGATAAATAGCCCTTATAAGTAAGCCAATATAAGCAAACTAATATAAGCAACCTAATATAAGTAACCCATATAAGTATAAATAAATTATGAAAATACAATTAATTGCCGCTGCTATTAGTTTTTCTTTAGTCGCCTGTGTATCGACAGAGCAAAAACAGGTTGCACTAGACAGTCAGACTACTACCACTAGTGACGTTATCGCCAGTGAAGTGCTAGCAAAGCCATCTGTAGGTGTAACAAGCGCAACAAGGATTACCTTAGAAAAAATTATGTCAAATCCTGATTGGTTTGGCCGCGCTCCTGAGTCTTGGTATTGGGGTGACGACAGCCAAACCGTGTTTTACAAGCAAAAGCGTCAAGGCAACCCATTACGTGATTTAGTACAAAAAAACTTAAGCACGCAAGGTAATGGTGAGTTAGTTAAATTAGCGCAAATGCATGTGGTTGCTGATACTAATGCGGTATTAAATAATAGCCGTACGCATGAGGTATACACCTTTGAAGGCAATGTTTTTGTTAAAGCCTTGGCCACTCAAACTGTGCAGCAGTTAACCTATACCTCGGCCGTTGAATCATCAGCGATGTTTTTAACTAATGGTAATATCGCTTATCGTGTTGATAATATCTTTTACGCCCATGATATGAGCAGTCAAAAAATTATTGAGTTAGCCAACTTAAAAATGACTGATGGTGAAGAGCCTGTTCTCGATACACCAAGCTATATCGCTACTGAACAACATGAACTGATTGAATATGTTGCGCTACAGCAGCGCAACAAAAACTTACGTGCCGAGCAAAAACGTCAGTTAAGGGTAAAAAATAGCACAGTAACCCAAACAAACTTTTACCTCGGTAAAGGCAATGAAGTTGTGCATGCGAGTCTTTCTCCGGCTGGCGATAAATTAGTGGTCAGTGTGGCAACGGATAAATCACTAGGTAAAGACAGTGATATTATGCCTAACTATATTGCTAACGACGGCGATATTAAGGCGAAAAAGGTGCGAACACGTGTTGCCGATAATCGCCAATATACCGAACAGCTTTATATTTTAGATTTAAGCCAAGGCACAAAAGCCTTGTTGAGTTATGACAGCTTACCGGGTTTTGATGAAGACGTACTAGCCAGTGTGCGTAAAGAGAATTATGCCCGTGAAGGTAAAAAATATAAATCAGAAAAATCAGCGCGTAATATTCATGTTATGCAAGCGTGGGCCCCTATTCAATGGCAAAAAAATGGTCAGCAAGTCGCTATTATGCTTGAAGCTTGGGATAACAAAGACCGTTGGATCACAACGGTTGATTTTGACCGTAAAGCCTTAGTTTCTCAACACCGTTTACATGATGATGCTTGGATAAATTACACCTTTAACGAACAGGGTTGGTTGAATAACGCCGACAGTTTATATTATCTTTCAGAAGAAAGTGGTTACGCACACTTATACCTTAAGCCACTAAATGGCAAAGCAAGAGCCTTAACGGCAGGTGATTTTGAAGTTAACGACTTAACAGTATCTGCTGATGAACAAAATATTTACTTTAAAGCCAATAAAAAACACCCAGGTATTTATGAAATTTACAAAGTGAATATTGCGTCAGGTAAAATCACTGCGTTAACCGATTTAGGTGGTATGAATAATTACACGTTAAGCCCTGATGAAGCTAAACTGTTAATTGAGCATTCAGAAATCACCTTACCACCAGAGCTTTATGTTAAAGATATGACTAACAACACTGAGGCAATGCGATTAACCCATACCGTTTCAGCAGCGTTTCTGGCGATGCCTTGGGCAGCACCTAATGTAGTCGCTATCGAGTCATCACATCAAGCACAGCCCATATATTCAAAAGTCTATTTACCTAAAGGTTACGATAAAACCAGCGCTAAAAACAAAGCGGTAATGTTTAGCCATGGCGCGGGCTATTTGCAAAATTCACATTTAGGTTGGTCGGGTTATTTTCGTGAATATATGTTTCACGGCATGTTAGTACAACAAGGTTATGTGGTTATCGATATGGATTACCGTGCATCAAAAGGCTATGGCCGTGATTGGCGTACAGCAATATACCGCCATATGGGTAAGCCCGAAGTGCAAGATATGCGTGATGGCGTAAATTGGTTAGTGGAAAATGCCAATGTTGACGCTAACCGTGTAGGTACTTATGGCGGCTCTTACGGTGGCTTTTTAACCTTGATGTCAATGTTCACCGACCCTGAGTTATTTCAATCAGGTTCAGCGCTGCGTTTAGTGTCAGATTGGGCTTATTACAATCATGGTTACACGTCTAACATCTTAAATATGCCGGGTGATGACCCTATTGCTTATGAACGTAGCTCACCCATATACTTCGCCGAAGGCTTAGAAAAACCGCTGCTAATTAATGCACCTATGGTCGATGATAATGTGTTTTTTCAGGATACTGTGCGTTTAGTTCAGCGCTTAATTGAGTTAGAAAAACAAGACTTTGAAACTGCTATTTATCCGGTAGAGCCCCATGGTTTTGTTCAACCTAGCTCTTGGCTAAATGAATATCGGAGAATTTATAAGTTGTTCGAAACTACTTTATAAAAATTTTAATGATAAGCAATAATAAAGGCCTCATTTGAGGCCTTTATTATTTTCAGGATGTCGGCAATGTCACGATCAAATAGTGCCAATATTTGATTAATAATTTAATCAAAACTAATTTATAACTTAGGGTTGGTGAGTTTATTACGCCATTTTTCCCAGATAGCATCATAACTGCCATCTTGGTAAAGGCTTTGTAGTTTATTTGATAAATGCTTGATGATGTTATCGTCAGTTTGTTTACTGCAGGCGAAGAAAAAATTTAGTGGTAAATCTTTAATTTCATAGACCCGTTGCAGCTCATTGATATTAGCTCCCGCTAATTCGGTACGAAATTTTATGGTCGTATCATCGGCGACGATCAGGTCTATTTCTGGTCGAGTAATTAATAAACTAATTAATGAATTTGTGTTATCTAAAACATAGAGGTTTTCGTCTTCGTTAAAGCCTCGCTCTATTAACCCGGTATGAGCGATGTCATCTCGATTAACGGCAATAATGTATTTTTTTGCATCGTTTAAGTTGGATATTTTAATATGGCGACCTTTACGTGCCCACATTGCCGTATTGCTTACGCTGGATATTGGCCCAACCCACTTAAACATATTTTCTCGTGACTTTAATCGAGCAAGGGAGAATATGCAGTAATTAGCTTTTACTTGGGCTAAATTATAAGAGCGGACCCAAGAATAATTTTTCATTGAATAGGCATAATGACTTCGTGCCATCGTCTCTTTGATGATATCTACGGCAAAGCCGGACAGTGGTTTATTTTGAGTCACGATTTGGTATGGAGGTAAATGTTCGGTAACTATATGTATAACAGGACTTTTGTTCGCACTGATAGGCAAAGCAACCCATAATAATGTTAAAGCAAGGTATGATGTTTTTTTTATATGCAGACTTGCGCTACTCTGTTTATGACGAGCAATAACATTGTGGTTATTTTGAGTTGTCTGCAATTGATATCCCTTATTAAGCCAAAGCCCATTTATGATTGTAATCTTCTTTAATTTTTATCATAAACAACTGACATGAAAAAGCCACAGATTTAAAATAATTGCTGCTAAAGTAATTTTTATGAAGCTAATATTATACTGCCTGCATATTTACCTGCAGGAAGTCATGGTACTTTTTTGATACATTATTAATTAGTCTATGATGATATAATAAACGCCATATTTTGAGTCTTTTGATACCTTTTTGTCGATAATTTCTTGATAAAAAATTAGATTAACATTAACTAAAAAAACCAACAAGATTAACGAGGTAAACATGGATAACATGCTGGGTTATGTAGAAACACTTTCTGCACTATTTATATTATTGTTGGGGCTGGGCGTATTATCGATAATTTATATGTACATTGTAGATAAAACGCAGAATAAACAGGCGATACGGCGTAATTATCCAGTTATTGGCCGGTTTAGATATTTTTTTGAAAAGCAGGGGGAGTTTTTTAGACAATATTTTTTTGCCATGGACCGAGAAGAATTACCCTTTAATCGAGCTGAGCGCAGCTGGGTCTATCGTGCAGCAAAAAATGTTGACCGTACCCTGGCATTTGGCTCTACGCGAAACCTTGAACCCATTGGCACCATAATGTTTATGAACTGTGCTTTTCCGACACTGGAAGAAGATGCGGTACCAGCGAGCTCTATTACCTTTGGTCGTCAATGTAGAAAGCCTTACATCACAGATTCAATTTTTAATATTTCAGCGATGAGTTTTGGCGCTTTATCTGCACCAGCAATCAAAGCACTTTCAGATGGCGCAGCAAAAGCAGGATGCTGGTTGAACACAGGTGAAGGCGGCGTTAGTGAACATCATTTGGCCAGTGGGGCAGATATTGTTTATCAAATAGGCACCGCAAAATATGGCGTAAGGGATGAGCACGGACAGTTATGCGACAAAATGTTGGCTGCATTAGCGGCGATGCCACAAATTAAAATGTTTGAAATAAAAATGAGCCAAGGCGCTAAACCCGGTAAAGGTGGCATATTGCCGGGCAAAAAAGTGACTGAAGAAATTGCTCTTATACGAGGTATACCCATAGGTGTAGACTCAATTAGTCCCAATGCTCACCCAGAAATTAAGTCAGTGAAAGATATTCTGACCATGGTCAATCGAGTGCGCAAAGTCACCGGTAAGCCGGTAGGCTTTAAAGCGGTTATCGGTGAATCGTTATGGTTAAGAGACTTACTTGAAGAGATTAACCGACAAGGGCGAGAGTATGCGCCGGATTTTATTACCATAGACAGTGCCGATGGTGGTACAGGGGCAGCACCACAACCCTTGATGGATTATGTTGGCTTGCCGTTAAAAGAAAGCTTACCGCTGGTCGTTAATTTACTCGTTGAATATGGTTTACGCGACCAAATTAGAATTATATGTGCAGGTAAACTGATCACACCATCAAAAGTTGCTTGGGCACTGGCGATGGGGGCCGATGCCGTAAATTCAGCAAGGGGGTTTATGTTTTCTTTAGGCTGTATTCAAGCAATGCAGTGTAATAAAGACACCTGTCCTACGGGTATTACTACGCATGATCCTAGATTACAACAAGGGTTAGACCCAGTCAGTAAAGCTGTGCGTGTTGCCAATTATCATAAGTACATTCTATACGGTGTTGGCTTGTTAGCACATTCATGTGGTGTTAGCCAGGCAAGAGGTTTAGACCGTCACCATGTTCGCGTTATACAAGACAACGGTTTATCTATTGCGCTTGATAAATTACATCCTTATAACGAAACTAAACACTAGCTTTATTAGCCGTAAAATAACACCAGATAAAAGCTAACAAGCCACCGATCGCGCCATATAAATGAGCATCGGTGGCAACACTTGCACCGATAAGTATTTCTACATCGGCGCTAGCACCGTAAATTTGCTCATGAATTATTTTTGCTATCACACCGATTAACAGCAGATAGCCGGTTTTTTCTTTATGCTTGATGTCCATTAATGCCCCCCAAACGAAAAAGCCATGCAGAACCCCTGACAGCCCAACATAAAGTTCAATGTTGACAGAAAACCAATACATACCCAGGCTGCAAACTATGGCACTGGTCAGAAACACTGACAGGTAATTTTTATAGCTATAATATTGGCCATGCAAGGCCCATAGCAGTGCTACTGCGGCGACATTCAGCATAAAGTGGTTAGCATTTGAATGAAAAAAATGGCCTGATATTATGCGCCAATATTCTCCCGCTGTGATTAAGCTGCGATTATAAATGAGCAAGTCAGAAATTTGAGCATCAAAGATAAAGGCGCTCAAAGCAAGCGTGAATACGATCAAAGGGCCAAGGCTATGAGTTGCTTTTACGGGTAGAGGTTTTAATTGCAGCATGTGTTTTTATTATTTGTTTAAATTTATACCGTGATATGATTCAACGCACTTTAGCAGTTGCTTGTAGTTTTATAAACATTAGTTTTAGTGAATATAGCGAAATGGCCAGTGAGTATAATTCACCTTGTTAGCTATAGCTGCTCAGTTACACTTCAATAAAGAATAAAATTTTTCTCCGTAACTTAAATAGTTTAAATAACTTAAATAACTTCAGAGTAAACTTGATTACGACCTTGTTCTTTTGAAATATAAAGCTGTTTATCTACCCGTTGAAATAAACTGTCTATTGAGTCACCGCTGTTATATTGTGCAACACCAAAGCTACAGGTTACTGATATTTCGTTCGTTATTTGATCTTTACTAATCATTTCTCGTAATTTATCGCTAGTTTGATGTGCCTGTTTTTGAGAGAGTTCAGGGAAGATAATAACAAATTCGTCACCACCCCAGCGAGCAAATAAATCTACATCTCTAATGTTTTCGGCAACAAGTTTGGCTATCATACAAAGAATATCATCACCCACTTTATGACCATATTGATCGTTGATTTTTTTAAACTTATCTAGATCAAACATGACTAGGGTTAACGGGTGGTGATAGCGTTCAGCGCGTATTATCTCTTTATTTAATATCGTTTCAAAAAGCTTACGATTGGCAATTTCTGTTAAAGGGTCTATGTTTGAAACTGACTCAACCTCGATAATTTTTCGTTCTAATTGCTGGTTTTTTTTGGCTAACTCATCCGTTTTTTGTGCAATAACTTTTTCTAATGATAAGTGGCTATTTTGTAATAGTTTATTTTTTTCAATAAGGTCGGTTTGAGCCATAACTTGTTGGTGTATATTATGATGTGCGCCAATCATCCGGTCAACACTGCCATCGGCATTTCTTGCTATAATCGCGCCGCGATCTGCAATCCATAAATAACTATCGTCTGATTTCTTACAACGATATTCTACATTGTAAGCGTTAATCTTTCCTGATATATAACGTTCAAACTGATGCATAACTCTAGGGTAATCTTCTGGATGGATAATATTTTCCCAAGTAAATACATCCTTTCTAAAAACAGCAAACTCGTAACCTAACATGTGGTACCAGCTGGGGCTACGGGTCACTATTTTGGTATTACTATTCCAGTCCCAAACACCTTCAACAATAATATTTAAGATAGTATTTAAGGTATGATCTGAAGCGCTAGCCGAACTGTGTTGATAGGTTTTATGCATGGAAATTCCTTGTTAAATGCATTCTGAAAACAACGATATTTAAAAACACTCGTTGCCTCGGTGCGATATCGACAACGTCCCTAAGTAATAGCGTTGATTGGTTGAATTAGCAATTCGAAATGAGTTAAGTACAACAATATTAAAAAGTAATGTAATAAATGACTTAAACTCGTCGATAAAGTTTCGTAAACTTAGCTATCCTATTTTTTTATTATTTTAAATAAATGTCCCGAGTTTTATGTCAACAATGTCAACGGCCTGAAAAAGCCTGTATTTGCGCTTTTACTGTCGCTATTGATAACCACATACCTGTTATTGTGCTGCAACATCCCAGTGAAGTTAAGCAAAGCAAAGGTACGGTCAGCTTATTAAAACAATCGTTAACGAACTGCGAGGTGATAGTTGGCGAAACCTTTGCGGATTCTGATATTTTAAGACAGCGCCTGATACAATACGCGGACAACATAGTCTTGTTATATCCGAGTAAGCAGGCTTTAACGCTGAATTTTCCAACGTTAACTATTAGCGGTAATAATCAAAGTGAGGGTATAGAGCGTAAGCTGAGTGAAATTAAGTGCATTATTATACTGGATGGTACTTGGAAAAAAGCCTATCGCATGTTTATGAGCAATTCTTGCTTACATAATATAAATCATATTGTTTTACCGCAAGGCATAGCTAGCCTTTATGAGATTAGAAAAACCAAAAAAGACCATGCGCTCTCATCACTCGAAGCATGCTGTCATGCTTTAGCTCGCTTAGAAAATGAACCTAAAAAGTATCAAAACTTGTTAAATAGTTTTGTGAAATTTAATCAATTTCAGCAATCATTTAGTCAGCACAGTGACTGATGGCTGAATAAAATATATACCTGTTAATGAAGGTGTTAATGTCTTGGGCAATGTTATGGTCGTTAAAGTAGACCCGTTACATTAATGATCAGGTCTACTTTTTTACACAGATAAAACGGTCTAATAAAAGGCACTTATTGTAATAGTTAGTTGTTTAAACTAGCTGAAATGATCAGAAAATTAATGAGGTTAGTATAACTTATCGTCAATTATTTATTAAGGAACAGCATGTCAAATTCAGCCATAAAAGGGCTATTATCTTTACTCTTTATTTCTACCAGTTTGCTGGTTGTAGCAGCGCCAGATAAAAAAAGAGAAGACCGTGAACCAGAAGCGGCAACAGGTATTATCGCTAAGCAAACCGTTGTTACCGAGCATGCCATGGTAGCAACAGCAAACCCTTATGCCAGTAAAGCCGGTTTGAATATACTTAAGCAAGGTGGAAGTGCTGTAGATGCTGCTATTGCAGTCCAATTGGTATTAACCTTGGTTGAGCCACAATCTTCAGGCATTGGTGGCGGTGCGTTTATGTTGCATTGGGATAAAAAAGCTCAGCAGCTAACCACTTTTGATGGCAGAGAAACCGCACCAGCGGCGGCAACAACAGATATGTTTTTAGATGAGAATGGTCAAGCTATTCCATGGATAAAAGCCGTTGTTGGTGGTCATGCTGTTGGCGTACCTGGGGTATTAGCAAGTCTTAACAAGGCGCATGGAAAATATGGCAAGCTACCTTGGGCGGCATTGTTTAAAGATGCAATTAATTTAGCAGAAACAGGCTTTATTGTTTCACCTAGGCTAGAAAAGCTAGTGGCAATGGAATTTAACCCAGGTATTACGAAATTACCAACGATTAAAAATTACTTTTTTCCTCATGGTGAAGCAGTAAAAGCAGGGCAGTTATTAAAAAACCCAAAGTTAGCGACTGTATATCGTAGTATTGCTAAAAACGGCATCAATGCTTTTTATGAAGGTTGGATCGCCAAGAAAATTGTTGCTGCAGTACAACAATCACCCATTGCCCCAGGCCGTTTAACATTAGCTGATATGAAAAACTACCGTGCTAAAGAATTACCGGCAGTATGTGGACCTTATCGACAATATCAAGTGTGTGGAATGGGACCGCCAAGCTCGGGTGGTGTCGCTGTTATTCAAATACTCGGACAACTTGAGAAATTTGATATGGCAAAATTATCGTTAGCAGATGTTGAGTTTACCCACTTATTTAGCCAAAGTTCTCGTTTGGCATTTGCCGATCGTAATCGTTATATTGCCGATAGTAGCTTTGTGAATGTCCCAACACAGGGGTTGATTTCAAAGCCATATATGGCAAAGCGCTCCGCGTTAATTAATCCTGATAGCGATATGGGTACAGCGGTTCCAGGCACACCAATAGGTGCACTTGCACAAGCCGACGACAACGCTTATGAATTGCCTTCAACAAGCCATATCTCAATTGTTGATGAAGACGGTAATGCTGTTTCTATGACCACCAGTGTTGAAATGGGCTTTGGCTCTGCGGTGATGGTTGAAGGCTTTATTCTCAATAATCAATTGACTGACTTTTCATTAGATCCAAAAAAGAATGGCCAGTGGGTAGCTAACCGTTTAGAGCCAGGTAAGCGTCCGCGAAGCTCTATGGCACCCATGATGGTATTTACTCAAGACAAGGCTTTAAAGCTTGTTTTAGGCTCTCCAGGCGGCAGCCGAATTATTAATTATGTAGCACAAACCATGATCGCTATTTTAGATTGGCAACTTGATCCACAATCTGCGATTAACTTGCCCCACATAACTAATCGCAATAAGGTCACCACATTGGAAAAAGGCAGCGATCTAGTCAAGCTTAAGTCAGCGTTAGAAGCAAAAGGGCATCAGGTTGTGGTGCGTGATTTAAACAGTGGTATTCAGGCGATTGAATTATCTAAGGGTAAATTGCGAGGTGGGGCTGATCCTCGTCGCGAAGGTATAGCCATAGGTTATTAACTTTAATTAAAGCTAAAGCTAAAGTTAAAGTTTAAAAAACAAAACGGCGTCAATATTGACGCCGTTTCTATATTCAGGATGAATGGTCAGCTTTTATGTTCCCAACAAAAGCTAAGTATCGACATTTATGTCGGCAATGCCACTGTTTACATGAATGTGAAAAAGTGGCAATGTTATTTGAGGGAGAAATTAAAAGGGGTCTTTTAGTCTTTTTTCGATAATCCATTTATTATCAATTTGTACTAACAACAATCGTTTAACATCTTTTATACGGTCATTTTGGTAATAACCGTCAAAATAAATAGTAATCTCCGCAGAGTTTTTAAATTGTTCTCTCACTTTAACACCACTATCATCGGGCTTAATATCAACCTTATCGTATGACATATTGAACAAATGGCGAGCAACCGCTTTGGGTGATTGATAGTGCAGAATAATGCGCGACAATCTTGGACTACAAACCGATGCGGCTTTTTTTATATTTTGTTCATTATACAAGGCATTAAAAAATTCAATGGCAACCACTTCTGGGTTGTCAAGATCATGAATTTTGTTTTTGTTTTCTTCACTGCAGGCAGAGAACAAAAGAACGAAACTTAAGATGATTAATTTTAAATAATTCATAGGGTAACAGATAACTTTGTGAACTTAATGTCACTTTACCGCAAAAATAGGAGTTAAAGCTAGAGTAAGCTACTTTTTACCGACTTAAGTTGTATAATATTTTAAGATCAAAAAAGCCTGATTCTTGCAAATCAGGCTTTTAAAAATTCAGCTCAAGCTAGGGTTTAATTGTCAACAAAACCCGTGAATTGTCATAGTTTAATCATAATGGTTTAACAATAAAACTCAGCTTGATATTTTTTGGCTATTACGCCAGGTCTTCTTCAGAAAATGAATCAGCAAACAATGGGCTTGAAAGGTAGCGTTCAGCAGAGCTAGCAAGAATAACGACAATGTTTTTGCCCGCATTTTCTGGTTTTTCAGCAATACGCTTAGCCGCTACAACGGCAGCTCCAGACGATATGCCGGCAAGTATACCTTCTTCTTTCATTAAGCGATGCGCCATTGCCATAGAGTCGTCATTTGATACCTGTTCAACGGCATCAATAAGTGAAAGATCTAAGTTGCCAGGAATAAATCCAGCACCAATACCTTGAATTTTATGAGGACCCGGCGTTAGTTTTTCACCCGCCATTGCTTGAGTAATAACAGGCGAATCTGTAGGTTCAACCGCTACTGAGGTGATTTTATGCTCGGCAACACTTTTAAGATATCGCGTTGTACCGGTAATTGTGCCACCCGTACCAACACCAGCAACGAAGAAATCAATGTTACCTTCAGTATCACGCCAAATTTCAGGCCCGGTAGTTTTTTCATGAATTTCAGGGTTAGCTGGATTATCAAATTGACCTAACAGTACTGTGTTATCTGGATCAGCATCTTTAATTTCTTGTGCTTTGGCAATAGCACCATTCATGCCTTTGGTACCGTCGGTTAAGATTAATTTAGCCCCTAGCGCAATTAATAATTTTCTGCGCTCTATACTCATGGTGTTTGGCATAGTTAGAGTGATTTTATAACCACGAGCAGCAGCAACAAATGCTAGTGCGATACCTGTATTACCACTGGTGGGTTCGACAATAGATTTACCGGCCACAAGCAAACCTTTTTTCTCGGCATCCCAAATCATATTGGCACCAATGCGGCACTTAATACTAAAGCTTGGGTTACGTGCTTCAATCTTTGCGTAGATATTTGCAGTATTTTCACCCGAAACGATGCGGTTAAGTTTAACTAGCGGTGTATTACCAATGGATGTTGAGTTATCTTCAAATATAGTCGACATTTTTTAATCCTGTTTTCATTGCATTGACCGAGTATGGCATACAGATTTAATAGATATTTTATGTGTTAACCACCGAAAGTTATTTCAGATCAATTAACACTATTATTACAAGTAGGTTAACACTATTGCAAATAGGTTAATACTATAGGCCGTAGGTTAACGCTTTATGGCAGAAAAAGAAGTGATATTTCGGTATCTTATATGCAAAAAAGGAATAGATACCTAATTAATAGGTCTTAAAATGTGGTTTTTTTTCATACTTTAGTATAGCTTTATGTCATCTATATCGCTGTTGTAATAGTTACGTCGTTAGCCAGGCTGCTGATATTAATAGCTTTATTTTATTTATTTGTAGCTAAAATACAGTAACTCTCAAGCTAGAGATGGATAACGCTGGCAGATAATTTATAAACTAAGTTTTGGATAAATTACTTAATAAAGTAGCACAAAGAGATTTCAATAATGGCGAAAATTCAAGCAAAAAAATTATCTGATGAAGAAACGCGTGAAATATTAACACCACTGGCTTTTAAAATTGATAAGTCGCTGTTTGGTATATCATTAGCTGTGCCGTGGCGCCGAGGCATGGCACTATTAGTCGATTTATTTTTGGTGGCTTTGTTAAGTGGGGCGCCGGGCGAGTTATTGGCTTTTTTGGTGGCGATAACACTCTTTAGACTTGGCAGTAGAAAACGTGGTAATAAATTGGCTAAAAAAAGTGCTTTAAGCAAATTAATTTTACGTGTTTTTGCGGCGTTAATTGTTTTCGTCGTCTTGATTGATATCTTCCCTAAGTTTTTTGCTGAACTAGAAACCTTTAATCATGATGTTGAGCAAGCAGGGCAGAGCCAAGGTACATTATCGAGTAACCAAAATAATCAAAGCCATTTACCAAGCAATTCACAAAGCCATTTACCAAGCAATTCACAAAGCCATTTACAAAGTAATGAAGAAAATATGACTGAAGCAAACACTAATGCCTCAGAGGATAATGATTTCATCAAAGTAACACTCACCCTAGCAGCAGGTATTGCAATGGCTCAAACTGACTGTGTTGATTATCCATGTTGGCTGCAGTTGTCTGAAAGTTTATCATCGGCCTATAGTGAGCAAACAGCCTCAACGCTAGAAATTAACAAATTTAATGCTGACTTACTTAAACGTGTGGCTAAGCAAAGCCGTTTAAGTCAGCAAGAAATAGCCCAGTTAAGTGAGCAACTTGAACAATTACCTTTAGCTGCTCAGACTGAGTCGCCATTAATGAAACACAAAGTTGAGAAAAAAGTTGCGGTTACTGGCGCTAAACAAAGCAATACCACCAGCGAAATAAATAAAAATACGGTTGCTGTTCCGTCGAATTCATCGGTATATAAAGGCTTTGCTTGGTTACAAGGTTTAGTCGAAGATCTGGGGCTAGGTTTTGGTTGGGCAGCATTTTATTTCACCATGTTTACCGCACTTTGGTATGGGCAAACACCGGGTAAAAAGCTGTTTAGTATTCGAGTGATCCAACTTGATGGTACGCCGTTATCGATATGGGACAGTTTTGGACGTTATGGTGGCTATGGTGCTGGCATAGCAACAGGTTTACTTGGCTTTGCACAGATATTTTGGGACCCTAATCGACAGGCTATTCATGATAAAATTTCAGCAACCATTGTCGTTAATGATACTGAGAGTAAAATAAGCAGAAGAAAAACGGCTGAGCAGACGGTTGCTTAAAGCCACGCCTATTATCAAACAGCCTCGAACACTGTTGAGTACTGAATGACAAAAGTTAAAACGTACCTGCCTTTAGGCACAAGGCGGGTTAGGGAGAGACATTAACCTTTGTTGCACCGTAAGTTATCAGCGTAATCAAACGCTTATTTTGTTATTGATTACACTGATAGCAGATGTGATTAAGATTAATTTAAGCTGCTGGTATTAATACTTATGGCAACCATGCATAACTAATTTTACTGTAAATGGTACGTTGATCTCGCGTTAAGTTTTTCAATCTATCATCTTGATAACTATTATCTGAATAGCCCAAGTAAAACACGGTTTGTGGGTTTATCTTATAAGCATAAATTAGTTGTGTTGATAACTTGTTATCTTTTACTGAATAGGCGCTGGGATTATTATCTAGATTGAAATCAATATCGGTGTAAACAACATTTAATTTCACATAGCTATAAATATTAAACTGATATGAAACACGAAGTTCAGTTAAGTTTTCGGTAAACACCTTGGCATTATCGGCCTCTAAATCGCTGTAGGTGTGCGAAAGCTCAAACTCTAAATGTTTATTAACGTTATAATTTATGTAGCCATAAAGCTCTGTAATATCACCAACTCGGTCATTAACATAATCAATTTTATCGCCAATGGTGAATTCAAGCTCAGTGGAAAATTGCGCTGTTGGCTGAATATAACCATAGATAATGAGCTGATTTTCTTGGAAACGCTGGGTGTTACCGTCAATGCTGTTATCCATAGGTAAACTAAAATCTAGTTCATGACGACGTAAGCCAATTTTATCAGCGCTCACCAGCTTTGCATCAAACACTGATAGCATTGGTCCATCAATACTGAAGCTCGAAGAGACTGAACGCTCTAATAACTCACCGTTTTCATTGTGCAATATTTGCCATTGGCCAGCAAACTTCATTTTTTGCCAAGCACTGTCAGGCTCGCCATAGATAAAACGATTAACCAACACGTTACTCTTTTGATAATCAGCACGTGGCATAAAACCTAAATCAGCACGAAATTTTTTGCCTATTTCTTGATGTTCTGAAAACACCTGCCAATATTCAGAATCATGTTTATACTGAATTTTAAAGGCATGGTCGTTAAAGTTTTCTGCTTGGCCGCTGTCGGTAAATTGTGCTGAGTCTTTAGTATCCGCCACCAATATTTGTGCTTGGAATGAGTTTGAGTCATTGAGACGATATTTTGAATCAAGCCCTGAGACAAAATTATGATAACTATCAGTTTGGCGTAACGTGCTAATAACACCAAGAGATAAATCGTCGTTCACATCATAGCGATATTTTATTGCCCCTGATTCACTCTTTTCATCTAATGAAATTAATTTTGAGCCAGTATTACCAGGCAGAATAATATTGGTTTGCGTATCATTGGTCATGAATGCGCCATAACTATGTTGGCCTTGGGTGCCAGTGAGTTTAGCGCCGTATTCGGGGTCGGCAATGTTTCGCGTGTAGACAAGATCAAAGTTACTGGAAAAATATTCTGAATTTTCAACAAAAAACTGACGTTTCTCATCATAAAATAATGAAAAGGTTTTATTAACACTTAACTGACCGGCATCTGACTCAACATTAGAAAAATCGGGGTTGACGGTAACATTTAATAAGGTGTTGGCATTAATGCCCCAACGTAGATCTAAACCGGCATCAATATCATTTTCACTTTGCCAATCTGTTTTTGGCGCAAATATTTCACGACTTTCGCTTTTGTTAGCGACTAAGGTTGGCGTTATCATAATATCTTTGCTGGCTTTAGCGTCTTTAAATCCGGTTATTTCTGGGATTTGACATAACCAACAAGCATCGTCGCGATCAAGTTCAATGTGGGATATCCGCAAGCGTGTATCGCGTGGGTATAAGCGCACTAACTCCATTGCCCAAGTTTTAACATTATCATTGTCGTCAAAATTTAAAATATGATAGGGAATCGCAATTTCAACTTGATAGCCAGTATTCGTTATTTTACCAGCTGATTGCCAAATACCATCCCACGCTTCGTCTTTACTGCCGGTCATTTCATTGAAAATAGCGTCATGTTGTACGCCGTGTGGATTAACAAAAAACTCGTAGTTTAAACGGCGATTATTGTAAGTATCTAATTTAAAACCGACTAAGTCATCTCTCCAGCGAGTATCGCGGTCACCTAAAAATCCTTGAATTAATTCAGGGTTAGGATCTTGGGCAATAAAAGCGATGTAGAGAAAGTCGCCATTTTCAACAATTTTTGCGGTTGTCGAAACTGGGCTGGATTTATTGTTCCAAGGGCTGTTAACAATATTAAGAGATACATCAAGGGCTTGCTGCCATATGGCATCATTTAACTTACCGTCAACTTCCAACTTAAGGTCGACATGGGGAATATTTAATTGTGCCAATTTTACGGTGTTTTCTTGAGCAAAACTAGGCTGTATAAATAGTATAAATACGCTGGCGAGTGTAGATAGGCCACGAATACTAAATTTCAAATTTACCACTCCAATTTTTTTATTATTTTATATTTTAACGTAATAACTTCTACGTTAACGAGAATTCCTTTTCACAAATTGTTACAAATTTGCAAACCAATGGCAATGTAAACTTATGTTTTGGTAGAAAAACCTTTGTTAATGATGGTTTCCGTAACAATATAAATATATGGCCTTATTTATATTGTTACTTATAACACTATTTATGGTGATATTCATAGCTTGATTTTATTGCGATAGAGAGTTGTTTGGTCGATGATTTTTTGCTGTATCGGTCGATGTGTTTGGGCGCTAATTTTGAGGCGCTATGTCAATAGTTGAATCGGTTTGTGTGGCTATAATGTATAAAAATAGAAAATGTGTAGATTAAATTGCTAGGCAGTGTGTCAATTGGTTAATTGAGCAATAAATACCTTTTCGCCATCGGAATTCAATGGGCTAAGTTTTGCTTAAGTTTACTTTAGGTTTAACGTTTAGGTGCTTATTTAGCTTGCAATTAATTTCGCTGCTAAAGCGATTTTTATTACCTAGTTACTTGTTAATAGGATTAATTTATTATTCTATTTTATAGCTTTATTTAGTATCTATTTTCAGTATAAAGCCAAGTAACCTAATTCGTTATTTCAATTGGTATTATCATACAAAAGCTATTCAGAAATTATGAAGAATTAATGAATAATTGCTCGAATCTTAAAAAATTGTAGAGCATAATAACTTCATCTTTATTAAAAATGATAAGTCTTTGTAATTACTATGCCATTTTCTCTGCTTGATGTTATCGCGCTTTGCTGTTTTTTTATTTGTTGGGTGGGGTATACCGGATTTGCACGTAAAAAAGCAAAAACAACCAACTGTGTTGCAAGATGCTTGCATCAACATAGAATTTATTGGATGTATGAAATTATTGGTCGTGATGTTCGGGTGAGTGAGGCCGCCTTACTCGCTAATTTAGAACGTAATATTTCCTTTTTTGCTTCCTCTACCTTGTTAATATTAGCGGGTGTTTTAACATTATTTGCGCAAGTTGAGCGTCTTGAGTCAGTGATTGGCTCAATTCCATATGCTAACTTTCCTAATCATGTCATGATCCAATTAAAGCTCAGTTTGCTCGCGTTTATTTTTGTATTGTCATTTTTTCAATTTACTTGGTCAATGCGCCAATATGGTTTTGTGAACGTCATGATTGGCGCTTGTCCGTTTGACCAAAGTGGTGAGAATGAAAACTTGAAAAAATACGCTGAACAAATGGCCGTAGTGCAAGACCAAGCAGCTCATTCTTATAACTACGGTTTACGCTCTTATTATTTCTCTATTGCTGCTTTATGTTGGTTTTTTCATCCATTGATTTTTATGATAGCCAGCTTATTTGTTGTTTATACTTTGTACAACCGAGAATTTCGCTCAAAAGCAGTAAAAGCGATTACCTTAGGGCAAAAGTATTTGGAACTTGAGTCTGTTGCTAGGCATGCAAAGGCCAGTAATACAACAAACACTAAGCAAAACGTGAGTGATAAGTAATGCTTTATGTCAGCTAAATATTACGCCCAATTTTTACCAAAACACTTTGATAGTTTTGACTGCTTAAAATTAGCACCCGGCATTTACATTATTTTACTGTTTATATTGCGTGCCTATATTATTTGGATCATGTCAGTGACTAATATGCGAGATCACGTGGCTATGATTCAGTGGGTTTTTCCACAAACTGCACTGTTTTATTTAAATTTAGCTTCAGGTGTTATTGGCTTGTTTATTGTACTTATTTTAAGTTTACGCCGACCTAAAGCGCAAGCCTGGGTGCGTATTTGTTGGCGAAAATGTAAAGTATTGCTCATTGTAGCGTTAACTTTTGATTTGCTTATTGGGGTTTTAGGCTATTTTATTTGGCAACTTCAATCGATAACTTGGTTGCTAATACATTGTTCGTTGGTAATATCCGCCATTGTCTATATTTTATTGAGTAAAAGACTTACCATTAACATTGCAGAATTTCCTGAAGCTTTACCTGAAAAGTGACATTAAAAGCCTTCATACCACCATGCAAAAACAGGCATGACAAAAATTAAAGGGTTAGACATTGATTGAACAAAATACACAAGACGAACGGCTGATCATACTGGATACAGAAACCACAGGTCTTAACCCTCGTGAAGGGCACCGTATTGTTGAAATTGGTTGTGTAGAAATGATCAACCGTCAGCTAACTGGCAGAAAATTTCACGTTTATGTCAAGCCAACGGTGCGCGGCATACAAATGGTAATGGACCAAGAAGTTATTAATATTCATGGTTTAACCGACGAATTTTTACGTGACAAACCAGTGTTTGAGCAAGTAAGCCAAGATTTTGTTAATTTTATTAAAGGTGCTCGTTTAGTTATTCATAATGCCAAGTTTGATGTTGGTTTTATGGACCATGAGTTTTCGATGGTGCGAGGCCTGCCTAAAACAACCGATATTTGTAGTATTACCGATACTTTAAAAGTAGCCAAAGACGAATTTGGCTCACCTAAAACCTTAGATTATTTAGCCCGTTTTTATAAGGTTGATAAATTAATTGACCGTACTTACCATGGTGCGTTAATAGATGCACAGTTACTGGCGTTTGTTTACATTGAAATGACCCGTAAACAGGCAACGTTGAACCTGCAATCAGGTGATAGCCAAGCAGAAGATGCTAACGCCATTCGAAGAGTTAATAGTAATCACCAAAAATTAAAGGTTTTGGTTGCCACTGCCGATGAACTAGCTGAGCACGAAAATCGTTTAGTTATTGTTAATGACAAAGGGGCTGCGCCACTATGGTTGAAATAAGCAGGGTTGAAATAATCAGGGCTGAAATAAAGACAACAAAAATAAGCAAAGCAAAAATAGCTTTGTTTAACACCCCAGCATTATTCATAGCACGCTTTGCTAAGGTGATAATGGCACTAATGTTTAGCTTAAGCGCAAATGCACAGCAAATACCCGCTGAACTTGAATATGTTGATGATAGCGCCACCAATCAAATCCCTTATTTTGACAATCGCTTTCGTATTGACGAACAACTCGATGAAGTAACACTGATATTTTATCGCCGCAGAGGCGCAAAACCCATTATTCTTATCCGCCCCGATGGTTCAAAACTAAACATCAATAATTACCCTGAAGACAAAGTGCAATGGTTTGATGATCAAACCTTCGATATGCTCAAGATAAAATCACCCATGATTGGTCCATGGCAAGTGATAGGACAGGTACAAGCCAACAGTAAAATTATGGTGTTATCAGAAATTAGATTAGAAGTGACACCACTACCCGAAATTATTTTACAGGGTGAAACATTAAAAGTGGTAGCGCGCTTATTTAATGGTGACTTGCTCATTGACGACCCTTTATTTCAAGACGTATTAACACTTAATGTTGATTTTTTTAGTACAAATAACTCGGCCTTCGACAATTTTGGCGCAGCGCCGATTCAACTAGCTTCATTTCGTGATAACGGCAGAGACTTAGACGAACATGCCAATGACAGCCTGTTTACCGGTGAACTGGAGTTGGATTTTGCCCCAGGCGAGTGGCAACCTATTTATATTGTTAAAATGCCTATGATCACAAGAGAGTTACGACAAAAGCCGATTGTAGTGCAGAAAAACCCCATCAGCATATCAGTAGTGACAAACCAAGGTGAAAATAAGACACATGTGGTTACCTTTACTATTGATGATAGCTTGGTCAACGCTGACAGTATGCTCATGCAAGGCAAAGTGACTTTTCCCGATCAACAAGTAGAACCTTTTACTGTAGTGCAAGAGCAAGGGCGAACCCGTACGCATACAATTGCCTTTACCGAGCCTGGAGTGCACCGTATAAAAGTAAGGGTGTTTGGTGATATTAAAAATGGCAGAGAGTTTCAAGCAATATTACCTGAGTTTACTTTTAATGTTGACCACTTACCTGAAGCAGGTATCTTAGGGGGTAACCGCGGGTCTCATAACTTAACCTCGGAGCAAAAAAGTGCACAAGCAATCACTAATGCAGCGATAGCAGCTGAAAAGCTTGCGCAAGTAAAAGCAACGCAAGAAGCTAAAGTTGCCAACAAACAACAAGCAACACTTTTGTATATTGTTGGCGGAAACACCTTAGTGATCATAATTGCCGCATTGATGTTTATTTTTATACGACGTAAAAAGCGTAAATAAAATGGCTTAATGGTATTTTATTATGGGTTGTTGCTGTTAAAAACGCCGGATTGTTCATCAATTAGACATATAAACAAATGAATGTAAAAAACTGGTTGACGGCATCGAATCTTAACCGTATTATTCCGCCGCATTCAACGAGTTGTGTTGAAAGCAGCGATTAATATGCGGAGTGGTAGTTCAGTTGGTTAGAATACCGGCCTGTCACGCCGGGGGTCGCGGGTTCGAGTCCCGTCCACTCCGCCAATTAATCCAAAGGTTGTAAGTCCTTTTAAAATTTACAGAAGCAAGATGTGTGGAGTGGTAGTTCAGTTGGTTAGAATACCGGCCTGTCACGCCGGGGGTCGCGGGTTCGAGTCCCGTCCACTCCGCCAATTGTTTCAAAGGTTGTAAGTCCTTTCAAAATTTACAGAAGCAAGATGTGTGGAGTGGTAGTTCAGTTGGTTAGAATACCGGCCTGTCACGCCGGGGGTCGCGGGTTCGAGTCCCGTCCACTCCGCCAATTGTTTCAAAGGTTGTAAATCCTTTTAAAATTTACAGAAATAAATACGCGGAGTGGTAGTTCAGTTGGTTAGAATACCGGCCTGTCACGCCGGGGGTCGCGGGTTCGAGTCCCGTCCACTCCGCCAATTTATTTTATTTTTACCTGTGATTTCAATCCAAAAATCCAAGAATCAGTTATATCATCCCTTATTATACGAACGAAATTTTTTCAAAAAATATCGTTACTTGTCTAGCTTATAAGTTCATTTATTTACATTTTATTCAATAGTCCTTAGAGCCATTATTAATATTAAAACATAGCCAGTAGGCTGTAACCTCTATATTAAAGCCGATAATGGACTTGTAACACCGTTTGCACCTCGCTCTATGACATGGGTGTATATTTGCGTTGTTCTAATGTCGCTATGGCCCAATTGTTCTTGCACCGTACGAATGTCTGCACCTCTTTGAAGTAGATGAGTGGCGAAAGAGTGACGTAAGGTGTGACAAGTTACGTTTTTATTTATATTTGATTTTATTGACGCTACTTTTATTGCCTTTTGAATGACAGATTCATTTATATGATGCCGTCTTAACTTATTGACTTCAGGGTCTAGCGATAATCGACTTGATGGAAATAAATAATGCCAATTAAATGTTTTAGCTGCACTTGGATATTTTCGTGCTAAAGCAAAAGGTAAATATACCCCAGAGTAGTCAGCATTTTTCATATCTAATACGTAATAAGCGCTTACCTGTGATATTTGATTTTTTAGCGCCTCAGTTAACTCAGGGGCTAATGTAACCGTTCGATGCTTACCCCCTTTTCCATTCCAAACTTCAATGCAATGATAATCAAAATTGATATCTTGAACCCGTAAACGTACCGCCTCCATTAAGCGCAAACCACTGCCATACATTAATTGACACAGTAACAGGTTATTTGTATTCACAGCCGTTAAAAGCGCTTTGACTTCTGCTGCAGTTAATACGGTTGGCAGTTTCGGCGTTACTCGAGATTTATTAAAACGTAATTCAAGGCTAAGCGGTTTTATTAAAATATGCTTATATAAGTAGTTAACCGAATTTAATGCTAACGCTTGAGATTTAGGGGCAAGATTTAAGTTGTTTGAAAGGTAACTAAGAAATTGTTCAACTTCTTTATCATGGCAATCGTTTGGATGTATTTTTCCAATAAAGATAATATACGCTTTAATCCAATATAAATAAGACTCAATAGTGCGTTTTGCGTAGCGTCGTGTCCACATGGTTTCTTTGATATGCGAGAGAAATTCAGATTTCATCATCATTCCTTATTAATTTTAAAGGTGTACTGTATATAGTTACAGTTTAGCTTCATATCCCGCTTTTATGTATAAAGTGGGATTTAATCTGTCTTTCTACATCGCTATATTCAAAAAGTAAAATTAACGTGTTGAATGTTAATATTAAGTTATGTATATTAATTTGAATAAATATTCATTAGTTGGACATTCACCTTTGTTGA